>NZ_NGFN01000312.1 GCF_002148965.1 Streptomyces swartbergensis | reverse complement strand
GCCGGGCTACGGCTACCCGCAACACGGTCAGCCCGGTCAGCCCGGTCAGCCCGGTTACGGGTACCCGCAGCCCGGGCAGCCGGGTCACCCCGCGCAGCCCGACGGACAGACCCCGCCGCCACCGCCGCCTCCGTCGCAGTAATCGCCTCACCCGATCGGCCCCTTTCGAGGGGCCGGTCCCCTTCGTGGCCCGCGCCGTTCCCACTCGGCGCGGGCCACGGCGCGTTCCGGGGCGAAATCCGTTGCCAGGCCCTGGCCAGGAGGGCGTCAGTGGTCTCGACCAATGGACATGAAAAGCTCGCCAATTCGTTATTTCCGCAGGCCACAAGGGGTGAATGCGCCGTTGACGCGTAGAGATGGCCGCTGATAGACACACTCATCATCCATCTGACACCTGATCACCCTGATCAACCTGACACCTGATCAGCCGTCCTTCCCGTCCGAGCGATGACGCGAGGTCCGACCATGGGCACGAAAGATCAGACACGCAGCCTCCCGCGCGGCCTCAGGCTCGCAGCCATGGCCGGGGCGGCCGCGCTCACCCTCACCGCCGGTCTCGCGACCCCGCTCGACCCGGCGCCCCGGCAGGCTCGGGCGGCCGACGACGGCAAGAAGGTGCTGACCGTGGCGGTGGCGCAGAGCGTGGACTCGCTCAGCCCGTTCCTGGCGGTCCGGTTGCTCAGTACGAGCATTCACCGGCTCATGTACGAGTACCTGACGAACTACGACCCCAAGGACAACCACGCCATCCCGGGCCTGGCCACCGAGTGGGAGCCGTCGCCGGACAAGCTGACCTGGACGTACACGATCCGCTCGAACTCCAAGTGGTCGGACGGCGAGCGGGCCACCGCCGAGGACGCGGCGTGGACGTTCAACAAGATGATGACCGACGACGGGGCGGCCACGGCGAACGGCAGCTACGTCGGGAACTTCAAGAAGGTGACGGCCCCGAGCCCCACCAAGCTGGTCATCGAGCTGAAGAAGCCGCAGGCCACGATGACCGCGCTCGACGTGCCGATCGTGCCGAAGCACGTGTGGGAGAAGGTCTCGGACTTCTCCGAGTTCAACAACGACAAGAGCTTCCCGGTGGTGGGCAACGGGCCGTTCGTGCTGACCGGGTACAAGGCCGACAGCTACGTCCGGCTCAAGGCCAACAAGAGCTTCTGGCGCGGGTCACCGAAGTTCGACGAGCTGGTCTTCCGCTACTACAAGGACCAGGACGCGGCGGTGTCGGCGCTGCGCAAGGGCGAGGTGTCGTTCGTCGCCGGTTCGCCGTCCCTGACGCCCGCTCAGGCTGCGTCCCTTCAGGGTGCGGAGAACGTCAAGGTCAACGACGCCCCCGGCCGCCGTTTCTACGCCCTCGCCACCAACCCGGGCGCGAAGGCGAAGAACGGCGAGAAGTTCGGCGACGGCCACCCGTCCCTGCTGGACCAGCGGGTGCGGAACGCGCTGTTCAAGGCCGTCGACCGCAAGGCCATCATCGACAAGGTGTTCCAGGGGCACGCGGTCGAGGGCGAGGGGTACATCCCGCCGCGCTTCTCGCAGTACTTCTGGAAGCCGTCCGGCAGCCAGAAGCTGACGTACGACCCGGCCGAGGCGGCTCGGATGCTCGACCAGGCGGGTTACAAGAAGAACGGCGACGGCAAGCGCGTCGGCAGGGACGGCAAGCCCATCACCTACCGGGTCCTGTGCCACGCCACCGACCCGAACGACAAGGCGGTCGGCAAGTACCTCCAGGAGTGGTGGGGCGAGCTCGGCATCGGTGTCCGGCTCAACTGCCTGGACAACGTGACCGACCCCTGGCTCGCCGGCAAGTACGACCTGGCCTTCGACGGCTGGTCGGTCAACCCGGACCCGGACTTCGTGCTGTCCATCCACACCTGCGGGGCGCTCCCGGCGACCCCGAAGGACACGGGCGCGACCGACAACTTCATCTGCGACAAGAAGTACGACGAGCTCTACGCCCGGCAGCTCGCCGAGTACGACCCCGCCAAACGGGCGGACATCGTCCAGCAGATGGAGTCGCGGCTGTACGACCTCGGGTACATGAACGTCATGGCGTATCCGAACGCAGTCGAGGCCTACCGGACGGACCAGATCAAGTCCATCACCACCATGCCGGCGAAGGCGGGGAACATCTACGGCCAGGACGGCTACTGGAGCTGGTGGTCGGCGGTCCCGGCACAGTCGAGTGGCTCGTCGGACAGCGCGTCGTCGACCGGGGTCGTGGCCGGGATCGTCGGGGGTGTCGTGGTCCTCGCCGGGCTCGGCGTCTTCGCGGCGATGCGGCGGCGCTCCACCGCCGAGGACCGCGAGTAGAGCGGGCGAGCGGAACTCATGACCGCTGACGCGACACCCGCGCTGGTCGAGGAGAGGAAGCCGGCGGCCGGGCCCCGGGCACGCAAGAGCTCCGCCTATCCGCGCTACCTCGCGGGCAAGGTGGCGGGCGCGGCCGTATCGCTGCTGGCCGTGCTCGTCACCAGCTTCTTCCTCTTCCGGCTGATCCCCGGCGACCCGGTGAAGACCATGACGGGCGGCCGTCAGGTCTCGGCCGAGCAGCTGGCCGCCTATCGCGAGGAGTTCGGGCTCGACCTGCCGCTGTGGCGGCAGTTCACGGACTACTGCGGCAAGGCGCTCACCGGCGACTTCGGGACGTCGTACCAGTTCCGTGCCCCCGTCGTCGACAAGATCACGGAGGCGCTGCCGAACACCCTGCTGCTGACCGGGACCGCCTTCGTCCTCTACACCGCGCTGGGCATCTTCCTCGGCACCCGCTCGGCATGGCGGCGCGGCGGGCTCGGCGACCGGATCAACACCGGCCTGGCGCTCACGCTGTACTCCATCCCGTCCTTCTGGCTCGGGCTGCTGCTGATCATCGTGCTGTCGGTGGGCATCGGCCCGGTCCCGGGCATGTTCCCGACCGGCGGCATGGAGTCGGGCGGCGAGGAGGGCTTCGCGTACGTCCTCGACGTGGCGCACCATCTGGTGCTGCCGGTGATGACGCTGGTGGCCGTGGAGTACGGGCAGACGCTGCTGGTCACGCGGTCGGCGCTGCTGGACGAGATGGGCAGCGACTATCTGACGACCGCGCGGGCCAAGGGGCTGCGCGACGACCTGGTGCGGCGCCGGCACGCCGTGCCGAACGCGCTGCTGCCGACCGTGACGCTGATCTTCATCAACCTCGGCCGGACGGTGGCGGGCGTGATCCTGGTGGAGACGGTGTTCTCCTGGCCGGGCCTCGGCGGGCTGTTCTACCAGGCGCTGAGCGTGCCCGACCTGCCGCTGGTGCAGGGGCTGTTCTTCGTGTTCGCCGCCGCGGTGATCGTGATGAACACCCTTGCCGACCTGGTCTATCCGCTGCTGGACCCCCGGGTGGCCCGATGACGACGACGACCGGCACGGGCACGGGCCCGCGCGCCCTCGCCCGGCAGCGCCGCCGGGCCTCCGTCGCGCGCTTCTGGCGGCAGTACCGCGCCGAACGGGCGGGGCTGTACGGCCTGACCGCGCTCGCCCTGTGCGCGCTGCTGGCGCTGTTCGCGCCGCTGCTCGTCGGCTCCGACGTGAGCAGTGTGACCGACGCGCCGGGGCGTCCGATGCAGAGCCCGAGCGCCGAGTTCCCCCTCGGCAC
Source organism: Streptomyces swartbergensis (assembly GCF_002148965.1). GTDB lineage: Bacteria > Actinomycetota > Actinomycetes > Streptomycetales > Streptomycetaceae > Streptomyces > Streptomyces swartbergensis. The sequence continues at coordinate 6,468 of NZ_NGFN01000312.1, read as the reverse complement.
GGACCAGTTCGGGCGGGACCTGCTCGGCCTGGTGGTCTGGGGCTCGCGGGTGTCGCTGCTGGTCGGGCTGCTCGCGGCCGTGCTGTCGGTGGCGATCGGCACCCTGATCGGGGTGACGGCCGGACACTTCAAGGGCTGGTACGCGACGGTGATGATGCGGATCACCGACTGGTTCCTGGTCATGCCGACGCTGGTGCTGGCGATCGCCCTGGCGACGGTGATGTCCCGCTCGCTGACCACGATCGTCGTCGCGATCGGCGTCACCACCTGGCCGACCACGGCCCGGCTGGTGCGCGCGCAGACCCTCGCCGTGGAGACGCGGCCGTACATCGAGCGGGCGAAGGCGCTCGGCGGCGGGCACTGGCACATCATGTCCCGGCACGTGCTGCCCAACGTGATGCCGCTGGTGCTGGCGCAGACGACCCTGATCATCTCCTCGGCCATCCTCGCCGAGGCGACCCTGGCCTTCCTCGGCCTCGGCGACCCCACGGTCGTGTCGTGGGGCGGGCTGCTCCAGGACGCCCGCGAGGCGGGCGCGGTCAGTGCCGGGGACTGGTGGTACCTGGTACCGCCGGGCCTCGCCATCGCCGTGGTGGCGCTGGCGTTCACGCTGTGCGGGCGGGCCGTGGAGTCCGTCCTCAACCCCAGGCTGGGGGTGTCGCGGTGACGCTGCTGGACGTCAGGGACCTGACGGTGACGTACGCGGGCGGGGCGGCCGCCGTGCGCGGGGTGGATCTGCGCCTGGACGCCGGCCAGAAGCTCGGTCTGGCCGGGGAGTCCGGCTGCGGCAAGTCCACGCTGGCGCTGGCGCTGTTGCGGCTGCTGCCCGCCGGGACCCGCATCACGGGTGAGGTCCTGCTCGACGGCGAGGACGTGCTGACGATGAAGTGGGGCCGGGTGCGGGCGGTCCGCTGGGCCGGAGCCTCGGTCGTCTTCCAGGGGGCGATGCACTCCCTGAACGCAGTTCACTGCATCGGCGACCAGATCGCCGAGCCGATCCTGCTGCACAGGAAGGCGACACCGGCCGGGGCGAAGAAGAAGACCGGGGAGCTGCTGGAGCACGTCGGCCTGCCCGCGGCCCGCGCGGACGCCTATCCGCACGAGTTGTCCGGCGGGCAGCGGCAGCGCGTCATGATCGCCATGGCGCTGGCCTGCGATCCCCGGCTGATCATCGCCGACGAGCCGACCACCGCGCTCGACGTGATGATCCAGGCACAGATCCTCCGGCTCATCGAACAACTGGTCGCGGACCAGGACCTGGGCCTGATCATGATCAGCCACGACTTGGCGGTCCTCGCCGACACCTGCGACCGGCTCGCGGTGATGTACGCGGGCCGGGTGGTCGAGGAGGGCCCGGCCCAACAGGTGTACGAGGACGCCCGGCACCCGTATGCCAGGGCCCTGTCGGCCGCGTTCCCGCGCATCGGCGACCCGGCCTCGCGGTTCGCGCCGCAGGGGCTGGCGGGCGACCCGCCCGACCCGGCGGCGTTGCCGTCCGGCTGTACGTTCCATCCGCGGTGTCCGGTGGCGCTGGAGTCCTGCCCCGAGCAGGACCCGCTGCTGCGCGGGGCGGGGCCGGAGCGCCGGGCGGCGTGCGTCCTGGTCGGGCCGTCGGCGGAAGAGCCCCGCGCGGAGCCTCAGGATCCGGAGGCCCTGGAGGAAGCGAGGCCCAGTACGCCATGACCACGTCCCCCACGACCCCCGAGGTCACCACGGCACCTCTGCTGAGCGCCCAGGACCTGCACGTCACCTTCCCCGGCCGGCACGGCGGCCCCCGGGCCCGCGCGGTGGACGGGGTCGACCTCGACATCAGGCCCGGCGAGATCGTCGCGCTGGTCGGCGAGTCCGGCTGCGGCAAGACGACCCTGGCCCGCTGTCTGCTGGGCCTGGTCGAGCCGACCTCGGGCCGGGTCACCTTCGACGGCCGCCCGCTGGAGTACTCCGGCCGGTCCCTCAAGGCGTACCGCAAGCGCGTCCAGCTGGTCCTCCAGGACCCGAGCGGCTCGCTCAACCCGCGGCACACGGTGTACGACGCGGTCGCCGAGGGCCTGCGCATCCACGGGTACGGCGGCGACGAGCGGACGGCGGTCGCCGAGGCCCTGTCCCGGGCCGGCCTCCGCCCCCCGGAGCGCTTCTTCCTCCGCTATCCGCACGAACTGTCCGGCGGGCAGCGCCAGCGGGTCGTCATCGCGGGCGCGCTCGTCCTGGAACCCGAACTCCTCGTCGCCGACGAGCCGGTGGCGTCCCTCGACGCCTCCGTGCGCGGTGAGATCCTCGCCCTGCTGCTGCGGCTGCGCACCGAGCTGGGCCTGTCCGCGCTGGTCGTCACGCACGACCTGGGACTGGCCTGGAACATCGCCGACCGGGTCGCCGTGATGTATCTGGGCCGGATCGTGGAGACGGGCGCGGTGGAGCAGGTCCTGACCGCACCCCGCCACCCGTACACCCAGGCCCTGCTGTCGGTGCTCCCCGAGGCGCCCGGCGACCCGGTGGTCCTCACCGGCGAGCCCCCGGACCCGTCGCGGGTGCCGTCCGGCTGCCGCTTCCACGCCCGCTGCCAGATCCTCGCGAGCGGAGAAGCGGAACGGGCGGGCGTCGCGGACGCGTGCCGCGACCAGGACCCGGAGATCCTCGACGGCAGCGGCACGGCCCAGGTGGCATGCCACTGGGCGACACGCTGAGGGTGAAGCCGGACGGGACCGCCCGGCTCACTGCGTCGCCCGGCCAGGGCTTGTCTTGTGGATCACGCCGCGCGAGCCGTGGACCGTAGGATCGGGGGTCATTGCTGCGTGAGGGGGGCGGGATGGCTGGGACTTCCCCGGCTTCAGGCGACGTACTGGAGCCGGTGAGGCGACACTTGCGAGACCCTTCGTACGACTTCGACGTGGGGCCTGGCTGGCGGCGGTTGGTGCTTGAGTGCCATCAGGCGGTTGTCGCGGAGTTCCTGGAGTACGAGCTTCTTGCCGTGAAGCAGAAGTGGGGGTCTTTGTGCTTCCAGGCGTTCCCGCGGCCGTGGAAGCATGGCGGCAACTGGACGGGGGCCGAGTCCGCACGTGTCAGTGCTGTCACTGAAGCGTTCGCCGACCGCAGTGAGGGCATCTGCGAGCGGTGCGGTGCAGCCGGCTCACTGCGTGAGAGCCGGCGGATCCTTCTGGTGCTGTGCGATCGGTGCGAGACGCGCGTTCCGGAGCACGGTCGTCTCTGACCGGTGCTGGCTGCTCGTCACCGCGCCGAAGCAGTACTGCTCGGGCAGGTGCACCCACTGAAATGCCCTAGGTGCGAGATCTCCCGGCATGAGCGAGGGCGCTGGGGGTCCGGCAGCCGACGATCGCCGGGGCCTCCTGGACGAGCGTGTCGTCCGTCAGTGCCTCCACCATGAACAGGGCGAAGTCCACCCGCCGTGTCAGATTGCTTGCCAGTACCGGATCGCCCACGTGCCGGCTCCACACGGGCAGGCCCTGGCTCTCGCCCTCCTCCAGGGAGCTGCCGCGCACCACGGTCCACGCGGTGTCGCTGGCGAACACCCGCCGGCACGCCTCGACCTGGTCGTCGAGTTCGACGGCGCGGACGAGCTTGGCCAGCACGGTGGCGATCCGGACGCCCAGGGTGAACAGCCGTGAGTACCTGTCCTTGCCGTCGCGTGTGATGTGCCAGCCGCAGGAGAAGACCAGGCGCGCGCCCGGCCGTGCGTGGTCGAGCACCGCCTGTGCCGTGCCCGACGCGTACTGCCGCACCCCCCACGGCGCCAGCACCGTCAGCACGCCGTCGCACCCGGCGACCGCCCGTCGGATCACCTCCGGGTCGTCGGTGTCCCCGGGGACGACGGTCATCCGGCCTTCGAACGCGGCCAGCTTCGGCACGCTGCGCTCCCGGCACACCCCGACCACCTCGTAGCCGCGCTCCAGCGCGTGCCCGACCATGTACTGCCCGAGCTTCCCCGAAGCCCCGACGATGCAGACCTTCTTCACGCGATCCGCGTTCATGGCGCGGCCCCTTTCGCCGGGATGCCTACCTTATATTGTAAGGCAAGCTAGCCTTATGCTGTAAGGCGGTCAAGGGGAGCGCACGAGCGAAGCCAGAAAGAGGGCCTGGATGCGCGAGGGAAACAAAGGCCGGCGCGGGGCGTCGGCGCGCACTCCGCTCAGCCGCGAGCGCGTGATCCGCACGGCGATGGCAGTGGCGGACGAGAAGGGGGCGGCCGCGCTCACCATGCGGGCCATCGCCGAACCGCTGGGCGTCGAGGCGATGTCGCTCTACCACCACGTCGCGGGCCGGGAAGACATCCTCGACGGCATGGTGGACGCGGTGTTCGGCGAGATCGACCTACCGCCGCGCGACAGGGACTGGAAGAGCGCCCTGCGCCACCGCGCGGACTCCGCCCGTGCCGTCCTGCGACGCCACCCCTGGGCCGTCGGCCTCATGGACTCCCGTTCCCAGCCCGGCCCGGCGACCCTGCGCCATCACGACGCCGTCATCGGAACGCTGCGCGCCGGAGGATTCTCCGTCCCCATGGCCGCGCACGCCGTCTCGCTGATCGACAGCTACCTGTACGGGTTCGTGCTCCAGGAGGTGAGCCTGCCGTTCAGGGGCGCGGCGGAGCTGGACGAGGTAGCGGGCGCCATCCTGCGCGACATGCCCGCCGACACCTACCCCCACCTCACCGAACTGGCCACCGAGCACGTCCTCAAGCCCGGCTACGACTACGCCGACGAGTTCGCCTTCGGCCTCACCCTCATCCTCGACGCCCTCCACCCGGACGAGGCCCCGAGCGCATAGCGAGTACCGCAGAGCGAGTACGCGGATGGGCCAGGGGGACGCTAGGCGGACCGCTCGGCCGCCGCCACCAGCTCCCGGCAGCGCTTGACGTCCTCGGCGATCTGCTCCAGCAGCGCGTCCAGCGTGTCGAACCTGGCCTGCCCCCGCACGAACGCCAGGAAGTCGACGGCGACATGGAGGCCGTACAGGTCGAGGCCCACCCGGTCGATGGCGTACGCCTCCACCGTGCGCTCGGTGCCGTCGAACTGCGGGTTCGTGCCGACGGAGATCGCGGCCGGCATCGCCTCGCCCTGGGCGTGCAGCCAGCCGGCGTAGACACCGTCGGCCGGGATGGCGGTGTGCGGCAGCGTCTCGACGTTGGCGGTCGGGAAGCCCATCTCGCGGCCGCGCTGGGCGCCCCGGACGACGACGCCCTCCACCCGGTGCGGACGGCCCAGGATCTCGGCGGCGCCCTCGACGTCGCCCTCGGCAACCAGACGCCGGGTCAGCGTCGAGGAGAACGGCTCGCCGCCGCCCGCCTCGCCCGTCACGTACAGGTCGACGACCTCGACCTCGAAGTCGTAGGTCTTGCCCTGCGTGGACAGGAACTCCACGTTCCCGGCGGCCTTGTGGCCGAAGCGAAAGTTGGGGCCCTCGACGACCGCCTTGGCGTGCAGCTTGTCGACCAGGACTTTGACGACGAAGTCGGCCGGGGACAGCTTCGAGAACTCGGTCGTGAAGGGCAGGATGAGCACCGCGTCCACACCCAGGTCGGCCATGAGTTCGGCGCGGCGGTGGTGCGGGGCGAGCAACGGCGGGTGGCTGCCGGGGCGGACTACCTCGCTGGGGTGCGGGTCGAAGGTGACGACGACGGCGGGCACGCCCAGTTCGCGGGCGCGGTTCACGGCATGCCGGATGATCAGCTGGTGTCCGCGGTGGACTCCGTCGTAGGAGCCGATGGTGACGACGCTGCGCCCCCAGTCCTGGGGGATGTCCTCCAAGCCACGCCAGCGCTGCACTGTGCCTGCTCCTTGTCGAAAGCTCGTCGAACCCGTGTCCGTGGTTGTTGCTGGTTGCCTCGTACGCAGGTCTAAGGGTGCCATGCCGGGTGTCCCCGGCCCGCATCGGCATGGGAGCTGTGACGGGGTGCACGACGCTTCGTCCCCTCCGGCGTGCGCGGGGTCCCCCTCAGACGGGCACGCTCACACCGGCCAGGCTCTCGATCGTCCGGTGGGCGCTCGGCCCGACCAGCACCGCCCAGTCCTCGGGCGCGTCGGCCAGCCAGCGGACCACGCGTGCGGCGAAGCCCGGCACGTGCCGGGCGAGGTCGACCAGCGCGCGGTCGAAGCGGGCCGCGCCCTCCGGGGTGCACACGAGGAGCAGTCCGACGCGGCGGACGAAGTCGCGCAGTTCGTCGCCGCCGTTCCGGGCGGCGGCGTGCAGCAGCGTGTCCAGGACGTCGGTGTCGTGCTCGCGGGCCAGGAGCGCGTCGCGCAGCTCGCGCCGCAGCGGGCGGGAGGCGGGGATGCCGGGCGGGGTGAGGACCGCGGCGAGGGCACACCGCAGCCGCACCGGGYCGCCCTCCAGCAGGCCGGTGACCAGCGGCAGGAGCACGGCCCGGGCGGCAGGACCCCGGTCGAGCCGCTGGTCCACGTACGCGGCCACGTGCCCGGCGAGTTCCGGCCGCCGCTCCGCCGCCCGCCCCACCAGCGC
>NZ_NGFN01000311.1 GCF_002148965.1 Streptomyces swartbergensis | reverse complement strand
CACCGAAGCCGCACAGGCCGCCGCAGGCCCCCCGCCCCACCGCCGGAGGCACCCGCGCGGCAGTGGACGAAGTGGACGATTACTCGCTGTCCCCGGACGCCTCCGCCTCGGCTTCGGCATTCGCATCCGCCTCGGCCTCCGATGCCGTGGTCGCCCCGTCCGCCTCCAGCAGCCGGCTCAGCTGGCGCCCGGTGATCCGCTTGAACTTGCGCTTCTGCGGCCGCGTACGGTCCAGCACCGCCACTTCCAGCCGCTCCGCGGGAATCTCCCGCTCGCTGCCGTTGGTGTCACGGGACAGGGACTGCACCGCCAGCTTCAGCGCCTCGGCCAGCGTCATGCCGTCCCGGTGGCGCTGGTCCAGGTAGCTGCTGATCTGCTCCGCGTTGCCACCCACCGCGACCGCGCCGTGCTCGTCCACGATGGAGCCGTCATGCGGCAGCCGGTAGATCTGGTCCTGCTCGGTCGTCTCCCCGACCTCGGCGACGACCAGCTCCACCTCGTACGGCTTCTCCCCGACACTCGAGAAGATCGTGCCCAGCGTCTGCGCGTACACGTTCGCCAGGCCCCGGGCCGTCACATCGCCCCGGTCGTAGGTGTAACCCCGCAGGTCGGCGTACCGGACACCACCGATCCGCAGGTTCTCGTACTCGTTGTACTTGCCGGCGGCCGCGAAGCCGATCCGGTCATAGATCTCGCTGAACTTGTGCAGCGCGCGGGACGGGTTCTCACCGACGAACACGATGCCGTCGGCGTACTGCAGCACGACCAGGCTGCGACCACGGGCGATGCCCTTCCGGGCGTACTCCGCCCGGTCGGCCATCTGCTGCTGGGGTGAGACATAGAACGGCGTCGACACCGGTTATCCGTCCCTCTCTTGAAGATTCCGTCGGTTCACTGGACCACGCTCATGAAGACAGCCCGCCGCTCACAGCAACGCGGCCCGCGGACCGTCGGGCTGCTCAAGACGCCGCTCCAGGACCGAGCGCGCGATCTCGGACGACTCGTTCTCGGAGAGCCGGCGGAAACCGTCCTCGGTGATCACGGTGACGATGGGATAGATCCGGCGGGCGACATCGGGACCACCGGTCGCCGAGTCGTCGTCTGCCGCGTCGTAGAGCGCCTGGACCACGAGCGTCGTGGCCTCGGCCTCGCTCAGGTCCTCCCGGAAGAGCTTCTTCATCGCGCCGCGAGCGAAGATCGAACCGGAACCCGTGGCCGCGTACCCCTTTTCCTCGGAGCGCCCGCCCGTGACGTCGTAGGAGAAGATCCGCCCCTTCTCCCGGTCCATGTCGTACCCGGCGAACAGCGGCACGACGGCCAGGCCCTGCATGGCCATGCCGAGGTTGGACCGGATCATCGTCGACAGCCGGTTCGCCTTGCCCTCCAGCGAGAGCTGCGCGCCCTCGACCTTCTCGAAGTGCTCCAGCTCCAGCTGGAACAGCTTCACCATCTCCACGGCCAGACCCGCCGTACCGGCGATGCCCACGGCCGAGTACTCGTCGGCCGGGAAGACCTTCTCGATGTCCCGCTGCGCGATGACGTTACCCATGGTGGCCCGCCGGTCACCGGCGAGGACGACGCCGCCGGGGAACGTCACGGCCACGATCGTCGTGCCGTGCGGCGCCTCGATCGCGCCCTGCACCGGTGGCAACTTCTTGTTGCCCGGCAGCAGTTCGGGCTGGTGATCGGACAGGAAGTCCATGAAGGAGGCAGACCCTGGCGTCAGGAAGGCAGCTGGCAGACGCCCGGTGCTACGAGTGTTGGGTTCCACGCGATTCCTTCCACGTATGCGACAGCCCGCTCTGTGACGTCGGGCCGGTCCTTGGAACAACCCCGGTCCGGTTGCGACCGAGGGCACGGTATGCCTCGGACCCTACCCGTCCTTCGGCGGTGATCCACATGCCCGGCGGGACCAACTCCGCCGGAGCGACGCCGCACTTGCCCGCCGCCCGCATACAGGCAGGCCAACGGGCCCCGGAGGCCACCGACGCCCGGAGCGCCGCACGCGAGGGCATCACGTCATGCTCTGCCCCGCGCGCAGCGCTCCGCGCTCGGCTCGTCCGTCACCACGCACCCCGTTCACCTTCGGGATGAAGGCTCAGGCGCCTTACTGGCCACCCTTTTGAACGAAGGACCGTACGAAGTCCTCGGCGTTCTCCTCGAGGACGTCGTCGATCTCGTCCAGAACCGAGTCCACGTCGTCGCTCAGCTTCTCCTGTCGCTCCTTGAGGTCCTCGGAAGCCTGCGCCTCTGCCGCCTGCTCCTCGACCTCCTCGGTGGACCGGGTGGCCTTCTGCTGTCCGCCGCCGGTGTCCTTGGTAGCCATATCCCTCACCCCGCTCGGTTCGCCCGACACAGTTGCTCGGTCAAGATCAGACCCTACTCGCCGGGTCTGACAATGGCCCCGCAGTTGCTCCAACGTACGGGGACCACCTCGATGATTCCCGGACCTGGGATTTTCCACCCTGTCCGGCGGGCCCCACCCGAGTACCCGCTGAACGCGCTCACCCGCCCGAAAGGACCCTGACCAGGTCTTCCGCCGTGCGGCAGCGGTCCAGGAGCTCCTTGACGTGATTACGCGTTCCGCGAAGCGGTTCCAGGGTTGGAACCCGCTGGAGGGAGTCCCGGCCCGGCAGGTCGAAGATCACCGAGTCCCAGGAGGCCGCCGCCACGTCGTCCGCGTACTGCTCCAGGCAGCGGCCGCGGAAGTACGCGCGGGTGTCCTCCGGCGGCGCCGTACGGGCCCGCTCGACGTCCGCCTCGTCCAGCAGCCGCTTCATGCGCCCGCGGGCCACCAGACGGTTGTACAGGCCCTTCTCGGGCCGTACGTCGGCGTACTGGAGGTCGACCAGGTGCAGCCGCGCCGCGTCCCAGTCGAGGTCGTCCCGGCGCCGGTAGCCCTCCATGAGCTCCCGCTTGGCGACCCAGTCCAGCTCACCGGCCAGGCTCATCGGGTCGTGCTCCAGGCGGGTGAGGGTGTCCTCCCAGCGGGACAGGACGTCCTTGGTCTGGTCGTCGGCGTCGGCCCCGAACCGCTCCTCCACGTACTTGCGCGCGAGCTCGTAGTACTCCATCTGAAGCTGGACCGCCGTGAGCGTACGGCCGCTGCGCAGCGTGATCAGGCGCTTCAGGGACGGGTCGTGCGAGACCTGGTGGAGGGTGCGGACGGGCTGGTCGACGGCCAGGTCGACGGCGATGAAGCCGTCCTCGATCATCGACAGGACCAGGGAGGTCGTCCCCAGCTTGAGGTACGTCGAGATCTCGGACAGGTTCGCGTCGCCGATGATCACGTGCAGACGGCGGTACTTCTCGGCGTCGGCGTGCGGCTCGTCGCGGGTGTTGATGATCGGGCGCTTGAGCGTCGTCTCGAGGCCGACCTCGACCTCGAAGTAGTCGGCTCGCTGGCTGAGCTGGAAGCCGTGCTCGTGCCCGTCCTGGCCGATGCCGACGCGGCCCGCGCCGGTGAAGACCTGGCGGGAGACGAAGAACGGCGTGAGGTGGCGCACGATGTCCGAGAAGGGGGTCTCCCGCTTCATCAGGTAGTTCTCGTGCGTGCCGTAGGACGCGCCCTTGTTGTCGGTGTTGTTCTTGTACAGGTGGATCGGCTGGGCACCGGGCAGCTGGGCGGCCCGTTCCGCGGCCTCCGCCATGATCCGCTCGCCGGCCTTGTCCCAGAGGACGGCGTCCCGCGGGTTGGTGACCTCGGGAGAGCTGTACTCGGGGTGTGCGTGGTCGACGTAGAGCCGTGCGCCGTTGGTGAGGATCACGTTGGCCAGGCCGATGTCCTCGTCGGTGAGCTGGCTGGAGTCGGCGGCCTCGCGGGCGAGGTCGAAGCCTCGGGCGTCCCGCAGCGGGTTCTCCTCCTCGAAGTCCCAGCGGGCCCGGCGGGCCCGGTGCATCGCCGCCGCGTAGGCGTTCACGATCTGGGACGAGGTGAGCATGGCATTGGCGTTGGGGTGGCCGGGGACGGAGATTCCGTACTCCGTCTCGATGCCCATTACTCGCCGTACGGTCATGCGGCCCTCCTTGCCCGGCGGCGCCCTCGGTCGTGGGCGACACTCAGATACCGCTGGCGCTCGGTTGCGTGTGCGGTGCCCGTCCCCGCACTGCGCGACTTGGCGGTACGCAAGAGCCTAGAACGCCTTTGCGCTGGTGGGGAGATCATTTGCGTCATTGCGTTGCTCCAGCCGTGGCCTGAAAAGCAGTCGGCTGCGGATACCCGTCGAGGGCACCCGCAGCCGCCCTGCCTTTTACAGGTACTGACCGGTGTTCGCCACCGTGTCGATGGAGCGTCCGGTGTCCGCGCCCTGCTTTCCGGTGATGAGCGTACGGATGTACACGATCCGCTCGCCCTTCTTTCCGGAGATCCTGGCCCAGTCGTCCGGGTTGGTGGTGTTCGGCAGGTCCTCGTTCTCCTTGAACTCGTCCACACAGGCCTGGAGGAGGTGGGAGACGCGCAGACCCTTCTGGTTCTTCTCGAGGAAGTCCTTGATCGCCATCTTCTTGGCGCGGCCCACGATGTTCTCGATCATGGCGCCGGAGTTGAAGTCCTTGAAGTAGAGGACTTCCTTGTCGCCGTTGGCGTAGGTGACTTCCAGGAAGCGGTTTTCCTCGGATTCGGCGTACATGTGTTCCACAGCCGTCTGGATCATGCTCTGGACGGTGGTGGCCTTGCTGCCGCCGTGCTCGCCGAGGTCGTCCGCGTGCAGCGGGAGGCGCTCGGTGAGGTACTTGCCGAAGATGTCCTTCGCGGCCTCGGCATCGGGACGCTCGATCTTGATCTTCACGTCCAGGCGGCCGGGGCGCAGGATGGCCGGGTCGATCATGTCCTCGCGGTTGGAGGCGCCGATCACGACCACGTTCTGCAGGCCCTCCACGCCGTCGATCTCGGCGAGCAGCTGCGGGACGATGGTGTTCTCCACGTCCGAGCTGACACCGGAGCCACGGGTGCGGAAGAGGGACTCCATCTCGTCGAAGAAGACGATGACGGGTGTGCCCTCGCTGGCCTTCTCACGGGCCCGCTGGAAGACGAGGCGGATCTGCCGCTCCGTCTCACCGACGTACTTGTTCAGGAGCTCGGGGCCCTTGATGTTGAGGAAGAAGCTCTTGCCGGCGGCCTGGCCGGTCACCTCGGCGACCTTCTTGGCCAGCGAGTTCGCCACGGCCTTGGCGATCAGGGTCTTACCGCATCCAGGGGGCCCGTACAGCAGGACACCCTTCGGCGGCCGCAGTTCGTGCTCCTTGAACAGGTCCGGGTAGAGGTACGGGAGCTCGACCGCGTCGCGGATGGCCTCGATCTGGCCGCCGAGACCACCGATCTGCTCGTAGCCGATGTCGGGGACTTCTTCGAGGACGAGCTCCTCGACCTCGCTCTTCGGCACGACCTCGTAGACGTAGCCGGAGCGGGGTTCGAGCAGGAGGGCGTCGCCGGCGCGGATGGTGACGTCCATCAGCGGCTCGGCGAGCCGCACCACCCGCTCCTCGTCGGTGTGCCCGAGCACCAGGGCCCGCTCACCGTCCTCGAGGATCTCCTTGAGAGTGACGATTTCACCGACGCGCTCGAACTCCATGGCCTCGACCACGTTGAGCGCTTCGTTGAGCATCACTTCCTGGCCGCGCCGGAGCTCGTCGAGCTCGACGCTGGGGCTTACGTTCACCCTGAGCTTGCGACCGCCGGTGAAGATGTCGGCGGTGCCGTCCTCGTTCGCCGTCAGGAAGACACCGAAGCCGGCCGGCGGCTGTGCGAGCCGGTCGACTTCCTCCTTGAGGGCCACGATCTGGTCACGCGCCTCACGGAGCGTGTTGGCGAGTCGCTCGTTCTGTGCGGACACGCCGGCCAGATTGGTCTGCAGCTCGACGATCCGCTCTTCGAGAATCCTCGTGTGTCGCGGAGAGTCGGCGAGCTTACGTCGCAGGACGGCGATCTCCTGCTCAAGGTAGGCGATCTGCCCGGCCGGGTCGTCGGACCCGCGTCCCGGGCGGATGCCGCGGTTCATGTCGTCGTCGTGGGCTGCCACGGTCCTCACCTCCTCCAAGGGGAGCTGGACGCTTCCAGACCCTACCTGGGCGGGTGTCGATTGAAACCCCTAGATCACAAAGACGGTCGAGGTGTGTCCGATCTTCACCCTTGCGCTCTCCCTCACGCCAGGGGGATACCCAGCGAACATGATGGGAACCCAGCCGGAGGTAGGGTCGAAGCGTTCAACACCCGTCAGAGCTGGCCGGATTCCCGACCCGGCTCGACGTATGAAACGGCAGGAGACATGAGCGTGCAGCAGGAGGCCGGGGTCGAGGGCGAGGCGCTGGAGGTCTGGATCGACCAGGACCTGTGTACCGGTGACGGCATCTGCGCCCAGTACGCGCCCGAGGTGTTCGAGCTGGACATCGACGGTCTGGCCTATGTGAAGGGCGCCGACGACCAGTTGCTCCAGGACAAGGGCGCGACAACGCCCGTTCCGCTGCCGCTTCTCACGGACGTGGTCGACTCGGCGAAGGAGTGTCCGGGCGAGTGCATCCACGTACGTCGAGTTTCGGACAGGGCTGAAGTGTACGGACCAGACGCAGAGTGACCACTTCTCTACGTTCGGTTACTACTGTCTGATATCTCACACATGAGGCGCACGGGCCTCACACGCTGCGGGCACCGGCCGGTGCCGAGCGCACGAACGCGCCGTTCCGCCAACGCCATTTCACGTCGCTGTGCACATCGGGGCAGCAACGCGGCACATCGGGCGACGAATAGCCGAGGAGCGCGGCCGTGACGGCGCCGTCACGTACGGCGAAGTCGCTGACGGTGGTGCCGTCCTCGGGGTCGAGCAGGGTCGCCACCACGCGCGGTGCGCCGCCGTCGCCCCGAGTGAGGACGTACACGCCGTCCGGCGGGGTGCCCATCGGGGAGTCGCAGTGGACCACGGCCACCGTCTCGGGATGTCCGTCGCCGTCGAGGTCACCGGAGGCCTTCTTCTTCACCACGGCCTTCACCGGTCCGCACTCGATGGGGAACTCCACCGCGGCCGGGTCGGGCGCAGCCGCGTTCGCCGGCGCGCTTCTGGTCTCGGGGGCGGACGGCTGAGCAGCGGTCGCCGCGCCGGGCTGGAGGACCGAGGAGAGGGCCACGACGCCCGCGACGGCCGTCGCGGTGGCGAGCCAGTGGATGGGGCGGGTGTGGGTGTGAGCGAGCTCCGGGACGGCGGAAGGCTGCACTAGGAGTGTCTCCTGAGGGCTGTGCCGGTGGTGGGGTGGCCAGCATGGTGCCACACGTCACACGGCGAGGGAACGGCGGGGTGTGCACGTCCCGTGCCGGGGAAGTCAGAAGGGTTACGGTCCCTGCCGCTGTGTCAGCAAGCACGTTCCGGCGCGGGGCCGCTGCCGGCCCGTGTCACGTCGAACGGGCGGGCCGTGAGGGGCCTGTTTCAGGTCAAGGGAGACGCGCGCTGGTTCACCCGCCGCGGGCCCCGGGGCAACAGTGCGGCGCCGTGGCGGAGTTCGGACCGGGTCCGGGAACTCCGCCGCGGCGCCTGTGCGTTGTGCGGGGCGGCGGGCCGTTCAGCGGCCGGTGCCGCCGTCGGCGTTGGGGCCGGCGTAGTCCTCGCCGTAGGCGCCCTTGGCGGGGCGGCGGCGGCGCATGGGCGGCTCGACACCGTCGGCGAGGCGGCGGGCGGTGAGCAGGAAGCCGGTGTGGCCGATCATCCGGTGGTCCGGGCGGACGGCCAGGCCCTCGATGTGCCAGTTGCGGATCATCGTCTCCCAGGAGGTCGGCTCGTTGAAGCAGCCGATCTCGCGGATGGACTCGACGGTCCGGGCGAGCTGGGTGGTGGTCGCCACGTAGCAGCACAGGATGCCACCGGGGACCAGCGCCTTGGAGACGGCCTCCAGGCACTCCCAGGGGGCGAGCATGTCGAGGATGACGCGGTCGACGTCGGCGTCGGACAGGTTGTCCTGGAGGTCACCGACGGTGAGCTGCCAGGCGGGGTGCGGGCCCCCGAAGTAGCGCTCCACGTTCGCCTGGGCGATCTCGGCGAAGTCCGCGCGGCGCTCGTAGCTGTGCAGCATGCCCTGGTCGCCGATGGCGCGCAGCAGGAAGCTGCTGAGCGAGCCGGAGCCGACGCCTGCCTCCACGACGCGCGCGCCGGGGAAGATGTCGGCGAAGGCCAGGATCTGCCCCGCGTCCTTGGGGTAGACCACGGCGGCGCCGCGGGGCATGGACAGGACGTAGTCGGGGAGCAGGGGGCGCAGCGCGAGGTAGGCGACGTTTCCTGTGGTGCGGACAACGCTGCCCTCGGGAGCGCCGATCAGTTCGTCGTGCGGGAAGGAACCCTTGTGGGTGTGGAAGTTCTTCCCGGCCTCGAGCGTGAACGTGTAGTGGCGGCCCTTGGGGTCGGTCAGCTGTACCTGGTCCCCGACCTTGAAGGGCCCGCGCCTGCGGGCGGCACCGGTCGGTTCGGACATGTGACCAGCCTACCGGCACCTGAGGGGGCCTCCGACCACGGTCCGGTCACTAGGAGGGACGGGCCATGGCCTTCACGAAGGCGCGCTCCACATCGGCCGCGGACAGGACGCCGTAGATCTCGCCGGTCTCCTCGACCACCAGGTACTCGGTCGCCGGGGTGGCGCGCAGGGCGTCCAGGAGCTCCTCGCCGGACAGTTCCGCCGAGACGCGCATGCCGTCGGTCAGATCCTGGGCGAGGCCGCTGACCGCGACCCACGGGCGGCGGTGTTCGGGGACGCCGACGATGGCGGCCTCGCGGACGAGGGAGACGGGGTTGCCGTGGGCGTCGACGACGACCAGGGCGCGGGCGCCGGCGGCGTTGGCGCGGCGCAGGGCCTCGGAGAGCGGGGTGTCGGTCTCGACCGGGACGGCACGGCGGGTGAGCGCACGGGCGCGCAGTTCGGGGAGGTGCTCGCGCAGGCGGGCCATGCGCAGGCTGTTGCCTGCGCCGGTCCAGATGATCGCGGCGAGGATGGCGGCGAGCAGAGCGTCCAGGACGGTGTCCATGCCGACGTTGTCCACGGCCTCGGTGCCAAGGGCGCCGGACTGCGTCAGCAGGGGCAGGCCGATCAGGACGGAGACGGCGAGGGCGCGGCCGACCCAGGCGGCGGCGACGGTGCCGGTCATCGGCTTGCCGGTGATCTTCCAGACGACCGCGCGGAGCATGCGGCCGCCGTCCAGGGGCAGGCCGGGCAGGAGGTTGAACGCGGCCACGATGAGGTTGGAGATCATCAGGCCGGCCAGCAGGACGCCCGGGACGGTCCCGGGTTCCACGGTCTGCACGGCGGCGTAGAAGACACCGGCCAGGACGAGGGAGAGCAGCGGCCCGACGACGGCGAGCACGAACTCCCGTCCGGGGGTCTCGGCCTCCTTCTCGATCTCGGAGACGCCGCCGAAGAACTGGAGCTGGATACGGCGGACCGGGAGCTTGAAGCGGAGGGCGGCGACCGTGTGCGCCAGCTCGTGCACCAGCACGGACGCGTAGAAGGCGACGGCGAAGAACAGGGAGACCAGGTAGCGGGCGGCGCCGAGCTCGGGCAGCACGCGCTCCAGTTGCCCGCCGAACACCCAGGTGATCAGCGCGGCGACGAGGAACCAGCTGGGCGCGAYGTAGACGGGCACGCCGAACGGCCGCCCCATCAGCAGTCCGCCTCGCGGCTCCGGGGGGCGCTGGGGCGCGGGGCCCTTGCCGTCCGCCGAGTGCGCGAGGTGACGGGCACCGGGGCCGGGGGTGGTGTGCCGGCTGTTCGCATCGGGCTCGCCCGCGGCAGAGGCTGTGTGCGGGCCGGCGGCGTAGGCACGGTCGGGGTGCGCGTCGCCCTCCGGCGGACGACTGTCGCCGGGCTCGCCGTGGGTGGGGGCCTTGGGTACGGCATCGGACGCAGGGCGGTCCCCGTGCGCGTCGCTCTCCGACGAACTGCTGCCGCCGGGCTCGCCGCCAGCGCGCTCCTTGCGCAAGGCATCGGACGCAGGGCGGTCCCCGTGCGCGTCGCTCTCCGACGGACGGCTGCCGCCGTGCTCGCCGTGGGTGGGGGCCGGTACGGCATCGGACGCAAGGCGGTCCCCGTGCGCGTCGCTCTCCGACGAACTGCTGCCGCCGGGCTCGCCGCCAGCGCCGGACGCCGGGCGGTCGGGGTGCTCCTGGTGTGAGGCTTCCGGGTGCTCCTGGTGGGTG
>NZ_NGFN01000310.1 GCF_002148965.1 Streptomyces swartbergensis | reverse complement strand
GCCTGAGAGCGGAAAAGAGAGAACCTAGTGGTGCCAGGCACGCCCGCCGGTGTTGTGGATGAATCGCTGCAGCACCTTGAGGGTGGTCAAGTACTCCTCGTCGGAGATGCCCGCGTGCCGTTCCGCCCACAGCTCGACCTGGAGCGCCGCGGCCTTGTCGTAGAACGCCCTGCCCTCCGCCGTGATGCTCAGGCATCCTTCGGAGTCCTCGTTGATCCAGCCCTGGGCGATGGTCCTGTCGATCTCCCGTTCCATGGCTTCCAGGCCCGTGTCGAGGTAGTTCTCGAGGAGGTGGGCCACCTCGTCGCGAGATTTCACGGTGTCGGCTCGTGCGACCTGCGCAAGGACCCACCATTGCGGCTGGGTGGTGCCGATCCCTGCGAGGGCGGCCCGGGTGCGGGTGACGACAGCATTGAAGGCGGCCCAACTCCAGTAGCCGATGGGCTGCTGGATCAGTGCGGCGTCGTTGTGCGAGTACTCCACGGCCGGTCCCTCCGTCTTTGCCTGAGTTGGTTCGACGAGACCGACCGTAGAAACTCAACCTCTCTTGAGGTCAAGGCTCTCGCCTTGTACGGTCTGCACGTCGTAGAGGCGGATGGCGGCTGTGTCCTTGGCCATGACGTCCAGTACGCCGATGTGGCGTTCTTCGGCTTGCGCCACCTCAACTACCCGCTGAAACCACTCCGTTCGAAATCGTCTCGCCGACGTCGAACACGATGGTCTCAATCACCCTGGGAGCCTGATAAGACGAGGGCTACCATCTGATCACCGGCGCGGAGGTGATGTCCGAGGCCGAAAGCTTGTGAATGCGCCGATGGCCGGGGGAGGGCGCGGGTGTATCGCACACAGCCGCAGCGGCGTTCTACACCATGGACCCGGCTGACCGGCATGCTGCTCATGGTGGCCTGCTACGCCACTTTGATCGTAGGCGTCCTGCCGCTGCCGCCAGACGCAGATGTACGGGATCTCCGGCTCGCGCTGATCAGCTGCACCTTCCTGTGCGTGCTCATGTGGATCACGGCATCGGTCCGTTCGCCACGCACGGACGCAGTCGTCCTCGACAAGGCCAGGCAGCGGGAACGCCGTCCGTCCCGCACTCTGCCCATCCTTCTTGGCCTCGCCATCCCGCTGGCGAGCGGTGCGGCACTGGTCCAGGCGGTCGGCCCGGACGGTGAGCAAGGCCGCTGGGTGTCAGAGGTCTACGCGGCCGGCGGAGGCGCGTACGAAATTCCCATCGAGAAGGTCCTCGACGAACCAGATCCGACCGGGGTCAATATCAACGACGTGGACGAGTACGCCGCGGATGTCATGGTGACTCTGCCGTTCGACGACGGCGCCCGCACCGTCACCGTCCACGGTGCGACGACGGTCGGCAAGCCGGTCAAGGGCGACACGGTAGCGGTCATGTACGCCCCTGGTCGCCCCACTCTGGGCGTGCGTCACAACGACAACGGGTTTTTCTCCAGCGGCTTGGCACTCATCTGGATCTGGGCCCTGACGTTCTTCTTGTGCATCTTCACCGCTGGTGTCTTCGCAATGAGCCGCCGTGACCGGATCCACTCTGTTCGCAGATTCCGCACAGACGTCCACGGTCCAGCAGCACTGGTCCTGTGCATGGGCGTCCTCTTTCTCCTGCCTGGCGCGTTCTTCCACACATCCACGTGGGCAGGCTGGCTGCTCGCCCTCGTGGCGGCCTCCACGCCCTGGCTCGCGCTGACGTGGGTTGTGCAACGAAGGTGGAGGACCCTGACGCGAACGTAGTCGGCTCCGGGTCAGGCCCGCGTCGATCCAAACAGCCTCACCGGCCAGTGGGCGGGCGGCACGCCTGCCGCGATGGGTCTTCGTCGCCGACACCTCGCCGTGCAGTCGCAGGGTCGAAGGTGTTCCGCTCAAGCAGGGTCGGGCTCGGTGAACGCTTGTCGGCTGTGCAGGAGCAACTCGCGCAGGGCGGGGCTGTGCGGGCTCTTCCAGACCAGGGCGAGCAGCGCTGGTGTTTCGACGTCATCGATCGCGCGGGCGGTGAGCCGGTCGCGGTAGTTCGCGGCCATCGAGTCGCTGAGGACGGCGACGCCGAGCCCGCGGGCGGCGAGGTCGGCGATGGCATCCGCGGAGCTGGCTTGCAGTGCGATCTCGGGCTGGAGGCTCTGAGCGGCGCAGGCGCGGTCGAAGACTGCACGCAGGCCGGTACCGGGCGGCATGCACACGACGGGGTGGGCGGCCAGGTCGCGCAGAGTGACCCGTCGCTTTCGCGCCAGGGGGTGCCCGGCCGGAACTGCCGCGACGAGCCGCTCGCTGATGATGGTCAGCGCGTCCAGCCCGTTGGGGGTGGCGGTCGCGGTCCCGATGAGAGCCAGGTCGAGAGTGCCGGCACGTACGCCCTCGACGAGCCGGTCGGAGTTGTCCTCCAGCAGGGAGAGCTCCACACCCGGATGCGCCCGGTGGAAGGTGGCGAGGGCGTCGAACAGCGGCGTGACGGTGCAGCCGATGACCATCCCGACCGTGAGCCGACCGCGGATCAGGTCGGTGACCTCACCCACCGCCTGGCCGACCGCATCGGCTGCGGCGAGCGCGGCGCGGGCGTGTTCGAGCGCGGCCTTTCCCGCGACGGTGAGGGTGGCGGTACGCGCCGACCGGTGGAACAGCTCGGCGCCGAGTTCGCGCTCCAGTTGGCGGATCTGGGCGCTGACGCCGGACTGGCTGATGTGGACCCGCTCCGCCGCCCGCGTGAAGTTCTGTTCTTCGGCGACTGCGACGAAGTACTCCAGCTGCCTCATTTCCATGACTGGCAATTCTAGTTTCCAGAAGAACCATCTGTTGGACTTCTGGTAGGCGGGTCCCCAGGCTGGGAAGCGCTGAAGCCCGACGTCAGGAGGTACCCGTGCCGGAGTACGAGAAGGCCATGCGGCCGGAAGACATCACCCGCTTGTTCGTGGAACGCTCCAACGCCGGTGACGCGGCCGGGGTCGCCGCACTCTACGAAGAGGACGCGGTGCTGGCGTACCCGCCCGGCGAGCAGACGGTGGGCCGGGAGGCGATCCGCGCGCTGTGGGAAAAGGTGCTGGCCAACCGTCCCCGCTTCGAGCCGGAACCACCGCTGCCGACGCTGGTCAGCGGCGACATCGCCCTCACCTCGACCCCGCCGAAGGACGGGGCCGGCGCCCGGGCACAGGTCGTCCGGCGCCAGCCCGACGGAAGCTGGCTGCGCCTGCTCGACCAGCCCGAGTTCGTCCTGCCCAGCCGTTGAGTTCCTCGACCTTGTGAGTTCGCGAGATCAGGGGCCGCTTCTGGAGCGCCCGCGCGGAGTCCGCGCAGCGGATCGCGGTGGTTGTGGAGGTTGTGGCGGAGAAGGGCGGGACGGCAGGACGGATCACCAGTGGATCGTCTGGCCCTCCGGGGTGACTCTGACGGTGAACTGGTCGAGCGGTGGTGCACCGGCGGCACGCCACCGGCCGAACAGCTCCTCCACGGCGTCCCAGAGAGCGTCCGGCCCGTCTTGGCGGACGAGCCACTGACCGCCGTCCTCATATACGGCGGCCCATGAGCCGGTCTCCGTGTCGACGAGCACGTCCTCGGTGTGCCCGTCCCGTTCCAGGGTCAGGCGCTGGGCGCCCGGTACGGCAAGCTGCACGACGAAGCGGCTCGTCCAGTTGCCCAGTACGTCGGCCCCGGTGACGGTCTCCCGCTCTTTGCCCTCACCGAGGTCAGGAAGCAGACCGAGCGGCGGCGGCAGCTCAGGCCGCGCGAGCATGAAATTCACCCCGCCGCCCAGCAGCGGGCCGAACGCCGTACCGTCCTCGTGGACCGTCAAGCGTGCGAGCTCGGAGGAGCCGAGCCAACCGCCGACGGTCGCCAGGATCAGGCCGCCGGGCCGGGTCTGCTCGATCCACGTCCCGGGCACGGTGCGTACGCCGCATGTGGCGATGATCCTGTCGTACGGCGCCCCCGCGCCGTGACCGAGGAGGCCGTCGCCGGTGACGAGTGTCGGGTATGTCCTGAGGTGGCCGAGCGCTGTCCGCGCCCGCGACGCCACGCGCGAGTCGTACTCGATGGAGGTGACGTTCCCTGCGCCGAGCCGCGCGCTGAGCACGGCGGTCGAGTAGCCGGTGCCGGTACCGATCTCCAGCACCTTGTGCCCGTCCTCGACCTGGAGATCCTCCAGCATGCGCAGCACGAGGGAGGGCATCGTGCTGGAGCTGGTCGGCTCACGGGTGATCCGGCCACGGACGTCTTCCGGCACGATCGTGCCGGCGATCTGGGTCACCAGCGACTCGTCCGCGTAACAGCCCTCCAGCCAGCCCGCGTCACCTGCCCGTACGGACTCCCACGCCGTGAAGTCCGTGCCGACCGCGCGCCAGAAGAAACCGCCGCGCAGGAACTCGTGCCGGGGGACGGCAGCGGCGGCGCGCTTCCAGGGCTCCGTGCGCAGGCTACCGTTCGCCGTCATCCTGTCGAGGAGCTGCTGGTGGAGCTGTGCTTGATCGGTCACGTCTTCCTCTCCAAGAGGTCTGCCAGGGCTGCGCACATGGGCAGACCCGTTTCGGTCTCCAGCCAGTACCACTGGCCGGAGGGATTGCACTCCAGGAACCACCATCGGCCGTCCTGGCCTACGCAGAAGTCGAAAGCTCCGAAGACCAGGCGGAAGCAGTTCATGTAGCGGCGGAGTGCCGGCCGGACCCCCGGTGGTGCTTCGACGGGGGTGTAGGTCAGCCGGCTGTAGTCGGTGCGCCAGTCGAGGAGGTCTGAGTCGATGCGGACACAGAACACGTCTGCGCCGATGACGGTCACCCGGACGTCTGCGACCTTGGGGACGCGCTCCTGGAACAGGTGCGCCGTGCCCGCGATGTCGTCGTCGATGTCCGCTGCGGACACCTCGGCGACCGTGACAACGGACGAGACGCCGTCGACTCGGTACACCGGGTTGTGCAGCGGTTTGTAGATGACCGAGCCGTGCGCCTTGGTGAACTCGCGGGCGGCGTCGGGGCTGGAGGTGATGAGGGTGGGCGGCACCAGGAACCCGGCCTCGGCTGCTGCGGTCAGCCCGGCCGGTTTGAACTCGGCATCCCCGATGCGGTGCGGGTGGTTGACGTAGAGGCACCCGGGCAGCGACGCCAGGACTCCTCCGAGTCCATACCGGGCCTGAGTGATGGCGAACCGGGCGTCCTGCTCGTCGAGGTGCGGGAAGGCGAACCCGGTCGGCCGGCGGTAGTACAGGGAGCGGATGTTGGCCAGGTCCGCGGTGCGGGTGGGGGTGAGGAGGCGGCCTCGTAGGCCGTGTTCGGTGATCTCTGCCTCCACCGACAGTGATGCGGGGAAGTCCCCCGAGTCGAGACGCACGACCGGGATGTCCCGGTCGTGCAGCTCGCTGATCACCACGTCGGCGGTGGGGTCGTGCAGGCTGGTCACGACCACAACCGGACGCGGATCACTCACTGGTCGCTGTCGGCGCTCGTGTCGGTGTCCGTCGCGCCCTGGTTGCCGCCGTCCGGGCTGGTGCCGGTCGACGGGCTGGTGCCGGTGGACGTGTTGTGCTTGCCCATCTCCATGACCTGGTCGGCGGTGTCGTAGAACACGGCGGTCTGGGTGGCCGGGTCCAGCTCGGCGCGGGCGTAGGCGGGGGCCATGGTGGGGTAGGGCGCCATGCGGCTGATCCCCCACGGGCGGGGCGTGCTGAGTCCCCGCGGGATCGCCGGGCCCGTGGGCAGACGGTCGGAGTGAACGAACATGCCTCTCCCAATGTCGTAGGTGTGGAACGAGCAGCCCGCCCCGACGCTCAGGCTGTGCAGGTGCCGGCCGGAGCGGGAGTCTTCGTTTGCCGTGGCCGTTTCGGACAGCGGGGGCCGCAGGCGTACACGTTGATGCTGAGGTCGTAGGCGCCTGCCTGGCCTGGGGCGATGCCTGCGGGGACGCCACCGCCCCGCAGTGAGGCGCTGCACCAGCAGCAGTGCCAGCCCTGGTACTGGCCGTACGTCAGCTCGGTCACGGGCGGCGGCGTGGGGCGCCTCATGAGCGGCCCTCGGACGCGAGGTGGCGTAGGGCGGTGCGGTCGGCGCATGGCGTATTGCGGAGGCAGTGGCCGCACTGCGTGACGTGGATGGCATACACGCGGGCCGCCTGCGCCCGGACGCAAGAGCCGCAGCCACGGGGGAAGATCTGTCCCCCACGCCGGCAGGGCCGGGCGCCGAGGTCCCGCGCCGTGTAGGGGATCAACCCTGAGCCACACCACACACAGATCGTTCCTTCGGTCTGCGGCCTCGACAGCCGGTTGACGTCAGGGAGCGGCAGCAGGGCAAGAGCGTCAACGTCAGTGCTGGTCTCGCCGGGCACGGGGGCCTCCACAGTCGCAGTGATCCGTCTCACATACGTGACCGTAGGGAGGTGCGGTCCATCTCACCCGAGCTGACAGTTCGGGTGAGCCACAGGCTCGGCGCCCTTACATGAGACCGATGCGCACCGCCAGCTCCTCGGCCTGCCGGGCATGCATCGCTCGCGCTCGGCGGATCACGGTCAGCACGAGTTGCCGGGCGAGCGGTGTCCGCGCCAGGTCCTCTGGGGCGATCGCCTCCAGACCCAGGAGGGCGAGCAGCGCGGCGGCGTCGTCCCGGCGCTGGCTGTGGCAGGCCGCCACCTCAAGTCCGAACGTGAACTCGCGCTCCATTGACGGCAGCCCGCTGGTGTCGATGGCGTCCGCAGTGTGAAGGGCTTCGCCGGTCTCGCCCGCCTCCATTTCGATGCTCAGGGCGTGTAAGGCAATATTCGTAGGCCCGAAGACCGTCCAGCTGATATTGCTCGCGTCGGGTACTACTCGGGCCGCAGGCGCGGCATGCCGAGTCAGACGCTCGCGTGCCTCCCACCACCGGCGCCGGCGTGCGGCCCCCACCACGGCGACGAGCTGGAGGGCGCCGCCCATCGCGGTCCGTTCGACCTCTGGCATCCGCGCGGTGGCCACCTGCTCGGCCGCCCGCAGCGCGAGTTCTTCTGCTTCGGCGGGCTGCCCCCCGGCGAGGAGAACGTGGCCGAGGTTCCACTGGGCGGCGGCAATGCGGAGCGGATCGTCGGCGTCTTCAGCGGCGCGCATCGCACGGTCGGCGGCGAGGGTGGCGAGGTCGACACGGCCGGTGCGGCGCAGGTACGAACGGAGCAGGCAGTACAGGTCCGCGGCAGCCCGGAGTACGGCGCGGCGCTCCAGTTGGTCCGTCCGGGCCCGGGCGGTGCGTACAGCGTGTTCGACGTCGGCGACCAGTCCGGGCAAGGTCTCGGCCGCTTTGGTGAAGCGGTCGCCGGCGGTCTGCCAGCTCTGCCACGCGGCCTCCACCCGATCCCTCAGCACGCTCGCCGGTAAGGGCTCGGTGCTGCGGGCCGGGCCGTAGCCCAGCAGTGCACGGCCCACTGCGGCCTCAGCGGTGTCGGCCGTCTCCTCCTCGGCGGGCGGCTGCTCGGAGAGCAGTGCGGCGGCGGGCACGCCCAGCTCTTGGGCCAGCGCGTACAGGATGGGCAATGACGGCACCTTGAGGCCCCGCTCGATCTGCGACAGGTAGTCGGGCGAGATGCCGACCAGGCCAGCGACCGCATCCTGTCGACGCCCGCCGCGGTAGTGCCTGATCCTGTCCCCGATGGGGAGGTCTGCTGCAACCATGCGCCTACTCCTTGCTCCCTGGTACGAGCGTAGGGTGCGCGCTGTGCGGGGAGGCCTGGTTCGTGGAGAGGGGAGACGCTGGTGCCTGAACTGGTGCTGTGGGACATCGACCATACGCTGATGGCGACGCGAGGCCTCGGACGTGAGCTGTGGGAACAGGCCTTCACGAAGGTGACGGGGGTGGCGCTGCGGGAGCAGGCGTCGGTCACAGGGTCGACGGAGCGTGTGATCCTGCGGGAGACCGCGCGGCTGCACGAGATCCCGTACGACGAGGACCTCTTCGCGCGATTCGCCTCAGCCCTGGGAGAGATACACGTCCGCCGTGCCGCCGAACTGCGCGAGCGTGGGCACGCGTTGCCCGGGGCCGCTGGGGCGTTGGCGGCCCTCGCAGACCAAGGCGTGCGCCAGTCCGTCGTGACCGGCAACGTCCGCCAGGCTGCCGAGGTGAAGCTTGCGGTGTTCGGCCTCGATGCCTACCTGCGGCTCGAAGACGGAGCGTACGGGGAGGACGGGGAGGGGCGGCCCGAGCTGCTGCATACCGCCCTCAAACGGTCAGCCGTGTCCCCGCAGGGAGCGGTGTTCCTTGGAGACACCCCAGCGGATGTCATCGGCGGCCGCGAGGCCGGCGTTCGGATGGTGGCGGTTGCCACGGGTCGTACTGCGGCGAGCGAACTGCGCGCGGCCGGCGCCCATTTCGTACTGGACGGCCTGTCGGATGCCGGCCGGGTGCTCGCAGCAATCGGAGCATGACGAAACGCCCCCTTCCGACCGGGGGGCGTGAAAATCGTCGCTCGGGTGGGTTCGGTGGGGCTCATGGGGCGCCCTGGCGCGGAGTCGATGATCGGGAGGCGCGGTCGGCCTATCCTTGACCTGGTTACTTCTTCGCCACTCGGAAAGGTCAGTCGATGACACTCGGCATGGTCCTCGGTGACGTGGGCGTCGTGACGTCACAGGTTCGTTCGCGTTCGGCCTTCCGAGGAGTTTGCCGTGTCCACGATTCACTGGATCGATGCTCAGCCCCGTTCCGCCCGCTGGCATTCTGAGTCCGGGCTGCCCCTGCCCCGACGGGTCGTCGTCGCCGACGACCGGATGAAGGCCGCCGTCGCCTACCGGCTGGCCTGCGAGGGCACCGCGTTGCTGTGGCGCGGGGATTTCCAGAACGCGCGCCAGCTGTTGCGCGCGATGGACCGCCGTGTCGGCCGGGCCGCGCCGGGTGTGGCGGGCACGCCGGCCGAGACCTTTCATCTGTACCGCCGGTTCCGTGCTCACCGTGCCCGCGTGCTCGGCAAGCTGCTCGTGTTGTTGGAGGAGGGGTACGGACTGGCTCTGCGCCGGGCGCCTGATGTGCGACTGGCGTGCACCGAGGCGTACGGGCCGTCCGTGCCGTCCGGCGAGCCCATGGCCGTCGCCCTCACCGAACTGCTGGGTGTGATCAGTGCCCGGGAGTGGCGGGAGAAGGGTGTGTATGTTCCGGCGCTGGATGCGCGGGTCCATCCGCATTACGGGGTGTTCGCGCCGACGAGGGGCGAGTACGTCGATCTTGTCGCGCGGGCGCCGCTGCCGCGTGGTGGTGATGTGCGGACGGCGTTCGACCTGGGCACGGGCACCGGTGTGCTCGCCGCCGTGCTCGCCCGGCGGGGTGTCGGGCAGGTGGTGGCCACGGACGTCAGCGCGCGGGCGCGGGAGTGCGCGGGGGACAACGTGCGGCGGTTGGGGGTCGAGCGGGCGGTCCGTGTCACCGGCCCCGAGCTGTACCCCGAAGGGCGCGCCGATCTCGTGGTGTGCAACCCGCCCTGGCTCCCCGCCCGTCCCGCCTCCGACCTGGACCTCGGCGTCTATGACGCGGGCGGCGGCATGCTCCACGGGTTTCTCGACGGGCTCGCCGGCCGGCTGGAACCGGGTGGTGAGGGCTGGCTCGTTCTCTCCGACCTGGCCGAGCGCCTCGGGCTGCGCAGCCGGGAGGAGCTGATGGCCGCCGTGGAGGGGGCCGGGCTGCGGGTCGTCGACCGTCTGGACACCCGACCGCGCCACGCGCGGGTGCGGGACACGGACGATCCGCTGCACGCCGTACGGGCCGCCGAGGTCACGTCACTGTGGCGGCTGGCCGTCGCCTGATCCGTACCGGCTCGATCAGTCCGAAAGCCGCGCGAAGCGCCCCCGGTGGAAGAGCAGCGGTCCGTCCGGGTCGTCGGCGCCCGTGCCGAGGGCGTCCACGCGGCCGACCACGATGAGGTGGTCGCCGCCGGTGTGGACGGCGTGGATCGCGCAGTCGATCCAGGCGACGGCACCCGACAGGCGCGGCGAGCCGGACACCGGCGCCGCGTCGTACGCCACACCCGCGAACTTGTCCGCACCGCTCACCGCGAAGGCGCGGCACAGCTCGGTCTGGTGGGCGGCCAGGACGTTCACGCAGAACACCCCGGCCCTGGCGATCCGTGGCCACGTCGTCGACGTACGGCCGACCATGAAGGCGACCAGCGGCGGGTCGAGGGAGAGAGACGTGAAGGACTGGCAGGCGAAGCCGGCGGGGGAGTCG
>NZ_NGFN01000031.1 GCF_002148965.1 Streptomyces swartbergensis | reverse complement strand
GGTCCGCAGCCCGGCGGAGCGGGGTGCCGCTTCTCCCGGGGCGGGCGCCGCCCCCAGCGGCGCGACTGCCCGCAGCTCAGCGGACACCCACCCGCAGCCGCGCGCGGCCCGGACCCACAACCCGCGAGCGGGTGCCACGGCCAGACCGCCGGAGGCACCCGCGCAGGTCGGCTCAAAGGCGCCCCCGTGTGCGCCCGCGGACCCTTGACAGTGGTTTCGTGCACGTCAAATCTGGGCGCAGAGCCGCTCGCCCCAAGGGGAGGCGTTGATGCCTGCAGCGCGGGAATCTCTACTGGACGCCGCTTACGCGGCGCTGGCGCGCCGGCCGTGGTCCGCCGTACGGATGGTGGACGTGGCCGCGGCGGCGGGAGTGTCCCGGCAGACGCTGTACAACGAGTTCGGCAGCAAGGACGGGCTCGCCCGGGCGCTCGTGAGGAGAGAGGCCGACGGATATCTCGCCGGCGTCGACCGCGCGCTCACGGAGCACAGCGACCTGCGCGACCGGCTCACCGCCACCGCCGAGTGGATCACCTCGGCGGCTCGCGAGAACGCACTCGTCCGCGCCATGCTCACCGGCTGCTGGAGCGAACGGCTGCCGTCCCCGGCCCTGTCGGCCGTGCCCTCCAGCTCAGCCGTACCGGCCCAGCGCCGGGCCGACGGTCCACTGCCCTCACCCGGTGACTTCGTCGCCCTCGTCCGCGACCGTGCCGTCACCGTCCTGGCGGGACCCGGCACCCCCAAGTCCGACACCGCCGACCTGGCCCGCTCCTGCGAACTCGCCGTCCGGCTCGCCCTGTCCTGCGTGGCCGCGCCACCCGGCGAGGGCGGCGTCGCCGACCTGGTCCGCAGCGTCCTTCAACGGCAGGCCGACTGACACGACGTCAGTGCGCCGACCCCGACAACTGAAGCCCGATCACACCGATGATGACGAGGCTGATCGACACGATCTTCAGCGTCGACACCAGGTCGCCGAGGAACACCATGCCGTAGATCGCGGTGCCTGCCGCGCCGATGCCGGTCCACACCGCGTAGGCGGGGCCCACGTCGAGTTTCTTCAGCGCCAGGGTCAGCAGGCCGAAACTGCCGAGGGCGAAGACGCAGAACGCGATCGTCGGCCAGAGCCGTGTGAAACCGTGCGACAGCTTCAGACACACGGCGAAGCCGGTCTCCAGCAACCCCGCCACTATGACCAGCAGCCACGCCATGAGTCGTTCCTCCCGTATCCCACGTTCAGCGACCGCTTAGTCAGTTCGAGCAAGTACGCCAGATTCGTCAGCTTCTGGGCGGTCTTGCATCCGGCTTGGTGCGATTATGCACTTACCGTCCGCACGCCATGACAAACAACGCGGAGGTCAGTCGCCTTCCTCGGCCGCCTTCCTCAGTCGCCTTCCTTCCGCTCCCGCGTGGCCAGCAGCCGCCGCAGCGAGTACAGCCGCGCCGGATCCGCGTGCCCCTCGGCCACCCACGCGTCCAACGCGCAGTCCGGCTCGTCATGGCTGCACGCGCGCGGGCAGCCCTCGGTGCCCGGCTCCAGGTCGGGGAAGGCGTGGATGACCCGGGACGGGTCCACGTGGTTCAGGCCGAAGGACCGGATGCCCGGCGTGTCGACCACCCAGCCGTCGCTGCCGGCCAGCGGCAGCGCCAGCGCCGAGGTGGTCGTGTGCCGGCCCCGGCCCGTCACCGCGTTCACATGCCCGGTCGTACGCCGCCGCTCCTCCGGAACCAGCGCGTTGACCAGGGTCGTCTTGCCCACACCGGAGTGGCCGACGAACGCGGTGATCTTGCCGTCGAGCTGCTCGCGTACGCGGGCCACGGCGGTGCCGTTCTGGAGTTCCTCGCGACTGGTGACGACGTAGGGGATGTCGAGATGGCCGTACAGCTCCAGCAGCTTGTCCGGCGGGGCGAGGTCCGACTTGGTCAGGACCAGCAGCGGGTCCAGGCCGCCGGCGTAGGCCGCGACCAGACAGCGGTCGATCAGCCGCGGGCGGGGCTCCGGATCGGCCAGGGCGGTGACCACGGCCAGCTGGTCGGCGTTGGCGACGACCACGCGCTCGTACGGATCGTCGTCGTCCGCGGTGCGGCGGAGCACGGACGTGCGCTCCTCGATGCGGACGATCCTCGCGAGCGTGTCCTTCGTGCCGGACAGGTCGCCCACGAGGGCCACCCGGTCTCCGACCACCGCCGCCTTGCGGCCCAGCTCGCGGGCCTTCATCGCCATGACCACACGGTCCTCGACGAGGCAGGTCAGGCGGCCCCGGTCGACCGTGAGGACGAGGCCCTCGGCGGCGTCCTCGTGCTTGGGCCGGAGGTTCGTCCGGGGCCGGGTGTTCCGGCGGCCGGGACGGGTGCGGATGTCGTCCTCGTCGGTGTGCTTGCCGTAGCGGCGCATGACCTGATCCCCGTGTCCTACGCCCCGAGCATCCCGGTCCACAGATCGGGGAAGTCGGGCAGGGTCTTGGCCGTCGTCGCCACGTTCTCGATCTGCACTCCGTCCACAACCAGGCCGATGATCGCGCCGGCCGTGGCCATGCGGTGGTCGTCGTACGTGTGGAAGATCCCGCCGTGCAGCCGGCGCGGGCGGATGTGCAGACCGTCGGCGGTCTCCGTGACGTCACCGCCGAGTTCGTTGATCTCCTTGGTCAGCGCGGCCAGGCGGTCCGTCTCGTGCAGCCGCAGATGGGCCACGCCGCGCAGGGTCGACGGGGAGTCGGCGAGGGCCGCGACCGCCGCGACGCCCGGCGTCAGCTCGCCGACCTCGCTCAGATCGACGTCGATGCCGTGGATCGAGCCGGAGCCGGTGAACACGAGCCCGAACTCGGTCAGTTCGCAGGAGCCGCCCATCTCGGTGAAGATCTCGCGCAGCCGGTCACCGGGCTGGGTGGTGCGGGACGGCCAGTCCGGGACGACGACCCGGCCGCCGGTCACCAGCGCGGCCGCCAGGAACGGCTGGGCGTTGGACAGGTCGGGCTCGATCGTCAGATCGCGGCCGAGCAGGGCGCCGGGGGTGACCCGCCAGACGTTGGGCTCGCCGCCCGACTCGGGCGTGTCCACCTGGGCGCCGACCGCGCGCAGCATGTCGACGGTCATGCGGATGTGCGGCATGGAGGGCAGCGTGGCGCCGGTGTGGCGGACCTCGACGCCCTGGTTGAAGCGCGGGCCGGACAGCAGCAGGGCGCTCACGAACTGCGACGAGGAGGACGCGTCGATGGCGACCGGGCCGCCGTCCAGGGCGCCGCTGCCGTGCACGGTCAGCGGCAGCGCGCCACGGCCGTCGTCGTCGATCCGGGCACCGAGCTGACGCAGCGCGTCGATGACGCCGTTCAGGGGACGCTCGTACGAGCGGGGGTCGCCGTCGAAGCGGACCGGGCCGTCGGCGAGCGCGGCGACGGGCGGCAGGAACCGCATCACCGTGCCGGCGTTGCCGACGTCGACCGTGGCCGGGCCGCGCAGGCCCGTGGGGATCACGCGCCAGGCCTCCCCGGTGCCGTCCGGGCCCACGCCCTCCTCGATCTCGATGCCCATGGCGCGCAGCGCGCCGGCCATCAGCAGGGTGTCCCGGGAGCGCAGGGGGCGGCGCAGCCAGCCCGGTTCGGAGGCGAGGGAGGCGAGGACCAGGGCGCGGTTCGTGACCGACTTGGACCCGGGCACGTGGACCGTCGCGTCGACGGCTCCGCTCGCGTGCGGGGCGGGCCAAAGGGCGGTGTCTGCGGTGTTCGGGGCCATGGCTTCACTTTATAAGGAGGCAGTGGCTCGGGTGCGGCGCCGTGGGGGCTGGTCGGCCCACGCGGGCGGAGCCGCACATCGGCACCGCCCCGCGTCACACTTCCAGGAGCCACCTGCCCCCGCCGATCAGCGAGCACAGCGACACCGCGTGGAACAGGAAGAACCACAGCCCCGCCGGCACATGCGTCAGCCGCGACAACTGGTCCGCGTCCGAGTCCCCCGCACCGCCCCGCGCCCGCTTGACCTGGAGCTCGAACGCCGGACGCACCCCGCCGATCAGCAGGAACCACACCACCACGTACGCGAACGCCGCCTGGACCTGAGGGCCGGCCAGCCAGGACACCAGGACGAACAGACCGCCGGTGACGATCATGGTGAGGGCGCCGTAGGCGTTGCGGATCATCACGAGCATGGCCAGCAGCAGGGCCGTGGCCAGCCACAGCAGGAGCGTGATGCGCCCGGAGCCCAGCAGGGCCGCGCCGCCGAGGCCCAGCAGGGGCGGGGCGGTGTAGCCGGAGGCCGCGGTGAGGATCATGCCGATGCCGTACGGCTTGCCGCGGCTGACGGTCAGGCCGCTGGTGTCCGAGTGCAGCCGTATGCCGGTGAGGGTGCGGCCGGTGAGCAGGGCCACGAGCCCGTGGCCGCCCTCGTGGGCGATGGTGATGGCGTTGCGGGAGACGCGCCACAGGCCGTGCGGGATCACCACGGCCAGCGCGGCCACCAGGGTCGCGATCACGACCCACAGGTCGGGGTCGGGCTGCGTGCCGGAGACCTCGTCCCAGAGGGAGGCGAGGGAGGCGGTTGCGGTGCTGTCCATGTGCGGCGATGGCTCCCTGTGGGCGGATTCGGAAGGGGCGGCGCGAAGCGCCGCGTTGAGGGGTGGTGGCCGGGAGACGGGTGGGCCTGGCAGTGTGGCACGTATGTGCGGACGGTATGCAGCGAGTCGTAGGCCAGAGGATCTCGCAGGAATCTTTGAGATCCAGAAGTGGGAGCCCGAGGAGACTCTGGAGCCCGACTACAACGTGGCGCCCACCAAAGAGGTCTACGCCGTCCTCGACCGTCCTGTGAAAGACGCGGACGACCCGCGGCCGGTTCGGCAGCTGCGCACGCTGAAGTGGGGGCTCGTCCCGTCCTGGTCGAAGACCCCCGAGGGCGGCGCCCGGATGATCAACGCCCGCGCGGAGACCGTCCACGAGAAGCCGTCCTACCGCCGCGCCTTCACCTCCCGGCGCTGCATCCTGCCCGCCGACGGCTACTACGAGTGGGTCACCGGCGAGCAGGAGCGCGAGCTGGAGGTCGAGGGGAAGAAGAAGCGGCCCCGCAAGCAGCCCTACTTCGTGACCCCGGCGGACGGGTCGGTCTTCGCGATGGCCGGGCTGTACGAGTTCTGGCGGGACAAGACGCTGCCGGACGACCACCCGCGGGCCTGGTGGGTGACGTGCTCCGTCATCACCACCGAGGCCGAGACCAGCCCGCTGGCGGTGTCCCCGGTGGACGGTCCGCGGGCCCTGGCCGAGATCCACCCCCGGATGCCGCTGATGCTGACGCCCGACCGCTGGGACGCGTGGCTGGACCCGTCCCGCACGGACGCGGACGACCTGCGCGAGCTGCTCGCCCCGCCGCCCGCCGGGCTGATGCGCGCCTACCCCGTCACGACGGCCGTCAGCAACGTCCGCAACAACGGCCCGGAGCTGCTGAAGGAGCTGGAAGGGCCGGAAGAGGGCACACTCTTCTGACGTGACGGATGTGAACGATGTGACCAAGGCGGCAAACGCGACCCCCGAGATCGTCGAGACCGAGGCCGGACCCGCCCGAATCACCTGGCACAAGGCGAAAAAGGCCCGGCTGGTCCTCGCCGTCGGCCACGGCGCCGGCGGCGGCATCGAGGCCCGCGACCTGATGGCCCTGGCCGCCGTCCTGCCCGCCCACGGCGTCACCGTGGCCCGTGTGGAGCAGCCCTGGCGAGTGGCCGGGAAGAAGCTCGCGCCCGCGCCCAGGACCCTGGACCTCGGCTGGCGCGGCATCTGGCCCGCCCTCGCCGAGCCCGGCCTGCCGGTCGTGTCCGGCGGCCGCAGCGCCGGGGCCCGGGTCGCCTGCCGTACCGCCACCGAGCTCGGCGCCCACGCTGTCCTCGCCCTCAGCTTTCCTCTTCACCCGCCCGGCAGGCCCGAGAAGTCCCGCGCCGCCGAACTGCTGGGTTCCGGGGTGCCCACCCTGGTCGTGCAGGGCGGGAACGACCCGTTCGGGAAGCCCGGGGAGTTCCCCGAGGGGCCGTACGAGCTCGTGGAGGTGCCGCACGGCGATCACGGCTTCGCCGTCCCCAAGCGCGCGGAGACCACGCAGGAGGAGGCAGTGGCGGTCATCACGGACGCGGTCGTGGAGTGGACCGGGTCACTCGGGTAAAGCTCCGGGAATGCCGGGGCGGCGAGCACTGTTGTGCGGGACGTACGCGCTGGAGACCAGCACCGACGCCGTAGGAGAGGGAGTCCGCCGCATGGGTTCGATCTACTGCCCGAGCCGCAGCAGCCGCGCCGACCTGGACTGGACGGTGCTGCACGCGGCCAGGACCGCCCCCATTCGGGCGGCGGGCGGACCGGATCGTCGTCTATCCTCCGATTCGGGTGAGACCGGTCTCGGTCTCGCGAGAACACTGGAGGAGGTGGGTCCGGTCACTGGGACCGACGCAGGGACCGAACACGGCCAGGCGGAGCAGCCCGAGGGCCAGGGTGGCACGGGCGCGGAGACGGCCGCGGAGCGCAACGCGCGCTTCGAGCGGGACGCGCTCGAGTTCCTCGACCAGATGTACTCGGCCGCCCTGCGCATGACGCGCAACCCGGCCGACGCGGAGGACCTGGTGCAGGAGACGTACGCCAAGGCGTACGCGTCCTTCCACCAGTTCCGCGAGGGCACCAATCTCAAGGCGTGGCTGTACCGGATCCTCACCAACACCTTCATCAACTCCTACCGCAAGAAGCAGCGTGAACCGCAGCGCTCGGCGGCCGAGGAGATCGAGGACTGGCAGCTCGCCCGCGCCGAGTCGCACATGTCGACGGGCTTGCGCTCCGCGGAGTCGCAGGCGCTCGACCACCTGCCCGACTCGGACGTGAAGGCAGCGCTCCAGGCGATCCCCGAGGAGTTCCGCATCGCCGTGTATCTCGCGGACGTCGAGGGCTTTGCGTACAAGGAGATCGCCGACATCATGGGGACACCCATCGGTACGGTGATGTCCCGGCTGCACCGGGGACGCCGTCAGCTGCGCGGCATGCTGGAGGACTACGCCCGTGACCGCGGGATGGTCCCGGCCGGCGCCGGAGAGTCGAACGAAGCGAAAGGCTCGGGGTCATGAGCTGCGGAGAGCCGCACGAGACGGATTGCAGCGAAATCCTCGATCATCTCTACGAGTTCCTCGACCGTGAGATGCCGGACTCGGACTGCGTGAAGTTCGAGCACCACTTCGAGGAGTGCTCGCCCTGCCTGGAGAAGTACGGGCTCGAGCAGGCCGTCAAGAAGCTGGTCAAGCGCTGCTGCGGGCATGACGACGTGCCGGGCGACCTGCGCGACAAGGTCATGGGGCGGATCGAGCTGATCCGCTCCGGCCAGGCCGTCCCCGAGCAGGACGTCACGGCCTCGCCTGCCACGCCGCAGGAGTCCTGACACTCCCGCGCTTTTCAACTACCCCGCCTCTGGCGGGGTAGTCATCCTCGAACGCATCACTCGAACGTGCTAATCCGCGGGTTATCGGCCCGCGGAGCCCCCCGCCGCCGTCCTAGGCTCCGGGCCTGACGGACATGGCCGGGGGAGGGGTGCATGGAAGCGGTACCGGTGCGGGCACGCGTGTACGTCGCCTGTGTCGCCGTCGCCGCCCTCCTCTGTCTGCTGCCGCTGCCGGGCATCCGTACGCCCTGGTGGGCCGTGGCGCTGCTCGCCACGCTGTACGCGGGCTGCGAGCGCGTCGCCCGGTCCCGGTTCGTCGGGATCTCCCATCCGGCCGGGACCTTCTATCCCGTGCTGCTCGCCGGTGCCTTCCTGCTGCCCGCGCCCGCCGCCGCCCTGGTGGCCGTGCCCGGCGCGCTGCTCTCGCACGTCGAGCAGCGGCCCCTGGCGCTGCGCCGGGTCTGGCGGGCCGCCCAGCTCGTCCTCGGCGTGTGGGCCGCGGCCCGGGTGCACTGGGCGCTCGGCGGTCGGGACGCGGTCGTCGCGGGCGACGTCCCCTATGCGCTCGGGCCGGCCGGGGCGGCCGTGCTGGCGTTCTGCCTGGTGCTCGCGCTGCTGGACGGCGGGATCCTGGCCGTCGCCGAGCGGGTGCCGGTGCGGCGGGCCTGGCGGGGGCTCGTGTCGCGCTCCCTCGCGCCCATCGCCGTGCACGGGCTGGCCGGGCTGATGATGGCCGTGCTGTGGCGCAGCCCGTACGGTCCCGTGGCCGCGCTGCTCGTGCTGCTGCCGATGTGCGTCTCGTGGTGGGCCTTCGCGCAGTACCACCGGGAACGGGCCGCCCACCAGGCGACCATCCGGGCGCTGGTGCAGGCCGTCGACATCAAGGACGGCTACACACGCGGCCACAGCGAGCGCGTCGGGCAGGCCTCCATGATGATCGCGCGCGAACTGGGCATGGACGACGAGCGCGTCGAGGTGCTCCGGTTCGCCGGGATCCTGCACGACGTCGGCAAGCTGGGCGTCCCCACCCGGCTGCTCAGGAAGGACGGGCCGCTGACGCCCGAGGAGCGGCGGGTGATCGAGCTGCACCCCGAGTACGGGCACGAGATGGTGCGCGGCATCGGCTTCCTCGGGGAGGCCCGCGCCGCCGTGCTGCACCACCACGAACGGCTGGACGGCACCGGGTATCCGTACGGCCTGATGGGCAGTCAGATCCCGGAGTCCGCCCGGGTCGTGGCGGTCGCGGACGCCTTCGACGCCATGACCTCCACACGGAGCTACAGCAGGGCCCGGCCCGTCGCGGTCGCCCTGGCGGAGCTGAAGCGGTGCTCCGGCAGCCAGTTCGACCCGGAGATGGTCGAGGCTCTCGTGGAGGCCGTCGGCCGGGCCGGATGGCGCCCCGCCGTGACCGCCGACGACGTCGACCCGACCCGGATTCCCCCGCCCGGCGCACCCGTCTCCAGCCGACCGGGAGCCCACCGGTGAGCGCGTACCGCCCGCCGCCGCTCTTCACCCTCGTCCACGGCTGTGCCGCCCTCCTCGCCGCCGGCTCCCTCGCCGTCACCCTCTACGACGGGCTGGAGGAACGCCGGGTCGCCCTCGCCTTCGGCGTCCTCGTCACCGTCGGGGAGCTCGCCCGGCGCAACGGGGCGCGGGTCAGGGAGCCGGCGCCGCTCGGGGCCGCCGCGGCCCTGTCGTACGCGCTGCTCGGCGAGGCCGGCGGGCGGGCCACGCACCACGGCCCCGCCCAGGTCGTCGCCGTCGTGCTCGCCGCCTCGCTGCTCGCCAGCGTGCCGCACGTGGCGCGCGGGCAGGGACCCACGCTCGACCACCTGGCACGCCGGGTGCTCACCGTCGGGTTCGTCGCCGTGTGCTTCCAGCCCCCGTACAACCGGGGCATGTTCGACGACTGGGGCGGCCCCGCCTACGCGCTGCTGCTGCTCGCGCTGCTGTCCCTGACCGCGCTGTGCGACGCGGTGCTCGCCGCCGCGCTGGCCCACTCCCGCACGGGCTGGCCCTTCGGCCCGGTGCTGCGGGACGAGCTGCGGGCCGTGCTCGGCATCGGCTCCGCCGTCATCGCGACCGGGGCGGTGATGGCCCTGGCGGTCGCCGTCGTGGGGCTGTGGGCGCTGCCCGTCTTCTCCGTGCCGCTGCTGCTCGCCCAGATGTCGTTCCGCCGCTACGCCGCCGTCCGGGCGACCTACCGGCAGACCATCGCCTCCCTGGCACGGGCCACCGAGGTCGCCGGGTACACCCCCTGCGGGCATGCCCGCCGCGTCGCCGCGCTCAGCCAGGCGGTGGGCCGTGACCTGGGCCTCACCGAGCCCGAGCTGGCCGTGCTGGAGTACGCCGCGCTCATGCACGACATCGGCCAGCTGAGCCTCGTCGACCCGGTGCCGGCGGGCGCCACCGCCGGTCTGCCCGCCGCCGAGGCGCGGCGGATCGCGCTGCTCGGCGGGGCTGTCGTACGGCAGACGGGCGTCGACGAGGCGGTCGCCGTGGTCGTGGAGCGGCAGGCCGACCCCTACGCGGAGCAGCCGCTCGCCGCGCGGATCGTCCGGGCCGTGAACGCGTACGAGGAGAAGTCCCGGGAAGGTGGCCTGGGCGGACCGCTGACGGCGCTGGAGGAACTCCGGCTCGCCACCGCCGGGGAGTACGCCCCGGAGGTGGTGGAATCGCTGGCCCGGGTACTGGCAAGGAGCAGTCTGACCTTGCCCGTGACTGGGTAACCCATGGGTAATGAGCGCCCCGGAGGCCGTACGTGGTTGGATGCGAAGAAGAAGGTGTCCGGGGGCTCGAAACACAGCTACGGCCAGCCCACCGCACGGAACTGGCAGGCGGGAATCGTGAGGATCTTCGGCAAGGGACGGCACCGGCCCTCCGCCTCCTGGCGGCAGGCCACAGACCGGGCGTTCACTCTCATCGGCGACGGCCGGTACGAGGACGCCGGCGCATTGCTGACACGTGCCGCCGACCTGGAGCCCTGGCTGTCCGAGTCCTGGTTCAACCTCGCCCTGCTGCACAAGTTCCGGCACGACTGGGAGCAGGCGCGGGCGGCGGGGCTCAGGGCCGTGGCGCTGCTCGACCGGGACACCGGCGCGCCCGACTGGTGGAACGTCGGCATCGCCGCGACCGCCCTCCAGGACTGGCCGCTGGCCCGGCGCGCCTGGCAGGCCTACGGGCTGCGGGTGCCGGGGCCGCCCAACGACTCCGGTGAGCCCGTCGGCATGGACCTCGGCAGCGCGGCCGTGCGGCTGTCCCCGGAGGGGGAGGCCGAGGTCGTGTGGGGGCGGCGGCTGGATCCCGCGCGGATCGAGGTGCTGTCCATTCCGCTGCCGTCGTCGGGGCGGCGCTGGGGTGAGGTCGTACTGCACGACGGTGTGCCGCACGGGGAGCGGACGACGGCCGCCGGGCACACGTATCCGGTGTTCGACGAGATCGAGCTGTGGGCGCCGTCGCCGGTGCCGACCTGGGTGGTGCTGCTGGAGGCCGCGACCGAGGCGGACCGGGACGCGCTGGAGCAGCTCGCCGGGGATGCCGGGTTCGCCGCGGAGGACTGGTCTTCCTCGGTGCGGTTGCTGTGCCGGATGTGCTCCGAGTCACGGATGCCGTCCGACGAGGGGGACGGGGAGCATCTCGATCCGCACGATCACAGTGAGCCGGGGCATCCCGGGCCGCTGGGGCATCGGACGGACGGGCAGCTGTGGGTTCCCGAGCGGGAGTGCGGGTTGGCTGCGCCGGCTTCCCTCGTGAGGGGGTTGCTGGACGGGTGGGTTGCCGACAGTCCGGATTCTCGGGATTGGCGGGATTTGGAAGAGGTGTGCTAGGTCATGTGCCGGGTGCGGCGCCGGCGTGGTTTCTCGCGCAGTTCCCCGCGCCCCTGAAGGGGCCTCCGCCACCCGCGTACCCTGTATCAGCATCTCAGCTCGGTTAGGTTCAGGAAGGCGTACGTAACGTCATGGCTCAGCAGGACACCGATCAGCAGCGCGCGGGCGTGCTCCCCGTCGATGACGAGGGGTACGTGATCGACACGGAGGACTGCGAGGAGCGCGAGGCGGCCTGGCGGGAGCGGGGGACCTCGCGGCCGATCACGGTGGTCGGGAACCCGGTGCTGCACAAGGAGTGCAAGGACGTCACCGACTTCGGCGACGAGCTCCAGCAGCTCGTGGCGGACATGTTCGCCTCGCAGCGCACCGCCGAGGGCGTGGGCCTGGCCGCCAACCAGATCGGCGTCGACCTGAAGGTCTTCGTCTACGACTGCCCGGACGACGAGGGCGTCCGGCACACCGGTGTCGTCTGCAACCCCAGGCTCGTCGAACTGCCCGCCGACAAGCGCCGGCTGGACGACAGCAACGAGGGCTGCCTGTCGGTGCCGACCGCGTACGCGCAGCTCGCCCGGCCCGACTACGCCGAGGTGACCGGGCAGGACGAGCGGGGCAACCCGATCCGGGTACGCGGCACCGGGTACTTCGCTCGGTGTTTGCAGCACGAGACCGACCATCTGTACGGCTACCTGTACATCGACCGCCTCTCCAAGCGCGAACGCAAGGACGCGCTGCGTCAGATGGCCGAGAACGAGCCCCGGTACCCCGTCGTCGCGAACGACTGAGACCTCACGATCACCAGGCGCACGGCGTCTGTTCGGGATTCCCGTCCCGAACAGACGCCGTTCGTCTGTGCCGTTCGCCTGTCCGTCGCACGTTCGATCGCTTCTGCTCTCCTGGTGATCCGGTATCAGTCACGCAACGGGAGGTTCCAGGCCCTTGGGGTAGTGAATGAAGCAAATGCGTTCCCAGAACGGTCAGTTGTGGTGCTGAATGGAGGGAGCGGGGTATGCAACGGCGCACGCCCGGCACGGAAGGAGGGGCGCCCGCGCCAACTGGCGGCTGAGAGGGGTTAGTTCGTGCATGCTTTGTCACACGGCACCACATCGACACCGACCACCATCGCTGTTCCACCGTCGCTCTCCCTTCCGGTGATCGAGGCGGCGTTTCCCCGGCAACTCCACCCGTATTGGCCGAAGTGCCAGGAGAAGACGCGGGCCTGGCTGCTCGAAAAGCGGCTCATGCCCGCGGACACGGTGGAGGAATATGCCGACGGCCTGTGCTACACCGACCTCATGGCCGGGTACTACATCGGCGCCTCCGACGAGGTCATGCAGGCGATCGCGGATTACAGCGCGTGGTTCTTCGTCTGGGACGACCGTCACGACCGCGACATCGTGCACGGCCGCCCGATCGCCTGGCGGCGGCTGCGGGACCGGCTGCACTCGGCCCTCGACTCCCCCGGGGAGCACCTGCACCACGAGGACCCACTGGTCGCCGGGTTCGCGGACAGCGTGCTGCGGCTGTACGCCTTCCTGCCGGCGACGTGGAACCTCCGGTTCGCCCGGCACTTCCACGAGGTGATCGACGCGTACGACCGGGAGTTCCACAACCGCACCCACGGAATCGTGCCCACGGTCGAGGAGTATCTGCGGTTGCGCCGGCTTACCTTCGCCCACTGGATCTGGACGGATCTGCTGGAGCCGACCGCGGGATGCGAACTCCCCGACGCCGTACGGAAACACCCGGCATATCGGCGGGCCGCGCTGCTGAGCCAGGAGTTCGCCGCCTGGTACAACGACCTCTGCTCGCTTCCGAAGGAAATAGCGGGCGACGAGGTGCACAATCTCGGAATCAGTCTCATCACCCATGAGGGGCTGACACTCGAACAGGCGGTCACAGAAGTCAGGAGCCGTGTCGAGTACTGCATCACGGAATTCATCGACGTCGAACAGGAAGCATTACGGTTCGCCGACGGACTCGCCGACGGCACCGTGCGGGGAAAGGAACTCAGCGCCGCCGTGCGGGCCTGTCTGAGCAATATGCGGAACTGGTTCAGTTCCGTCTACTGGTTCCATCACGAGTCCGGCCGGTACATGGTCGACAGCTGGGACGACCGGTCCACGCCCCCGTACGTCAACAACGAAGCGGCAGGTGAGAAATGACCGTCGAGTCTGTGAAGCCTGAAGCCCCACTGGTTCCGGAGCCGCTCGAACCGCCCCGGGCCGGCGGCGGTGTCCCCGTCCTGGGGCACGGCTGGAAGCTGGTGCGCGACCCGCTGGCGTTCATGTCCCGGCTGCGCGACCACGGCGACGTGGTCCGGCTGAAGCTCGGACCGAAGACGGTGTACGCCGTCACCACCCCGGCGCTCACCGGCGCGCTGGCGCTGAGCAACGACTTCATCATCGCCGGGCCGCTGTGGGAATCCCTGGAGGGTCTGCTCGGCAAGGAGGGCGTGGCCACGGCGAACGGCCCGCGGCACCGGCGCCAGCGGCGCACCATCCAGCCCGCCTTCCGGCTCGACGCCATCCCCGCCTACGGGCCGATCATGGAGGAGGAGGCACACGCGCTCACCGAGCGCTGGAAGCCGGGGCAGACCATCGACTGCACCTCCGAGTCGTTCCGGGTGGCCGTGCGCATCGCGGCCCGCTGCCTGCTGCGCGGCGACTACATGGACGAGCGGGCGGAGCGGCTGTGCGTCGCGCTCGCCACCGTCTTCCGCGGGATGTACCGGCGGATGGTGGTGCCGCTCGGACCGCTCTACAAGCTGCCGCTCCCGGCCAACCGGGAATTCAACCGGGCATTGGCCGATTTGCATCTCCTGGTCGACGAGATCGTCGCCGAGCGCCGCGCATCCGGTCAAAAGCCGGACGATTTGCTGACGGCATTGCTGGAGGCGACGGACGAGAATGGCGACCCCATCGGGGAACAGGAGATCCACGACCAGGTCGTCGCGATCCTCACCCCCGGCAGCGAAACCGTCGCATCCACGATCATGTGGCTGCTGCATATGCTCGCGGAACACCCTGAACACGCGGACCGGGTGCGTGACGAAGTAGAAGCCGTCACCGGTGGGAGGCCGGTGGCATTCGCAGACGTCCGAGGACTCAGGCACACCAACAATGTCGTCGTCGAGTCCATGCGTTTGAGCCCGGCCGTGTGGATTCTGACGCGACGGGCGGTAC
The DNA here is from genome assembly GCF_002148965.1 of Streptomyces swartbergensis. Taxonomy (GTDB): domain Bacteria; phylum Actinomycetota; class Actinomycetes; order Streptomycetales; family Streptomycetaceae; genus Streptomyces; species Streptomyces swartbergensis. The sequence continues at coordinate 27,231 of NZ_NGFN01000031.1, read as the reverse complement.
GGGACACGGAACTCGGCGGATACCGGATTCCGGCCGGGGCGGACATCGTCTACAGCCCGTACGCGATCCAGCGCGATCCGAAGTCGTACGCGCGGAACCTGGAGTTCGACCCCGACCGCTGGCTTCCGGACCGGGTCAAGGACATCCCGAAGCACGCCATGAGCCCGTTCAGCGTGGGCAACCGCAAGTGCCCGAGCGACCACTTCTCGATGGCCCAGCTGACGCTGATCACGGCGGCGCTGGCCACCAGGTTCCGCTTCGAGCAGGTGGCCGGCTCCAACGACGCGACACGGGTGGGCATCACGCTCCGGCCGCACGACCTGCGGCTGCGGCCGGTGCCGAGGTGAGCGCTGGTGATCGTCAGGCCGCTTCGGGGCCCCTGAATGTGCGCCGGTAGGCGTTCGGCGTCGTCCCGACCGACCGGACGAAGTGGTGGCGCAGCGCGGCCGCGTTGCCGAACCCCGTTCGACCGGCGATCGCGTCCATCGTCTCGTCCGTCGCCTCCAGCAGCCGCTGGGCCAGCAGCACGCGCTGGCGCAGGATCCAGCGGTAGGGAGTCGTCCCGGTCTCCTGCTGGAAGCGACGGGCGAAGGTGCGCGGAGACATGTGGGCGCGGGCGGCCAGCTGCTCGACGGTGACCTCCTCGTCGAGGTGCCGCTCCATCCACGCCAGCACCTCGCCGATCGTGTCGGCCTCGGAGTGCGGCAGCGGGCGCTCGATGTACTGGGCCTGGCCGCCGTCGCGGTGCGGCGGCACCACCATCCGCCGGGCGATCTTGTTGGCGACCTCCGAGCCCTGCTCCTTGCGCACCAGGTGGAGGCAGGCGTCGATGCCGGCGGCCGTGCCGGCGGAGGTGATCACCGGGTCCTCGTCGACGTAGAGCACGTCCGGCTCGACGGTGATCCGCGGGTACTGCCGGGCGAGGTCCTCCGCGTGCCGCCAGTGCGTGGCGCAGCGGCGGTCGTCCAGCAGCCCGGCCGCGGCCAGCACGAAGACGCCGGAGCAGACGCTGAGCACCCGGGCGCCGCGGTCGACACCGCGGCGCAGCGCGTCCAGCAGCTCCGGCGGGAAGGCCCGGGACTCGTAGCGGTGCCCGGCGGGCACGGCGATCAGGTCGGCCGTCTCCAGCCGCTCCAGACCGTGCTCGATCTGCAGCGCGAAGCCCGTGTTCGTGCGCAGGGCCGGGCCCTCGGCCGAGGCCACGGCGAAGTCGTAGACCGGCAGTCCGTCGTCGCTGCGGTCGGTGCCGAAGACCTCGCACACCACACCGAGTTCGAAGGGGTTCACGCCGTCGAGGAGGATGACGGCCACGTTCTGGAGCATGCCTCCAGTGTGCCTCGTCAGTGGCAGTAATTCGAGGGTCTACGACAGTACTGCCACTGACGGTAAGGAGTCACCGGCGCGACAGTGGTGTCCATGGACACGAACCAGGTACAGACACTCATCGCAATGATCTTCGTGCTCGGGACGCTGGTCCTCCTGGTCCTCCCGTCAGTGATCGGTATCGTGCGCGACCGGCGCGTCGACCGTCAGATCAGGGAGGCCCAGGAGACCCGCGAAGGCGTGGCGGTTCAGAAGTCCTCGTCCAGGTCGACGGTGCCCTCCACCGCCACCTGGTACGCGGAGGGCCGCCGCTCGAAGAAGTTGGTCAGCTCCTGAACCCCCTGGAGCTCCATGAAGGAGAAGGGGTTCTCGGAGCCGTAGACCGGAGCGAAGCCGAGGCGGGTGAGCCGCTGGTCGGCGACGCACTCCAGGTACTGCCGCATCGACTCGGTGTTCATGCCCGGGAGGCCGTCCCCGCACAGGTCGCGCGCGAACTGGAGCTCGGCCTCGACGGCCTCGCGGAGCATGTCCGTCACCTGCTGCCGGAGCTGGTCGTCGAACAGCTCCGGCTCCTCCTTGCGGACGGTGTCGACCACGTCGAAGGCGAACGACATGTGCATCGTCTCGTCGCGGAACACCCAGTTGGTGCCGGTGGCCAGCCCGTGCAGCAGGCCCCGGCTGCGGAACCAGTACACGTAGGCGAAGGCGCCGTAGAAGAACAGGCCCTCGATGCACGCGGCGAAGCAGATGAGGTTGAGCAGGAAGCGGCGGCGGTCGGCCTGGGTCTCCAGGCGGTCCAGCTTCTCGACCTCGTTGATCCACTTGAAGCAGAACTCCGCCTTCTCGCGGATGGAGGGGATGTTCTCCACGGCGGCGAACGCGGCGGCGCGGTCGTCCGGGTCGGGGAGATAGGTGTCGAGCAGCGTCAAGTAGAACTGGACGTGCACGGCCTCCTCGAACAGCTGGCGTGACAGGTACAGCCGCGCCTCGGGGGAGTTGATGTGCTTGTACAGGGTCAGCACCAGGTTGTTCGCGACGATCGAGTCACCCGTCGCGAAGAAGGCCACCAGACGGCCGATCAGGTGCTGCTCGGCGGGGGAGAGCTTGGCGAGGTCGGTGACGTCCGAGTGGAGGTCGACCTCCTCCACGGTCCAGGTGTTCTTGATGGCGTCCCGGTAGCGCTCGTAGAAGTCCGGGTAGCGCATCGGGCGGAGAGTCAGCTCGAAGCCGGGGTCGAGAAGGTTCTGAGTCGTCATTATTGGCAGGCCTCGCAGGACTCGGGGTTTTCCAGGGAGCAGGCGGTCGCTTCGGGGTCCGGGGTGGCCTGCACGGGGACGGTGGCCTGGGCGGCGCGGGCGATGCGGGTCGCCGGGCGCGAGCGCAGGTAGTACGTGGTCTTCAGCCCGGACTTCCAGGCGTAGGCGTACATCGAGGAGAGCTTGCCGATGGTCGGCGTCTCCAGGAAGAGGTTCAGGGACTGGGACTGGTCCAGGAACGGGGTCCTGGCCGCCGCCATGTCGATCAGGCCGCGCTGCGGGATCTCCCACGCCGTGCGGTACAGGGCGCGCACGTCGTCGGGGATCCAGGCGAAGTCCTGCACCGAGCCGTTCGCCTCACGCAGGGCCTCCCGGCTGCGGGCGTCCCACACGCCGAGCCGCTTCAGCTCCTCCACCAGGTAGGAGTTGACCTGGAGGAACTCACCCGACAGCGTCTCGCGCTTGAACAGGTTGGACACCTGCGGCTCGATGCACTCGTACACGCCCGCGATCGAGGCGATCGTGGCCGTCGGCGCGATGGCGAGGAGCAGGGAGTTGCGCATGCCGGTCGCGGCGATGCGCTCGCGCAGGGCCGCCCAGCGCTCCGGCCAGGTCGGTTCCACGTCGTAGTGGTCGGGGTGGAGCACGCCCCGGGCCGTACGGGTCTTCTCCCAGGCCGGCAACGGGCCGATGGGGGTCCCCCCTGCACCGGAGCTTGTCGTAGGTGCTTGGGGGCGCTCGGCGAGTTCGGCGGAGGCCTCGTACGCGGCGAGCATGATCCGCTCGGCGATGCGGGTGGACAGCGCCTTGGCCTCGGGCGAGTCGAAGGGCAGGCGCAGCTTGAAGAAGACGTCCTGGAGGCCCATGACTCCGAGGCCGACCGGACGCCACCTGGCGTTGGAACGGCCCGCCTGCTCGGTCGGGTAGAAGTTGATGTCCACGACCCGGTCGAGGAACGTGACGGCCGTGCGGACGGTCTCGTCCAGCCGCTCCCAGTCGATGTCCCCGCCGGTCTGGTCGACGAACGCGCCGAGGTTGACCGACCCCAGGTTGCAGACCGCCGTCTCGCCGTCGCTGGTGACCTCCAGGATCTCCGTGCAGAGGTTGGAGGAGTGGACGACGTGGCCCGGCTCGGCGGTCTGGTTGGCGGTGCGGTTGGCGGCGTCCTTGAAGGTCATCCAGCCGTTGCCGGTCTGCGCGAGGGTGCGCATCATCCGGCCGTACAGCTCGCGCGCGGGCAGCGTCTTCTTCGCCAGGCCCTTCGCCTCGGCGGCCCGGTAGGCGGCGTCGAACTCCTCGCCCCACAGGTCGACCAGCTCGGGCACGTCCGAGGGGGAGAACAGCGACCAGTGCGCGTCGGCGTTCACCCGCCGCATGAACTCGTCGGGCACCCAGTGCGCGAGGTTCAGGTTGTGCGTGCGGCGGGCGTCCTCGCCGGTGTTGTCGCGCAGCTCCAGGAACTCCTCGATGTCGGAGTGCCAGGTCTCCAGGTAGACCGCGGCGGCGCCCTTGCGGCGGCCGCCCTGGTTCACGGCGGCGACCGAGGTGTCGAGAGTCTTCAGGAACGGGACGATGCCGTTGGAGTGGCCGTTCGTGCCGCGAATCAGCGAACCGCGGGCACGGATACGGGAGTACGCGATGCCGATGCCGCCGGCGTGCTTCGACAGCCGCGCCACCTGGTGGTACCGATCGTAGATCGAGTCCAGCTCGTCCTTGGGGGAGTCGAGCAGGTAGCAGGACGACATCTGGGGGTGCCGCGTGCCGGAGTTGAAGAGGGTGGGGGAGGAGGGGAGGTAGTCCAGCCGGCTCATGAGCCGGTAGAGCGCGGCGACTTCGTCGAGCGCCCGGGTGGTGTCGTCCTCGGCGAGGCCGGCGGCGACGCGCAGCATGAAGTGCTGGGGCGTCTCGATCACCTTGCGGGTGATCGGGTGCCGGAGCAGGTAGCGGCTGTGGAGTGTGCGCAGGCCGAAGTAGCCGAAGCGGTCGTCGGCGGCCGTGTCGATCAGGGCGTCGAGGCGGGCGGCGTGGACGCGCACGAACTCGGCGGTCCGGTCGGCGATGAGGCCCTCCCGGTGCCCGACCGCGACGGACTCGGTGAAGCACGTGACGCCCTGCGAGGCGGCCTCGGCGCGGATCCCGATCGTCAGCAGGCGCGCGGCCAGCCGGGAGTAGGCGGGATCCTCGGAGATGAGGCCGGCGGCCGCCTCCGTCGCCAGCTCGCGCAACTCCGATTCGTCGGCCCGCGCGGACCGGCCGCGCAGCGCGGCGGCGGCGACCCGGCCGGGGTCGGCGTCGGGGAGGTCGGCGGTCAGCTCGGTCAGGGTCCGCAGCAGCGCGGCACCAGGACCGTCGTGCTCTTCTTCGGCGGCTGAGACCGGATCGGCTGGCGCGATGGTCACGTGGGGCTCTCCCTCGCTCGGCACGGGGGCCTCGCAGGGCAGGGGGCAGCACGCGAGCGCACGCGGCGTCGCGTCCACCGGCCCATTCCACGAGGCCCGGACGTCGGGGCACACCGGCCGGACGGCCGGGCGCGCTGTCGGCAGGTCCTCGGACTGACTCCCATGCACGCATAAAAAGGCATGGGTACACCGTTGCGGGACAGTTCCGGATTCGCACCGGATTCCCCTGCGGCGACAGCGAGCATGAGCATACATCTTGTGCCGGGTGGAGAAAGCACCCCTAGATGTAGTGTCGCGACGGTTTCACAGCGTCAACTCGTAGGTGAGGAGAGTGATGTCGTCGAGCTCCGGAATCGGGTTCCAGTCGCGCTCCGGGACACGGACGAAACCGAGGCGTTCGTAGAGGCGGTGGGCGGAGTGCATGGTGCGCTGCGTCGACAGGACGACGCGGACGCAGCCGTCTGTCGCGCGGGCCCGGTCGACGCAGGCGCGGACGAGGGCCTCTCCGGCGCCGCGGCCGCGGGCCTCGTGGGCGACGGCGAGCATCCGTATCTCGGCCTCTGAGGGCCGGGCGATGTCGGCCATGGGGCCGCCGGAGGGGACGAAGGTGACGCCACCGAGAAGGTGTTCGCCCCGGGTGGCCACCAGGACGTCCGCGGCGGCGGCCCGCTTGGCCACGTCCTTGAGTTCGCCGAGGTACCAGTCGCTCTCACCGAAGTGGAGGAGGCCGTCCTTCAGGTAGGCCTGGGCGGTGATCTCGCCGAGGGCGTCGTACTCGGTGGGCTTCACTCGCCGGATGAGGATGTCCATGGTCCGAGTGTGCGGGACGGGTATGACAACGGGCCGCCGGTTTCTCACCGGCGGCCCGTAGTCACCTGCGACTCAGTGCGAGGTGCCCGCCGTCGCCGGCGGAAGCTCCACCTGGACCCCGGGGTCGCCCGCGTCCGCCGTGTAGTCCTCCGGCTTGGTCTCGTCGATGCCGTCGGGGGCCTTCAGGGCCTTGAGGACGAAGGTCAGGACCACGGTGACGACGACGTTCAGGACGAACGCCGTGAGGCCGATGTAGCCGATCTCGCCGATGCCCGGGATCTCCTTCGACGAGCCGCCGAAGTGCTTCTGGGTCGGGGAGGCGACGCCGTACGCGGCGACCGTGCCGTAGACCATGCCGACCGCCCAGCCCGCGAGCAGGGCCCAGCGGTGGAACCAGCGGGTGAACAGGCCGCCGACCAGGGCCGGGAAGGTCTGGAGGATCCAGATGCCGCCGAGCAGCTGGAAGTTGATGGCGACCGTCTTGTCCATGGTGAGGACGAAGGCCAGCGCGCCCACCTTCACCAGCAGGGACACCAGCTTGGAGACCTTGGTCTCCTGCGCGGGCGTGGCGTCGGGCTTGATGAAGTCCTTGTAGATGTTGCGGGTGAAGAGGTTCGCGGCCGCGATGGACATGATGGCCGCCGGGACCAGGGCGCCGATGCCGATCGCCGCGAAGGCCACGCCCGCGAACCAGTCCGGGAACATGGTCTCGAACAGCTGCGGGATCGCCAGCTGCCCGTTCTGCACCTTGATCCCGGCCGCGATCGCCATGAAGCCGAGCAGCGCCAGCAGGCCCAGCATCAGCGAGTACAGCGGCAGGATCGTGGTGTTGCGCCGGATCACCTCACGGCTCTTCGAGGACAGCGTCGCCGTGATCGAGTGCGGGTACATGAAGAGCGCGAGCGCGGATCCCAGCGCCAGCGTGGCGTACGTCCACTGCCCCGCCTCCGGCGGCACCAGCGCACCGCGCGGCGCGCCCGTCGCCGGGTTGGTCTGGCTGTACGCCTCGCCGGCCTTGGCGAAGATCTCGTCGAAGCCGCCCAGCTTGATCGGGATGTAGATGATCGCCACCGCGATGACGATGTAGATCAGGGTGTCCTTCACGAACGCGATCAGCGCCGGTGCCCGCAGACCCGACGAGTACGTGTACGCGGCCAGCACACCGAAGGCGATCAGCAGCGGCAGGTCCTTGATGAACCAGTTGGTGTCCTCGCCGCCGCCGACGCCCATCACGTCCAGCACGGCCTGGATGCCGACCAGTTGGAGCGCGATGTACGGCATGGTCGCGAGGATGCCGGTGAGGGCCACGGCCAGGGAGAGGCCCTTGGAGCCGAAGCGGCCGCGCACGAAGTCGGACGTCGTCACGTACCCGTGCTTGTGCGAGACCGACCACAGGCGGGGGAGGAACGTGAAGATCAGCGGGTAGATCAGGATGGTGTACGGCACCGCGAAGAAGCCTGCCGCGCCCGCCGCGTAGATCGCCGCCGGTACGGCCACGAAGGTGTACGCCGTGTACAGGTCGCCGCCGAGCAGGAACCAGGTGATCCAGGTGCCGAACGAGCGGCCGCCCAGGCCCCACTCGTCCAGGCTGTGCTCGTTCTCGGCCTTGCGCCACCGCGCGGCCAGGAAGCCCAGGACCGTGACGAGCAGGAAGAAGAAGATGAAGACGGCGAGTGCGACGCCGTTCACGCCGTCCTTCACTCCGACGCACCGCCCTTCGCGGCAGAGCGGGCGCGCTGGTCACGCTGCCACAGCTTGTAGGCGATCATCGTCAGCACGGTGGAGATCAGGACCCACGCCATCTGGTACCAGTAGAAGAACGGGATCCCGATGAAGGCCGGGTCGGTCTTGGCGTACGAGCCGACCCACAGCATGGCCACGAAGGGCGCTATGAGGCAGAGGGCGATGACGACGCGCATCGGCGTCACCGTCGCCCCTCTGCCGGCTTCTGGGGCTTGCGACATCAGGCGGCTCCGTCCCCTCAGTGATCACCTGTGCAATGCGCAGGCAATCTAGGTCAGGGTGTGGCGACAGCGGAACCCCTCGTCCGTAATGCGGTACCCAAAAGAAACCGACGGTTCGGCTGCCGGTCCGCTACTCCTGGGGGCGCTTCAGACGGGCCACGAACTTGTACCGGTCGCCCCGGTACACCGACCGCACCCACTCCACCGGTTGGCCCTCCCGGTCCAGTGAGTGACGGGAGAGCATCAGCATCGGCAGGCCGACGTCCGTGCCGAGCAGGCCGGCCTCGCGCGGGTTGGCCAGCGACGTCTCGATGGTCTCCTCGGCCTCCGCGAGATGGACGTCGTAGACCTCTGCGAGCGCGGTGTAGAGGGACGTGTACTTCACCAGGGAGCGGCGCAGGGCCGGGAAGCGCTTCGCGCTGAGGTGGGTGGTCTCGATGGCCATCGGCTCGCCGTTGGCCATGCGCAGCCGCTCGATGCGCAGCACCCGCCCGCCGGTCGTGATGTCGAGCAGCCCGGCGAGACGGTCGTCGGCGGTGATGTAGCCGATGTCCAGGAGCTGCGAGGTGGGTTCGAGACCCTGGGCGCGCATGTCCTCGGTGTACGAGGTCAGTTGCAGTGCCTGCGAGACCTTCGGTTTGGCGACGAACGTGCCCTTGCCCTGGATGCGCTCCAGCCGGCCCTCGACGACCAGCTCCTGCAGCGCCTGGCGCACGGTCGTGCGCGAGGTGTCGAACTCCGCCGCCAGTGTGCGCTCGGGCGGGACCGGCGTGCCGGGCGCCTGCGTCTCGGTCATGTCGAGCAGGTGCTTCTTCAGGCGGTAGTACTTGGGCACGCGTGCGGTACGGACGGGTGCCCCGCTCTCGTGCTCCGCACTGCTGATGTCGGTGCTCATGCTCCGCCTTCCCGGCTCCTCTGCCGACACGATCCCACTTGTATACCGTCGGCGCTGCTTTTGGTCTAGTCCACAACTCTAAGTGGTCTACCTGGAGTATGCCGTGCCCGGCCGGGTTTTCGCCGGGTTCTTACTTAAAGGTTCCTGCATATGTACGTCGCATAACGGCTGGTCAGAGCTCATTCTGGACCCTTGACAGGCCTGCTGGTCTGGTCCAAGCTCCCCCTACTGGTCTACACCATTGGTCCAGGGTCCTGGCCCCACGTTCACCGCGGGGAGCAGGGGGGTCGGTGGCATCCCTGAGGAGGGTGGCGTGAAGCGCAAGCTGATATCCGCGATCGGTATCGCGGGCATGGTGGTCTCCATCGCGGCGTGCGGGGGCGAGGGTGGCGGGGGTTCGGACAAGGGTGCGGACGCCAAGGAGCTGACCGTCTGGCTCACCGTCGACGCCCAGAACAACTGGCCGGAGCTGGTGAAGGCCGCCGACGCTGCGGTGCAGAAGAAGCACCCCGGCCTGAAGATCAACCACGAGTACTACGGCTGGCCCGACAAGAACGCCAAGCTCGACGCCGTCCTCGCCACCGACAAGGTCCCCGACGTGGTCGAGATGGGCAACACCGAGATGCTCGGCTACATGGTCAAGGGCGCCTTCGCTCCGCTCGACCCCGCCGACTTCGACAGCTCGGACGCCTGGCTGGACGGCCTCAAGGCCTCGGTGACCTACGAGGGCAAGACCTACGGCGTCCCGTACTACGCCGGTGGCCGCGTCGCCAACTGGCGCAAGGACGTGGCAGCCTCGGTCGGGGTGAAGACGCCTCCGAAGACGTACAAGGAGCTCACCGCCGCCCTGGACAAGATCCAGAAGAAGCAGGGCGACAAGTTCAGCGCCTGGTACCAGCCCACCCGCGACTGGTACGCGGCCATGTCCTTCGTCTACGACGCCGGCGGCGCCATCGCCACCGAGTCGGGCGGCCAGTGGAAGGCCTCCCTCTCCTCGCCCGAGTCCCTCAAGGGCCTGAAGGAGTTCAAGAACGTCGTCGACAGGTACATGCACGGCGACAAGACCAAGGACGAGTCCGACCGCTACATCGTCTACGGCCAGGGCAAGTCCGCCATGATCTTCGCCGCCGCGTGGGAAGGCGCGACCGCCGAGGACCCGAAGAACGACAAGAGCGGCAAGCTCAAGGGCAACCTCGAGAACTTCGTGATGCCCGGCCCGTCCGGCAAGAACATGCCCGTCTTCCTGGGCGGCAGTGACCTCGCCGTCCCGGTGAAGTCCGACGCGCCGGCCCTGGCCGCCGAGTGGATCAACGCGTTCGCCGGCTCCTCCGGCCAGAAGGGCCTGATGGCCAAGGGCAACCTGCCCAACAACAAGACCGACCTCGCGACGCTGAAGAACGACCCGAAGACGGCGGTCCCCGCCACTGCGGCCGAGTCCAACTGGTTCGTCCCGATGGCCCCCGGCTGGGGTCAGGTCGAGAAAGCGCAGATCCTCCAGACCATGCTCCAGAGCATCGGCACCGGCAAGAAGTCGGTTGAGGCCGCCGCCAAGGAGGCGGACGCCGCGATCGACAAGGTCATCAACACCAAGTGACCTTCGAGGCGGGGCTCCCTCACGGGCGGAGCCCCGCCCTCCGTACGAACTGAGGGACCGCCGAGGAGCGCGCGATGAGTGCCGCAGACACCACCACCCCCGTCAAGGTGCCGCCACCGCGGCAGGCACCGCCATCTCCCGCCGATGAGCCGCCACGGGCCAACCGGCCGTCGGGCGGGACCGCGGTCCCCTGGCTGCTGCTCGCGCCCTGCCTGCTGATCCTGGCCCTGGTCATGGGCTATCCGCTGGCCCGTCTGGTCACCCTGTCCTTCCAGAAGTTCGGGCAGTCCCAGCTGTGGGGCTTCCAGCCGGCCGAGTCGGTCGGCTTCGACAACTTCGCGAAGGTGCTGGGCGACGGCGAGTTCTGGACCGTCGTGGTCCGCACGATCGTCTTCGCCGCCGGGGCCGTCGTCTTCACGATGGTGATCGGCATGGCGATCGCCCTGCTCCTCCAGCGGGTCTCCGGCTGGCTGAAGGTGCTCATCAACATCGTTCTGGTGGCCAGCTGGGGCATGCCCGTCATCGTGGCGACCACGGTCTTCAAGTGGCTCTTCGACTCGGACTACGGCGTCTTCAACGCGCTGCTCAGCAAGTTGCCCGGCGTCGAGATGATCGGCCACAACTGGTTCGCGAGCGGGCCGGAGGGCCTGGCCGTGATCATGCTGCTGGTGGTGTGGGGAGCCGTGCCGTTCGTGGTCATCACACTCAGCGCGGGCCTCACCCAGGTGCCCAAGGAGCTGGAGGAGGCGGCCCGCCTGGACGGCGCCGGCTCCTGGGGCGTCTTCCGTTATGTCACCCTGCCCGTCCTCAAGCCGATCATCGTGATGCTCACGACCCTGTCGGTCATCTGGGACATGGGCGTCTTCCCCCAGGTGTTCGTGATGCGCAACGGCCACCCCGAGCCGGAGTTCCAGGTCCTCAACACCTACTCCTACGACCGGGCGTTCGTGGTCAACGACTACGCCCAGGGCTCGGCCATCGCGCTGATCACCGTCCTGCTGCTGCTCGGCGTGGTCGCCGTCTACATGCGGCAGATGCTGAAGATCGGAGAGGTCGAATGAGCAGCACGCTGACCGGCCGCCGGGCGCCGAAGCTCTGGTGGAACGTCCTCGGCCTCCTGGTCTTCGTCACCGCGGGCTTCCCGCTGTACTGGATGCTCAACACGGCGTTCAAGCCCGCCAAGGACGCCATCGACCCGGATCCGAGCCTGCTGCCGACCGGCATCACCTTCGCCAACTTCGGCCGGGCGCTGGACATCGCCGACTTCTGGGGCCCGGTGGGACGCAGCATGGTGGTGTCGCTGGCGGTGGTCGTCATCGGCATGGCCGTGGGGCTGCTGGCCGCGCTCGCCATCTCCCGCTTCGCCTTCCGCGGCCGCAAGATCGTGATCGTGGGCATCCTCGCGGTCCAGATGGTCCCCCTGGTCGCCATGATCATCCCGGTGTTCCTGCTGCTCAACGACCTGGGCCAGTACGACCGGCTGACCGGCCTCATCATCACGTACCTGACCTTCATCCTCCCGTTCACCGTGTGGACGCTGAGGGGCTTCATCGTCAACATCCCGAAGGAACTGGAGGAGGCGGCCATGGTCGACGGCTGCTCCCGCACGGGCGCCTTCCTCCGGGTCGTCTTCCCGCTCCTGGCCCCCGGCATGGTCGCCACCTCGGTCTACGGTTTCATCCAGGCCTGGAACGAGTACCTGTACGCCCTGATGCTGCTCAGCCAGAAGAACCAGACGGCGACCGTCTGGCTCGGCAACTTCACCACCAAGCACGGCACCGAATACGCCCCGATGATGGCCGGCGCCACGATGATGGCCGTGCCGATCGTCGCCCTCTTCCTCCTCGTCCAGCGCAAGATGGCCGCGGGCCTGACCGCGGGCGCCGTGAAGGGATGACCCCACCCCATGACGACACTCGCCAGCGGTACCGACACGCTCACCCGTGACGCCCTGACCGTTCTCCAGCCCGGCTTCACCGGAACCACCGCCCCGGACTGGCTGCTGCGCCGGCTCGGCGAGGGCCTCGCCTCCGTCGGCCTGTTCGGCCGCAACATCGCCTCGCCCGGCCAACTGGCCGCGCTGACCGCGCAACTGCGGGCCGAGCGCGACGACGTCCTGGTCGCGATCGACGAGGAAGGCGGTGACGTGACGCGCCTGGAGGTGCGGACCGGCTCCTCCTTCCCGGGCAACCACGCTCTCGGCGCGGTGGACGACGTGGAGCTGACGCGCGAGGTCGCCCACGAACTGGGCCGCCGTCTCGCGGCCTGCGGGGTGAACCTCAACTGGGCCCCGTCCGCCGACGTGAACTCCGACCCGCGCAACCCGGTGATCGGTGTCCGATCCTTCGGCGCCGACACCGAACTGGCCGCCCGGCACACCGCTGCCTATGTGACGGGCCTCCAGTCCGCCGGAGTCGCCGCCTGCACCAAGCACTTCCCCGGCCACGGAGACACGGCCGTCGACTCCCACCACGCCCTCCCGCGCATCGACGTCCCCGCGGACGTGCTGACCGACCGCGAGCTGGCCCCGTTCCGCGCGGCCATCGCCGCCGGCAGCCGGGCCGTGATGAGCGCCCACATCCTGGTCCCGGCCCTGGACCCCGACCGCCCGGCCACCCTCTCCCGCCGCATCCTGACCGGCCTGCTGCGCGGCGAACTCGGCTACGACGGCCTCATCGTCACCGACGGCATGGAGATGCGGGCCATCGCGGGCACCTACGGCATCGAACGCGGCAGCGTCCTCGCCGTCGCCGCCGGTGCCGACGCGATCTGCGTGGGCGGCGGCCTGGCCGACGACGAGACCGTACGGCGCCTGCGGGACGCCCTGGTCACGGCGGTACGCGCGGGTGAACTGCCGGGGGACCGCCTGGCCGAGGCCGCGGACCGGGTCCGGGCGCTGTCCCGCTGGGCGAGCACGGCCGACCGCGTACCCGAGGAGACCCGAGGCAGCGAGATCGGCCTGCACGCCGCCCGCCGCGCCCTCACGGTCACCGCCGCCCCGGGCCTGGGCAGCCCGGAGACCTTCGAGCCCCTCACCGAACCGCCCTACGTCGCCGCCCTCACCCCCGTCGCCAACATCGCGGTGGGCGACGAGACCCCCTGGGGCATCGCCGCGGAACTCGTCCACCTCCTGCCGGGCACGGTGACGGGCAGCTTCTCCGCCGAGGACGGCGAGGAGGAGAACGGCAGGGTGGAGGACGGCGAGGTGGCGGACGGCAAGGTGAGCGATGCCGGTGAGCGCGCCGGACGGGCGGCCCTTCAGGCGGCCGGTGCGCGCCGCATCGTCGCCGTCGTCCGCGACGAACACCGCCACCCCTGGATGGCGTCGGCCCTAGACACCCTGCTGGCCGCCCGCCCCGACACCATCGTGGTCGAAATGGGCGTCCCCCAGGCCGCACCCCGCGGCGCCCTGCACATCGCCACCCACGGCGCGGCCCGCGTCTGCGGCCGGGCGGCGGCCGAGGTGATCGCCGGGTTGTAAAGCTACCTCCGGATGTAGTACTTCTTATACATGAGCGAGCAGGTGCACAACAGGTTGGCCATGGTGCGCGCCGAACGGAAGGTGTCGCGCCAGAGCCTGGCCGAGGCAGTGGGAGCCCACTACCAGACCATCGGCTACATCGAGCGAGGGCAGTACAACCCGAGCCTCGACCTGGCACTGAAGATCTCGAAGTTCTTCGATCTGCCGGTCGAGGCCCTGTTCTCCCTCGAACCGTTCCGGCCGCTCACGGACGAGGTCTACGGGAGGAACCAGCCATGACGACGACACGCCTGACCCGCTACGACCGGAGCATGCTGCGGCTCATGAACGACCGTCGCGGCCAGGCCTGGTACGCCACGGCGGCACGCCGACGTCTGGCCGTCGCCGCGCACATCACCCTCACCGTGGCCATCGGCGCACTGATGACCCACTTCTTCCTCGCCGAGGGTGAGCCGCTGTGGCCCGTCGCCGCGATGGCGGTGCTGCTGCTTCCCTGGATGGTCGCGACCGGGATCATCAACGGCGCCACCCGGGGCCTGCTGGAGCTGCGCGAACACGTACTGGACGAGCGGCAGTCGGCCGAGCGCAGCCGCGTCCTGGCCCGGGCCCACCGCATGACCACGCTGCTCCTGGCCGCGACGGCGGTCGCCCTGCTGATCGCAGGCGGAGTCGACGGCAATGCCCCGAAGGCCTACGCGGCACCCCTCCTCATCGCCGTCCTCGTGGTCCACTGGGTCATGCCGCTGTGGGTGGCCGGCCTGCGGGCCGAGGACGAGCCGGCCGAGGACGAGCCTCTTGAGGCAGGGGCGCTCGGCCGCTAGATGCCCTGCCAGTCCGGCTTGTTGGCGTAGGTGTGCCGGAAGTAGTCCGCCAGCTTCAGCTTCGACGCGGCGGCCTCGTCGACAACGACGGTCGCATGCGGGTGGAGCTGGAGCGCGGAGGCGGGGCACACCGCGGCGACCGGCCCCTCCACCGTCGCCGCGACCGCGTCCGCCTTGCCCTCACCGGTGGCGAGCAGCACCAGGTGGCGGGCCTCCAGGATCGTGCCGATGCCCTGCGTGATCACGTGGTGCGGCACCCGCTCGATATCGCCGTCGAAGAAGCGCGCGTTGTCGATCCGGGTCTGCTCGGTCAGCGTCTTGATCCGTGTCCGCGACGCCAGCGACGAACACGGCTCGTTGAACCCTATGTGCCCGTCGGTCCCGATCCCGAGCAGCTGAAGGTCCACACCCCCGGCGTCCACGAGCGCCTGGTCGTAGGCCTCGCACGCCCCCGGCACGTCCTCGGCCGTGCCGTCCGGCCCCATGAACTGGTCCATCCCGATCCCCAGCGGCTCCAGCACCTCACGCCGCAGCACCGAGCGGTACGACTCCGGATGGTCGGCAGGCAGCCCCACGTACTCGTCGAGCTGGGCTATCCGCGCCCGCGCGGCCTCCACGGCACCGGACCGCACCTTGGCCGCCAGCGCCTCGTACACGGGCAGCGGCGTCGAGCCGGTCGCCACGCCGAGCAGGGCGTCGGGCTTGCGCCGGAGCAGCTGAGCCATGGCCTCGGCGATGAGCTCGCCGCCCGCCTTGGCGTCCGGAACGATGACAACTTCCACGCTGGGCCTGCCGATCTGAGAGGGATGCTCAACTGGGACGGGACCCGGGAGGGGTCGTGTGGTTTAGACCAATCTAACAGAGCGGTGGCGTCGCTCCCAGGGTGAATGCCGCCGGTCCCACAGGGGCAGCGGCCCGGTGCCGGCCAGGTCTCCGGCAGGTGAACAGCGCCGGTCCCGCGTGGGCGTTCCGCGGCGCGGGGGAGTGGAATGGGAGCTGCATCCGCCCGCGTCCCCGGAAGGAACCCCGCCATGACCGCCGCCACTCCGGACACCCTCAGCGAGCGCCCGGGCCGGATCATGGCCCGGGAGATGGCGGAGCAGCCCGCCGTCCTGCGCCGGATCCTGGCCGACGGCGCCCCCGCCATCCGGGACGTGGCACGGCGGATCGCCGCCCGTGCTCCCCGCTTCGTCCTGCTGACCGCCCGCGGCACCTCCGACAACGCCGCCCTCTACGCCAAGTACCTCCTGGAGATCCGGCTCGGCCTGCCCTGCGGCCTCACCTCCATGTCCACCACCACGGCCTACGGCGCCCGGCCCGACCTCACGGACGTCCTGGTCGTCACCGTCAGTCAGTCCGGCGGCTCTCCGGACCTGGTCGCCTCGACCCGGGCCGCCCGCGAGGCCGACGCGATCACGCTCGCCGTCACCAACAATCCGGACTCACCGCTCGCCGGCGTCTCCGAGTACCACATCGACATCATGGCCGGACCGGAGAAGGCCCTCCCCGCGACCAAGACGTACACCGCCTCCCTCCTCGCGCTCTACCTGTTCGTCGAGGGCCTGCGCGGCGGCGACGGCGCGCCCGCCCAGGTGCTGCCGGACCTCGCCGAGCAGCTGCTCGCCCGGCAGGACGAGGTGCGTACCCTCGCCGCCCGCTACCGCTTCGCCGAGCGCATGGTGATCACCTCACGCGGCTACGGCTACCCCACGGCCAAGGAGGCCGCCCTCAAGCTGATGGAGACCAGCTACATACCCGCCCTGTCCTACTCCGGCGCCGACCTGCTGCACGGACCGCTCGCCATGGTCGACAACGTCTCCCCGGTCATCGCCGTGGTCACCGACGGCAAGGGCGGCGAAGCGCTCCAGCCGGTCCTCGACCGGCTGCGCGGCCGAGGTGCCGACCTGGTCGTCATCGGCCCCAGGCATCAAGTCGAGCAGACGTCGGCCGGCTTCGCCCTGCCGACGGACGACGTGGCCGAGGAGGTCCAGCCCGTCCTGGAGATCATTCCCCTCCAGCTCCTGGCCTACGAGGTCACCATCGCCCGCGGCCAGGACCCGGACGCCCCTCGCGCGCTGGCGAAGGTGACGCCGACTCGCTGAGGCCGGGGCGGGGTGATGGTGACTGGCTGATGACAGGGGCAGGGCGATGGACACTCGCCTGGATCCCCCGGCTACGTGCCGACGCCCCTACGTGAGCGAACCCCCCGTCACATCAACCCAGCTCCCCGTGACCCACCGGCCCCCGTCCGAGACCAGGAACGCCACCACGTCGGCGACTTCGGCCGGCTCGCCCACCCCGCCCAGCGCCGATATCGCCGCGGCCTTCGCCCAGCCGTCGGCAGTGCCCCGCAGCAACCGGGCCGTGTTGTCCGTGTCGATGATCCCCGGCGCCACCGAGTTCACCGTGATGCCCCGAGGGCCCAGTACCTTGGACAGGTCCCGTGAGAGGACGTCCAGGGCGCCCTTCGTCATCGCGTACGCCATGTTGTCCGGCATCACGGCGGTCCGGGCCAAGCCCGACGAGATGTTGACGACCCGGCCGCCGTCCCGCAGCCGGCTCATGCCGTGCTTGAGGATGAAGAGCGGCGCCTTCACGTTCACCGCGAAGACCTTGTCGTACTCCTGCTCGTCCAGCTCCTGGATCGGCCGCGTGTTGCCGATCCCCGCGTTGTTCACCAGGATGTCCAGCCCGTCCGCGTGCCGGTCGAACTCCGCCCACAGCGCCTCGGCGTCCCCCGGCACGCCCAGCTCCATACCCACCGCGAACGCCGAGCCGCCCGCCGCCTCGATCGCCGCGACCGTCTCCTTCGCCGCCGTCTCGTTCCTGCCGTAGTGCACCCCGACCCGCGCGCCGTCGCGGCCCAGCCGCTCGGCGATCCCTCGCCCGATGCCCCTGCTCGCCCCGGTGACGAGTGCCGTCCTGCCCGTGAGCACGCCCATGGCGGCGCCCCTTTCACATTTCCCTAGTGGTCGCTACAGAAATGACCGTACCGCACCCCGCCGACATTTCTCTAGTGCCCGCTATAAAATGCACTCCATGGTGAACGACGACGGGACCATGAGGGCCGAGGGGCGCGGGGCCGTGGAGGCCGAGAGGCCCGGAATCGCGGAGGCCGAGAGGCTCGGAGCCTCGACGGGCAAGGTCAAGCGGAGGCCTCGCGGCCGCCCCCGCTCCTTCGATCGCGAGACGGCACTGGAGAAGGCGCTCCTGGCCTTCTGGGAGCACGGCTACGAGGCCACGTCCGTCTCCGACCTCACCCGCGTCATGGACATCGGTGCGCCCAGCCTCTACGCGGCCTTCGGCGACAAGCGGTCCCTCTTCGAGGAGGTCGTGCAGGTCTACGGCACGAGGTACGGCTCGTTCACCGACCGGGCCCTCGCCGAGGAGCCCACCGCCCGGGCCGCCGTCGAGCGCGTGCTGCGCGAGGCCGCCACCGCGTACACGGAAGCCGGCCACCCGCACGGCTGCCTCGTCGTCCACGCCGCCGCGAACTGCTCGACGCCCGAGGTCGAACAGTCGCTGCGGGACCGCCGCAACGCCAACATCGCCGCGTTCGAGAGCCGCATCAGAGCCGATGTCGCCGCCGGCGTGCTGCCCCCGGGCACCGACGCCGCCGCCCTGGCCCGCCATACCGGAGCGATGATCCAGGGCATGTCGCAACAGGCGCGGGACGGGGCGAGCCGGGAGGAACTGGAGGCGGTCGCGGAAATTGCCATGTCCATCTGGCCCCGCACAGGAACCCACACGGGTTAGGCTGCGTGGAGGACGCCAGTGCGTCCGATCAGTCGGAGAACTAACAGCAACGAACAGCCTCCAACGCATGGACACCTACGAGTGGTCTAGTCCACAATGCGTGATGAGAGCGCGTGTGAAGCGCGCACCAGCCTCCGCCTTCCCCGCACAGGAAGGCGGACAGAGGAACCGAGGCTCTCTGCCCTGACTGCCCCGGCTCCTCGTCCTTCGGCCGACCGGGACCGCACACCCCACGGCCGATACTGCTCCGGGCTGCGGTGCCGGGAGGGTTGAGGGTCCCTCCCAGGCGCCGCGGCCCGCGGGTGTTTCAGGACCCCGTCTGCGAGGACCCCTCTCTGTGAGGGCCCGTACGAATCTGTGAGGGCCCGTACGAATCTGTGAGGGCCCATACATTTCAGAGCCGTACAAACCCCCGGGTACGCTCGCTCACGTGCCCTCCATGAACGAACTCGTACGCCAGCACACCGCCCTCGACGACACGGATCTCGAGTGGCTCCACCTGCTGGTCTCGGAGTGGCAGCTGCTCTCCGACCTCTCCTTCGCCGACCTGGTGCTGTGGGTCCCCACCAGCGACGGCACGCGGTACGTGTCCGTCGCGCAGATGCGGCCCAACACCGGTCCCACGTCCTACCAGGACGACATGGTGGGCCACCTCGTCCCGCGTGGCCGCCGCCCGATGCTCGACGCCGCCCTCGACGAGGGCCGCATCGTGCGCGAGGGGGACCCCGAGTGGCGGGAAGAGGTCCCCGTCCGGGTCGAGTCGATCCCGGTGCGGCGGGAGGGACGCGTCCTCGGCGTCATCGCGCGCAACACCAATCTCCTGACCGTGCGCACGCCGAGCCGCTTGGAGCTCACCTACCTCCAGAGCGCCTCCGACCTCGCGCAGATGATCGCGGCCGGCGCCTTCCCGTTCGCGAACCAGCAGCTCGACATGGATGCCTCGCCCCGGGTGGGTGACGGACTGGTCCGGCTCGACGCCGACGGCATCGTCCAGTACGCCTCCCCGAACGCGCTGTCCGCCTACCACCGCCTCGGCCTCGCCTCCGACCTCGTCGGCCAGCACCTGGGCAAGACCACCGCCGAACTCGCCCCGACCCTGGGACCGGTGGACGAAGCGCTCGCCAAGGTCGCCAGCGGCTGGGCGCCCCGCGAGTTCGAGATCGAGGCCACCGACGGGGTCATCCAGTTCCGCGCGATCCCCCTCAAGCCCAAGGGCACCCGCATCGGCTCGCTGGTCCTCCTCCGTGACGTCACCGAGCTCCGCCGCCGCGAGCGCGAATTGATCACCAAGGACGCGACGATCCGGGAGATCCACCACCGCGTCAAGAACAACCTCCAGACGGTGGCGGCCCTGCTCCGCCTCCAGGCCCGGCGCATCGAATCCGACCGCGGCCGCGAGGCCCTGGAGGAGGCGGTGCGACGCGTCGGATCGATTGCGATCGTGCACGAGACGCTCTCCCAGAACCTGGACGAGCGCGTGGAGTTCGACGACATCGCCGACCGCGTCCTGGCGATGGTCGCGGAGATCTCCCCGGGCAAGGTCACGGGCCGGCGCACCGGCCGCTTCGGCATCCTCGACGCCGAGGTCGCCACCCCGCTGTCGATGGTGCTGACCGAGGTTCTGCAGAACGCGCTGGAGCACGGCTTCCGCGAGGGCGACACCGGCACGGTCGAGGTGTCGGCGGTCCGCGGCGGTACGACCAAGGAGGCCCGCCTGCTGGTCACCGTCCAGGACGACGGTGTCGGTCTGCCGGACGGCTTCGATCCGCAGACCGCGGGCAACCTCGGCCTCCAGATCGTACGGACCCTGGTGGAGGGCGAGTTGGGCGGAACGTTCGACATGGTCCCGGCCCCGGAGCGCGGCACGCGCGTGATCCTGGACATCCCGGTGCCGACGCGGAAGTAGGCAACGCCCATCCGGATCCGGCCCTGAAAAGCATTGAGCCCCGGGCCACCAAGTGGCCCGGGGCTAAAGCTCGTTGCTGCTTAACTCAAGCGCATCGGG
The DNA here is from genome assembly GCF_002148965.1 of Streptomyces swartbergensis. Lineage (GTDB taxonomy): Bacteria > Actinomycetota > Actinomycetes > Streptomycetales > Streptomycetaceae > Streptomyces > Streptomyces swartbergensis. The sequence goes on along the minus strand of NZ_NGFN01000031.1, from coordinate 6,927 downwards.
GGAACTGCGCGCTGCGGCTCGGGGGCGGGAGATGCGTACTCGCTGTCAACGGAGTAATGCCGACAGGCACACGCGCCGCCAAGCTCAGGCTGTCAGCAGGGGTGGGTTGTCAGGCGGAGGCCTGACGGGCCCGGTTGCGGGCGGCGCGGCGCTTCATGGCGCGGCGCTCGTCCTCGCTGAGACCACCCCAGACGCCGGAGTCCTGGCCGGACTCAAGCGCCCACTGCAGACACTGCTCGATCACCGGGCAGCGACGGCAGACGGCCTTGGCTTCCTCGATCTGCAGCAGCGCAGGACCGGTGTTGCCGATGGGGAAGAAGAGCTCGGGGTCTTCCTCGCGGCAAACGGCGTTGTGACGCCAGTCCATGGCTGCTACCTCTCCTTGGTATTACGTGCAGGGATGCTTGTGAATGTGAACGCTTTCACGAATCCCTCAACAAGTGAAGGGCCGACCGCCAGGTTCCCTGGCGTGGGTCCTGTGAATTGAAGAGGGGTTCTGGTGATCAGTGGAGGCCGATGTTGCGGGCCGTCCCGATCGCCACGTAGAGACTCGCAAACCTCAGCGGCGGATACAACCCCTTCTGGAAAGTTTTTTTTGATTCTTCGGTGTCGACTAGGTCACAGCCGTACTTCCATGGGGTGGACCCTGGCCTAAACGTTCGAGTGAAAGGACTTTAGCCAGTTCTGCTCACACAATCACACGCAGTGCACGGCGTACGCCTGTGAACGTCACGCTTGTTCGCAGGCCCAGGTGGTCACCGTCCATCTGGAGGGGGAGCGGCGCCTTCGAATGCAAGGTGAACTCGGTCAAATCGTGCAGAGAGGTGGCGTGCTTGCCACGGGGTCCGCGCTCAGGGGACGAAGTGAGCAACTGGGTGCCATACCGGGCAACGGCCGCGGTGGACAGCCGACTGAGACCGAAGAGATCGAGGCCGGTATCGAACGAGGCCTTAGGTGCCGCGTAGATCGGGCGATTCCCCAGAAACGTCCACGGGGAGGTGTTCGAGACTATGGACAGCACCAGATCGGTGATCGGATCCTCGCCGGCCCGCTCCAGCGTGATCGTGCCGTGCCGGCGGTTCGGTTCGCCCAGGAGCTGGCGCACGACCTGGCGTACGTAAAGAGCGTGTGTGGATTTCCGGCCGCGCTCGCGGTGCTGCTCGACCCGGCCGACCACCCCGGCGTCGAAGCCGAGTCCCGCGTTGAAGGTGAACCAGCGGGAGGGCACCGCCTCGTCCTCCGTGCCCGGCGTGCCGGAGGCCAGGCCCAGGCCGACGGTGCGTTCACTGCCGTCGCGCAGGGCGTCCAGCAGGGCGCCGGTGGCTTCCACCGCGTCGTTGGGCAGGCCCAGGGCGCGGGCGAAGACATTGGTGGAGCCGCCCGGGACCACGGCGAGACGGGGGAGGTGTCTCGGGGCGGGGCCCGCGTGCAGGAGGCCGTTGACGACCTCGTTGACCGTGCCGTCGCCGCCGAGGGCCACCACGAGGTCGATGTCGTCGCTCTCCGCCGCGTGCCGGCCCAGGTCGCGCGCGTGACCGCGGTACTCGGTGGTGACCGCTTCCAGCTTCATCTCACTGGCGAGCGCGTGGATCAGTACGTCGCGGGTGCGCGCACTTGTGGTGGTTGCCGCCGGATTGACCACGAGAAGTGCACGCATGACTGGCAGCGTACCTACTGGGTGGTACCTGGCCCATACCGAGGTAGGGATCGGGTAAGAGACCGGGGGTGAACCTCGCCAAGAGGGGCGCGTACGACCAGGGCTACTCTTCAGGGGTGAGCAGTGAGCAGACCCCCACCACCCCGGAGAACACCGGCCCCCGCCCGCGCCGGCTGACGTACGCCGCGCTGCTGTCAGCACTGGAGGGGCTCGCGCTGGTCATCGGCGGCGTCTGGATGCTCGTCCTCGGGATCACCGGCGAGCCGGACGACCGGCAGCAGGCCGTGACCGGGGGCGTCACGCTTGTCGTGCTCGCGCTGCTGCCGCTGCTCGCCGCGCGCGGGCTGCTCGGCCGCCGCAGCTGGAGCCGCGGCCCGGCCGTCATCACCCAGCTCATGGCGCTGCCCGTGGCCTACAACCTGCTCCAGGCCGACAGCATGGCCATTCCGGCCGGGATCGCCCTCGCAGTCGTGGCCGTAGCGGCGCTCGTCCTGCTCGTGAACCCCGAGACGACCCGGGCCCTCGGGATCCGCGGGCCCGGCAACGTACAAAAGTAGCCGTCACTCCTCGACGAGGAGCTTCTCCCGAAGCTGGGCCAGGGTGCGCGCCAGCAGCCGCGAGACGTGCATCTGAGAGATGCCGACCTCCTGCGCGATCTGCGACTGGGTCATGTTGCCGAAGAAACGCAGCAGCAGGATCCGCTTCTCGCGCGGCGGGAGATCCTCCAGCAGCGGCTTGAGGGACTCCCGGTACTCCACGCCCTCCAGCGCCTCGTCCTCCGCGCCGAGGGTGTCGGCGACCGCCGGGGACTCGTCGTCGGTGTCGGGGACGTCCAGGGACAGCGTGGAGTACGCGTTGGCGGACTCCAGGCCCTCCAGGACCTCCTCCTCGGAGATCGCCAGCTTCTCGGCGAGCTCGTGGACCGTGGGAGAGCGGCCGTGCAGCTGCGACAGCTCGGCCGTGGCCGTGGTCAGCGAAAGACGCAGCTCCTGGAGCCGGCGCGGGACGCGCACCGCCCAGCCCTTGTCGCGGAAATGCCGCTTGATCTCGCCCACGACCGTCGGGGTCGCGTACGTGGAGAACTCCACGCCGCGGTCCGGGTCGAAGCGGTCGACCGACTTGATCAGCCCGATCGTGGCGACCTGGGTGAGGTCGTCGAGCGGCTCCCCGCGGTTGCGGAAGCGGCGTGCGAGATGCTCCACGAGCGGCAGGTGCATACGGACCAGCTGATTGCGCAGCTCCGCGTACTCGGGGCTGCCATTGCTCAGCGTGCGCAGTTTGAGGAACATCTCGCGCGCCCCGCTGCGGTCCGGGGAGCCGTGCGCACCCTGTGCGTGGCGTGCGCGCGGCGCTTCGTCCTCGGAGTGTCGCTAGTGCTAGCTCATCGTCCCGCCCGTCGCCCTTCCCCGAGCCCTCGCCTCCTCCGCCACTCCCGACTGCGCGCGAGTGGGGGGACCCCCCTGGGCAGGAGATGCTGCGATCCCTCCACCCGGAGGCGCGCTCCGTACGGCGTCCTGGTCCCGCTGCCCGCCGCCCGGGAGGACGGCCCCCGCGGAGTCGTCCTCCGGATGCGGGCGGGCCTGCTCGGGGATGCCGTCGATGCCGTCCGCCGTGCGCCGGGCCCCGGCCGGACCGCACGGGTCCATGGCCGTGCCCTCGGCCGGCAGCTCTCGTGTGCCGCGCTCTTCGTCCCGCACCGGCCCGTCCTCTTTCCTCACGCCGGCCCGGGTCCCGCGCCGCGCTGTTTGTAGAGGCTGATCGAAACGGTTTTGTCCTTGTCCACGGCGGAGGAGACCTTGCCCGCGAGAGCGGACAGGACGGTCCAGGCGAAGGTGTCCCGCGAGGGGGCATGACCATCGGTGGTCGGCGCCGAGACGGTGACCTCGAGCGAGTCGTCGACGAGGCGGAAGACACAGCTGAGCACGGAGCCGGGCACGGCCTGCTGAAGCAGGATCGCGCAGGCCTCGTCCACCGCGATGCGCAGGTCCTCGATCTCGTCGAGGGTGAAGTCCAAACGGGCCGCGAGACCGGCCGTGGCCGTACGCAGCACCGACAGGTAGGCACCCGCAGCCGGCAGCCGGACTTCCACGAAGTCCTGCGTCGCGGGCTCGCCTGCGATCTGGGACACCCTCACCTCCATGGTGGTACAAGTGTTTCAGGGCCGAGGGTCGCCCCCCGGGGTAACGCGATACATGGTTCAGCGGTGACGCTACCGCGCTCTCAACGGTCCTGTCCCCGGGACCCCAACCCCTTGCCGTCACTCACAGTAAACCTGTGGATACGCTCCGTGTCTAGAGGTTCTGCGGGCCCAAATGGGAAGAGCGTGCGCCGGGTTGACGTACCCAGACGTCAGACGGTCGAACCGTCCCGCGCCGGGGTCCTGTCGAGTCACACCAGGACATGATCGACGAAGCACCAGCGCCACGTCTCCCCGGGCTCATGGGTCCGCATCACGGGATGCCCGGACTTCTCGTGGTGCTCCGCCGCGTGCCGCCCCGGCGAGGAGTCGCAGCAGCCGACGTGACCGCAGCTCAGGCACAGCCGGAGTTGCACCGGATCCCTGCCCTCCGCCAGGCACTCCGGACACGTCTCGCTGAGCGGGACGGGTTCGGGGTGAGGCAGCGCCTCGGCGTGCGTGCACTGTTTCATGATTGCCAGGTTACGACGGTCGCGCCGAAGACCGCGTGGAAAAAAGAGGGCGGGCGGGAACGATGGACGTGATGCCACTGCTGCTTCTGGTGGCGGGCAGCGCCGCGATCGCCGCGGCGGCCAGGCGCACACCGGTGCCGGCGCCACTGCTGCTGGTGGCGGTCGGGCTGGCGGTCAGTTCCGTCCCCGGGGTGCCGGACTACACCCTCGACCCGCACATCGTCCTGCCGCTCCTGCTGCCCCCACTGCTGCACACGGCCGCCACCGACAGCTCCTACCTCGACCTGCGGGCGCAGCTGCGCCCGGTGGCGCTGCTGTCCGTCGGGTACGTGCTGTTCGCGACCTTCGTCGTCGGCTGGGCCCTGTACCTGATCGTGCCGGACCTGCCGCTGACCGCGGCCCTGGTCTTCGGCGCGGTTGTGGCGCCGCCGGACGCGGTCGCGGCGACGGCCGTGGCCCGCCGGGTCGGGCTGCCGTCGCGGATCACCACGATCCTCCAGGGCGAGTCCCTGCTGAACGACGCCACCGCGATCACCGCCTACCGGGTGGCCCTGGCCGCCGCCGTCGGCGAGGGCGCGACCTGGGCCGGGGGCATCGGCGAGTTCCTGCTCGCGGCGGTCGGCGGCGTCGTGGTCGGGCTCGTGCTGATGGCGCCGATCCACTGGCTGCGCACGCACGTGAAGGAGGCGCTTTTCCAGAACACGCTCTCCCTGCTGACCCCGTTCGTCGCGTACGCCGTCGCCGAGCAGGTGCACGCCTCCGGTGTCATCGCGGTCGTGGTCGTCGCGCTCTACCTGGGACACCGCGCGTGGGAGGTCGACTTCGCCACGCGTCTGCAGGAGGAGGCGGTGTGGAAGATGGTCGCCTTCGTCCTGGAGTCGGCGGTGTTCGCGCTGATCGGACTCCAGCTGCCGGTGGTGCTGAGGGGCCTCGGGGAGTACGAGGGGGTCCTGGCCGCCTGGTACGCGGTCGCCGTCTTCCTGGTGGTCGTCGCGGCCCGGTTCGCGTGGGTGTACCCGGCGACCTTCCTGCCGCGGCTGCTGTCCGCCCGGATCCGGAAGCGGGAGGCGAGTCCGACCTGGAAAGGGCCGTTCGTCGTCGCGTGGGCCGGTATGCGGGGCGTGGTCTCCCTCGCCATCGCCTTCTCGATCCCGCTCACCCTGCACGACGGCGAGGAGCCCTTCCCGCACCGCAACCTCATCCTGTTCCTGACCTTCACGACCGTCATCGGGACGCTGGTCGTGCAGGGGCTGACCCTGCCCCCGCTGATCCGTCTGCTGCGGTTCCCCGGGCGGGACACACAGGCCGAGACACTGGCCGAGGCCAACGCCCAGGCGCAGGCCTCCCGGGCCGCCGAGCGGCGCCTGGACGAACTCCTCGCCGACGAGCGCAACGCCCTGCCCGGGCCGCTCGCCGACCGGCTCCGCACCGTCCTGGAGCGCCGCCGCAACGCCGTCTGGGAACGGCTCGGGCAGGCCAACCCGGTCACCGGGGAGTCCGTCGACGACACCTACCGGCGGCTGTCGGGGGAGATGATCAGCGCCGAGCGCGAGGTGTTCGTCAAGCTCCGGGACGCCCGGTACATCGACGACGAGATGCTCCGGACGCTGCTGCGCAGGCTGGACCTGGAGGAGGCGGCGGCCTTCCGGGAGACGGCGTAGAGGCGGGAGGGGCGGACGGCACGGGCGCGCTGCCGGGCGTCATGGGAAGGGGTGGCCGGTGACCACGGCCGCCACCGTCGTCCCGGGCGGGAAGGCGCCTTCGCCGGCCAGGGCGACGAGTCCGTACAGCAGCTTGGCGACATACAGGCGTTCGACGGGCAGTCCGTGACGGTGCTCGAAGTCCGCGGCGAAGGAGTCGAGCGCGTCGGGCACGCGCGCGTAGCCGCCGAAGTGGAAGCGGTCGTCGAGGCTCCAGGTGCCGCGCGGACCGCCGAAGGCCTGGTGCTGCAAGGCCCTGACGTCGGCGGCCAGGAAGCCGCCCTTGAGGACCGGGACGCCCAGGGCACGTTGCCCGGGGGCGAGGTCGGCGGCCAGTCCCGCCAGTGTGCCGCCGGTGCCGCAGGCCACGGCGACGACATCGGCTTGGCCGTGCAGTTCGGCGCCGAGCGCCCGGCAGCCGCGTACGGCCTCCGCGTTGCTGCCGCCCTCGGGGACGACGTACGCCTCCTCGGCGTCCGCCGCGCGCAGGATCGCGCCCAGGGTCCGCGGCTCGGACTTGCGGCGGTACGTCGCCCTGTCGACGAAGTGCAGCCGCATGCCGTCGGCCGTACAGCGGGTCAGTGAGGGGTTGAGGGGCCGGCCAGCCAGCTCCTCGCCGCGTACGACGCCGACCGTGGGGATGCCGAGCAGCCGGCCGGCCACGGCCGTGGCGCGCAGGTGGTTGGAGTAGGCGCCGCCGAAGGTGACGACGGTACGGCCGGTCGCCGCCGCGAGGTTCGGCGCCAGCTTGCGCCACTTGTTGCCGATCAGCTCCGGGTGGATCAGGTCGTCCCGCTTCAGCACCAGCCGGACGCCGTGACGCTCGAACCGGTCGTCCGCGACCTCCTGCACCGGCGACGGCAGCCGCGGGCGCAGTGCGGCGAATCCGGAGGTGTCGGGGCTGGTCACCGGGCCATTGTC
>NZ_NGFN01000309.1 GCF_002148965.1 Streptomyces swartbergensis | reverse complement strand
CCGGCCAATCCCCCCGCCCACCCGCGCCAGCGAGACCACACCCCTGCTGGAATCCCGGACGAACCCGCGAAGTTAAGGGCTGGCCCATCGCATGGCTGGGCAGTGCGCCGGGACTGCCGGCGGTGCATGGGCCGCGTCGACTCGGAGTCCAGGTGCGTGTACTGCCTGCGCCAGGTGAAGCGTTCGCAGCCCGAGGCGGGCTGAACGCGCCGAAGGGCTGCGCGCACTCCGTGCCGTCGGCGTCGCGCCGTCGTTGAACAGCACCACTCCATACGCCGGGCCCCGGGGACGTCTTCTCCCCCGGGGCACGTGGTGTGTCCGGACGCGGGGTCAGTTCTCTCCGGCCGCAGTGGCGGTGAGCCAGTCGGCGGCTTCGGCGTCGGTCATCAGCGGCACCTGCGTCGGGTGGGCGTCGCCGTCCTGGAGGACGTGGACGCGGCCGGGGTGGGCGCTGCACTTCGGGGCGGGGTCGACTATCGGGGCGAGCCGCTGCCAGGTGCCGGCGCTGACCCGGGCGAGGATGACGGTGGCGAACTGCTCGCGGGCCGATCCTGCCAGGGACGGGCCGCGCGGTGCCGCTGGTTTCCACGGCGGGATCGCAGCAGGCGGGGGAAGCTCACCGGCGACAAGCTCCAGCAGCTGGCCGACCTCTGGTTGGGGTGGGCGTCGGCGTGACGTGTCGTCGCAGAAAGAGGTGCGGCCGGCCAAAGGCCACGGGTCTACAGGTGGGGCGCTGCGCTTGGCGGATGCTGTCCTCCAGCGCACGCATGAGATCGACGGGCGKCTCCGGTTCGGGCAGCTCGCTCCAGCCGCGGTCTTCCAGCTTCGCGGCGACGACYTSCTGGAGGGCTTCGCCGTAGTCGTCGCGCACCACGCTGATGTCCACGCCGGCCAACTCGTCGATGAGCRTCTCCGCAAGGTCCAGCTCGCGTTCGGTGACCGGRGCCAGTGAGGCGAGGTCACCCGGGTGAAGGATCTCCTGCGGCCACCGCAGCCCGTGCACGACAAGGACACCGCGGCGGGGGCGCAGCGCGGCCAGGCGCTCGCGGGTGCGCACGGCGAACTTGGCGATGCCGACCCGGCCGGTGCGGGCGAGTGCCTCCACCAGCAGGGCGTAGGGGCGCTGGCCYGCCTCGCCGTCGGRGCCGGCGTAGTAGGCCCGGTCGTACAGCAGCGGATCGACATCCCGGTCGTCGACGAAGCCGAGGATCTCCACCCGTCGCCTCGTGGCGAGCGGCAGGTGGTCCAGGTCCTCATCGCGCAGGACGACCATGTGCCCGTCCGGGGCCTGCCCGCCCCGGCCGATCTCTTCCTCGCCGACCTCGCGGTCTTCGGCCTCGCACACCCGGCGGTGCCTGATCCGGGCACCGTCGCTCACATGGACCTCGTGCAGCTGAGGCCGTGCCGCCTCTGTTGCCGCGTACAGGCGCACCGGCACGCTGACCAGACCGCAGGTGATGTGACCCGACCACAGTGCGCGCATGATCCAACGCTGCACGCCCCACACACGGACGGCACGGCGAGTACTCCACCGGAGCACTGCTGGACGCGGTGGGTCCGGCCGACCAGRGCYGGGGATTCGTCGTCGTGCAGGTTGCGCAGCGCGCGACGRACGTAGTCGGTGYCCTGSTGGYGRGGCAGCAGCAGCGCCTTGAGYTGGCGGGGTGTGGCCAGGCGCAGCTGAGCGAGGGTGAGGAGGACCTCGCCGCGGATCTTCGCTCCGGCTTTCATCGGGGCGGCTTCGCGGGGCCGGGACGCTTCTCCAGGCACAACATCAGTACGGGGAGAAGAGGAGTTGCAACCGGCCGGGGCGGGTGAATCGGGGGTCTGATCAGCGACAACCGCCAGACGGCGGCTGGAAGCTGCGGGGCTGGGAGCAGGGCTTGTCGTGTGGCTCGTCGCGGGGCCGGCTGTCGCAGCGGTGCCCGCCGGAGTCGGCGGCGTCTGCGGGGTCGGCGGAACGGGGGCGGTGGTCATCGTGKCCTCGGGTYTCTCCGGCCGTACASGGCCGGATCGGTGACAGGTCCGGTCCGCCCGCGCGATGCGTACGGGCCGGAGCCACCGTGATGAAGCACCCCTTGTCCGCGACCTGTTCACCCCGGCCCGCAGTGTCCGTTATGGCCCTTGACCACCCCTTGACCGGATGGTTTCTCCGTGGCCGATGCCACAACGCCGCGGCTGGCGGCGGGGCCGGGAAGGGCACAGAGCTCAGGGGCTGCCCGAGTGGGTAACGCCCTGCGCGAGTTGGCCGACGACGTCGAAGATGGTCTGGCCGAACGCGGTAGGGGCGATCAGCACGCCGAAGACCAACACGATGACGACGGTCAGCTTCTCGTCGTTCCGGCTTCGRGCCTCTGTACGCCGCCGCAGCCGCACGACGATGATGACCGCCAGCAGCACCGCMACRTTGATCGWCAGAACCACCGACCAGCCCTCCCCGTCACACGAACGTCCCAGCCCACCTGTAGCCGGAACCACTCCACGCGGTGGGTTGATTACTGATCGTTGGCGGCAAAACGCTTCTGCCCGGCTGGATTTCCGGCCTTGACCACGAGGCAACGCACTTCCCCGCCAGCGGTGCGGTGAACTCGCGACGGGACGCGTCGTAGGCGATCACGGAGCTTCTGTGTGCCGCCAGATCACGCCGATGAGGGCGTCGGTGTCGGTGGTGCCGCTCGTGCCGAGTGCGGGGGCCGTGTCGTCCGCCGTGGCACGGGCCTGCTTCAGGATCGATGCGAATGCCCTGTCCCTGCGCTCACTGTTGACGTTCCCGTCGTGCCAGTGGCGATACCACAACCAGGAGACGAGGACGCCGAGAACGGTGATCAGCGCGATCAGGATGGTCAGACAGCCGGTGGTCACGAGACGGTTCGCCCGTCCCGTGACCACCGCGCAGCCCGTCTCGTCAGCTGCCACTAACCGCCCTTGTACCCCATGTCGGCCAGTGCCTGGTCCATGACCCGAGCGAGGGTGGCCGGCATTCTTCGGGTGGAACGACTCCAAGCCGGCACAGACGTTCTCGCCGGGCCAGGGCAGGCACGGGGCCTGGTTGGCGGGGTCCCCGGCGTGGAAGTCGCCGTCACCGTTCGGGCCTGGCGGACTCACTGACCGGGACGGGCTGCGGGGAGCCGCCCGGTTCGGTGCCCGTCAGCTCCAGTAGTCCCGGTGGTCCTGTCTGCGCCAGCGGTCGTAGTCGCTGTACGGCGTGGGCAGCCCCAACTTCAGCCAGATGAGGCGACTAGCTCCATAGACCACCGGGAGCGCCGCGCCGACGACCAGGCTTCGCTGCTCAGACAGGTCGAAAACCTGGCGGGCGGTGAAGTAGCCGATCGCGAAGAGGATGCCGGCTCCAACGAGGTACAGCAGGAAGCTGACGAGGCCAACCGCATGGCTCATCACGGCCCCCATCAACGTGAGCCAGGCGAACGTACCAAAGCTGATAGTGGCGATGATCACAAGCAACACCATGGTGCACAAGGCTACTCAGGGGCCGTGGCCTCGTCTGTTGACAGAGTGAGTACGCCTTCCTCGTGGCGGGCCCCGGCGCGGCTCCTGCAATGATCAGGGCCATGGTCGGTACGTCCCGGGCCGTGGTCGGCCTGCGACTGGACCTACGAGCCATCACGACGGGTCGGTCAAACCCTTAGAGGTCGTTCTCTTTCCGAACCTCGTGTGCGGTTTCTGCTGGTCAGGCGTGAGGTTGCGGTTGTCGCGGGAGTCTGGGGTTGTTGCTTGCCGAGATGTCGTGGGGGTGGGGGGTGCCATCGATGCGGGCGGTTTTGAAAGCGCGGCAGAAGGCCGCGGCGCTGCGGGTGGAGGACCTCGAAGCGGAGCTGGAGCGGGTGCGGGCGGCTCTGGCGGAGGCGGAAGAGATGCTCAGGCGCCGGGTGATCGGCCTGGAGCAATATCTGGAGGCGCTGACTGAGGCCGATACGCTCGCGGTGGCGCCCGAGAGTGTGTCGGAGAGGAAGCCGGTGGGGCCGCGCCGGGCGGTGCCTCGCCGCCAGGACGCGGCCGGAACCGACGTGCTGTCGGTGGACTACCAGGCGTTGATGGCCGCCGCCGTGGAGGCGGGAGTCGATGGGCTCGGTGCCCGGCGGGCAGCGGTGGTCCTGGGCTGGGACAGCGCGTCTGCCTCGCGCGTCGAGGGTGCGCGGGCCCGACTGAAACGGCTGGTGGAACGGGGCTAGCTGGTCGAGGAGAAGCCAGGCAGGTTCATGCTGCCCGCGACAGAGCAAGACGCTGGCGGTGGTGGGCGGCCAGGCGGCGGCTCATGAGCATGGTCATCGACCACAGGATGACGCTCTCGCTGGTGTCGGTGCGTCGTTCGTAGTCACGGACCAGGCGCCGGCTGCGCAGGAGCCAGGCGAAGGATCTCTCCACGACCCAGCGGCGGGGCAGGACCTGAAATCCCTGGACGTCGTCGCTGCGGCGGACGATGTCAAGGACAACTCCGAGGTGCTGGATGGTCCAGTCGGTGAGGTGGCCGGTGTAACCACCGTCGGCCCAGATCCGCACCAGCCGCCGGAAGTGATTCTTTGCTGCGGGCAGCAGGAACCGGGCGGCGTCGCGGTCGGTCGTGGACGCCGGAGTGACCAGCACGGCCAGAAGAAGGCCGAGGGTGTCGGTGAGCAGGTGCCGCTTGCGCCCGTTGATCTTCTTGCCGGCGTCGTAACCCCGCGAGGTGTGGGCGGTGGTGGCGTCTGCCTTCACGGACTGCGAGTCCACGACCGCCGCGGTCGGCTCCGGGCTGCGGCTTTCAGCTGTGCGGACGGCCTCGCGCAGCCGGTCGTGCAGTTCGGCCGCCAGTCCCGTGTCCCGCCAGCGGGCGAAGCGCAAGGTCAGGTTCGTCCGCCAGTAAGCGGCGACCAGGAGCACGCGGTCCTCCAGCGGCAGGCTTCAGGGACGGCCCTTGCGCACCGGGTCCGCACCCTCACGCCGCAGAGCAGTGATCAGCTTGCCGAACTGGCGCGGGCTCAGCCCGGTGAACGGGGCTATCCAGGAGGGCTCCGACGCCGTGATCACACCAGACACGGCAAGATCATCTCACCGTGACCAGCAGTTACGGGACAACCCTTAACGAAGCTCTGGCCTTGGTCAACCTGGCCACCGATTTCTATCAGCTGGGCGAACACCAGACCGCTGAGCCGTTGTTCGCGCAGGCGGTATCGATTTTCCGCGACATCGGAGACCGCCACGGGGAAGGCCAGGCACTCAACAATCTCGGCCTCAATCTGGGCATGCTGCACCGCAGACAGGAAGGGGTGGATGCCCTAACGCGTGCCACGGCCATCTACTCCGAACTCGGTGACCAGCGATTGGAGCAAACGACGCGGCACAACTTGCAGCGGGAAACCAGGCTCAGCGGGCTGCCCCGGGCCCTGAATCGCAAGACCCCTACCTGCGAAAGCAACCTCGTCCATAAGATCCGGACGAGGAGCGGACCAACTTCGCCCTTCATCGGCAATTTCATTCGTTTCCGCAGGTCAGGAGCAGATGGGGCAGCGCACCACCAGCAGACGAAGAACATTCTTTGTTCTTACAGCCCTCTGAAACTTGGCTTCTTCTAGAGCCTCAAGTGGGTTGCCTGGGGCACTGTTGCCCTCCAGGCAACCCAGTACGTGAGACTCGCTCAGCGGCCAGTTCAACACTTCGCGTCGACGTATGACCTCCAGGTGACTTCGCCCCGGTCCAGCAGATTCAGCCGGGCCTCCCGCCACTGGCGCCGCTGGCCGCCGAGCTCGGCCCGCTCTCGGCCGTCGACAGCAAGGGGATGACCGGATACCGCGCGCGAAGCGCAAGCTCCGCGGCAAAGCCGACTGCACCGCCTGATGCGCTTCATACCCCTGATCGCCCCCCGTTCTGCTATGGACCGTGCCCTGCTGGGTGCTCCGTCCTCATCACCGACACCCCCTAGAACACCCTGGAAGCCGACCTGGTCTGCCCCACCAACCCGGGCCCGGGTGTACGTCACCGGCAACCATGAGTACTACAGCCAGGCCCAGGGCTGGGTCGACCTCATGGACGAGCTGGGCTGGGAGCCGCTGCGCAACCACCATCTGCTGCTCGAACGCGGCGGCGCCACCCTCGTGGTCGCCGGCGTGGACGACGTCACCGCCGAGTCCTCCGGCCTGGCAGGCCACCGCGCCCACCTCGCCGGAGCCCTGAACGGTGCCGACCCCGACCTGCCCGTCCTGCCCGTCCTGCTCCTGGCACACCAGCCCAAGTTCATCGACCGGGCGGCAGCCGCCGGCGTCGACCTCCAACTCTCCGGCCACACCCACGGCGGCCAAATCTGGCCCTTCCACCACCTCGTGCGCCTCGACCAACCCGCCCTCGCCGGCCTCAGCCACCACGGCCCCCGCACCCTGCTCGTGCTCCGCTCCCCGCACCTGCCCACCTCGGTGCAGCACTCGACGGTCATGCCGTGCGCCCCGCCCGCCCGGCCGGGGCGCGGCGCAGGGCCACGTGCGCGGCCAGGGGTGAATTCCAGCCGCACCTCCGGCCCTGCGCGACCCGCCCGTCCCGGGGCGCACGAGGCCATCGCGGACATGTATCAGGTATTCCAAGATTTGATGATGGCTGGAAACCGCCTTCTTTTCGCATTACACCGGTAGGGATCATGGCAGCGAAGGACCTCAGATACTTTCAATGCTCACCTTGGATTTTCCTATTTCCGGCGGTGCGGGGGATCATCGTGAAGAATGAGGGCGCTGAACTCGCAGGGAAAAACGCAGCGGCAGACAGTTTCGAACGGCATTCCAGGGATACGCCGGAGCGGAGCGCGATTCTGTATCAGGGCACCGTGACCGGTTACGGGAAGCTGAATCGGCGGGCCGAGGCGATCGCCGCGCGTCTGGCGGCCGCGGGCGCCGGCCCCTCGACACTGGTGGCGGTGGTCCTGCCGCGCGATCCCGACCTCGTCGCCACCTTGTGTGCAGTGCTCAAACTGGGTGCCGCGTGTCTCCCCGCCGACCCTGGCGCCCCGGCCGGACGGCTGCGCGAGATCCTCGCCGACGCGACCCCCGACGTCCTCGTCACCACTCGTGCCGCCGCTCCGGAATTCACCGGCGACGGGCCTGTCTGTTTCCTGGACGATAAGCCGTCGACACCCCCTGTTGTCCCGCCGGAGCATATCGCGCGAAGCACGTCGGGAATCGCCTATCTGTTTCATACGGCACCTTCTGACAAGAGGCCGGGGGATTCGATTGTCTCCTACTCCGATTTGGCGCGCTATATCGACGATCCAGGCATCGGAATTCCCGACGGGGCGGAGATTCTCCACTTGATCACGCCGCTCCTGTCAGGCAATCGGCTCGTGCTGGACGCGGATGAAGTCCCACACCGGCCGGCCACCCGAGTGGCACCACGCGATGTGGTGGAGGAGGTCATTGCGCAGGTCTGGTGCGCCGTGCTCGGCGTCGACCGGGTCGGCGTACGGGACCGCTTCTTCGACCTGGGCGGCAAGTCGCTGATGGCACTCCAGGTGGTGGCGCGCCTGCGGAAGCTGCTCGGTGTCGAACTGCCGGTGCGGGTCCTGTTCGACGCGCCGACAGTCGAGGAGCTGGCCGCCTGGGTGCGGGCCGAACACGCCGGCGGCCAGGACGGCGGCGAGGAGGCGGCACTCCGGCCGGTGGAGCGCGGCGGGCCGCTGCCGCTGTCGTTCGCGCAGCAACGTCTCTGGTTCCTTTACCAGTTGATGCCCGACAGTGCCTTCTACGCGATGTGCGACGCCTTCCGCATACGGGGACGCCTCGACCTGGACGCGCTGCGGCGGGCGCTGCGGATGCTGGTCGCTCGGCATGAGACGCTGCGGACGGCGTTCGTCGAGCGGGACGGTGTGCCGTACCAGGTCGTTGACGCCGTCGACGGGCCGGGCGCACGGCGTGCGGCCGCCCTCACGCGGGTCGACCTGACACCACTGGCGCCCGCCGAGCGGGAGGAGTCGGCCCGCAGGCTGGTGGCGGCGGAGGCGCAGACCCCCTTCCGGCTGGAAGACGGCGCGCTGATGCGTGTGGTGGTGACCCGGCTGGCCGACGACGACCACGTACTGGTGATCACCATGCACCACATCGTCTCCGACGCCTGGTCGGTGGGTGTGCTGGTGGACGAGCTCGGCCGGCTGTACCGAGAGTGCGTCACCGGCGACCCCGCCGGACTCCCTCCACTGGACGTCCAGTACGCTGACTTCGCCCTCTGGCAGCGCGACTGGATGACCGGCCCGGTCCAGGAGAAGCAACTCGCCTATTGGAAGCGGGCTTTGGACGGCGCGCCCTCGGTGCTGCGGCTGCCCACCGACCACCCGCGACCCGCCGTCCAGTCCGAGCGGGGCGAGACGGTCGAGTTCACGCTCTCCGATGCGGTGGTCACCGCGCTGGAGGAGCTCGGCCGGGAGCAGGGCGTCACCCTCTTCATGACACTGCTCGGCGCCTTCCAGGTACTGCTGGCGCGCCATGCCGGGCACGAGGACATCGTGGTCGGCGTGCCGTCGGCCGGGCGCACTCGCACCGAGACGGAACCCCTGGTCGGCTTCTTCGTCAACACCCTCCCCCTGCGCGTGACCTGCGCCCCCGGCCTGTCCTTCCGAGACCTCCTGGAGCAGGTGCGTGAGGCTGCACTCGGCGCCTTCGCCCATCAGGACCTGCCCTTCGAGACCCTGGTCGAGGCACTCGCACCCGAGCGCGACCTCAGCCACAACCCCCTCGTCCAGGTCACGTTCCAGCTCCTGAGCACGCCGGCGGCGCGACCGGGCCTGCCTGGGGCGGAGGTGGAGCGGTACCCGGTCGGGGAGGCCGTCTCGCAGTTCGACCTGTCCCTGGACGTCAAGCGGTCCGACGATGGTTCGTACCGGGGGATCCTGAACTACTGCCTCGATCTGTTCGACCGGCCCCGCATGGACGTGCTGGCCGCCCAGTATCTGACGCTGCTCGACGCCGCTGCCGCGGACCCGGACCGTCGCCTCGGCGATCTGCCGCTGTCCGGCGAGGCCGAACGACGGCTGCTCCTCGATGAGTTCGGGCAGCGGGACCTGGYGCTCGCCGGACCGGGCGGCGTCCCGGAGCGGTTCGCGGAGGTGGTGCGGGCGGCGCCGGACGCGCGGGCGGTGACCTGCGGCGAGGACACGCTCACGTTCGCCGAGCTGGACGCTCAAGTAGCTTCGCTGACACGGTCGTTGCTCGTCCTCGGGATCACCCCCGAGACGCCGGTCGCGGTCTGCCTGCCGCGTTCCACAGACAGCGTTGTCGCCCTGCTGGCCGTGATGCGGGCCGGTGGCGTCTACGTCCCCCTGGACCCGGAGTGGCCCGCCGACCGTACGGCCTACGTCCTGGAGGACACGGCGGCACCCGTCGTCATCACCCGCGACCTGCCCGCAGGCCCCGGCCGCGTCCACCTCGACCCGCGGCAGCCCCCGGCCGACGGCTCGGTGACCGCGCCGCACAACCGCCCCGATCAGGCCGCTTACATCATCTACACGTCCGGCTCGACGGGCGCGCCGAAGGGTGTAGCCGTCCAGCACCGCTCGCTGAACCACCTCACCAGCACCCTGCAGGCGACGTTCCTCGGTCACGACCCGTATCTCGCCGGGGCCGACAGCGTGCCGCCCTGGGACAGGAAGCTGCGCGCGACGCTCACCGCGCCCTTCACGTTCGACGCGTCCATGGAGCAGCTGAGCTGGATGCTGGCCGGTCACGAGCTGTTCATCGTGCCGGAGGACGTGCGCCGCGCCCCTTCGGCCCTGGTCCGGTTCGTCGAGGAGCACCGGATCGACGTCATCGACACGACGTCGTCGCAGCTCGAACTCCTCACGGCCGCCGGACTGCTGGAGGGAGCGTGGGCGCCGTCCATGGTCATGGTGGGCGGGGAGGCGGTCTCGCCGTCGCTGTGGCAGGCGCTGCGCGGCCAGCGGCGTACTCGCTGTTTCAATCTGTACGGCCCTACGGAAGCGACCGTCGACGCCACCTGCCACGACCTGTCCGGCCCTGTCGACGTGCCCGTCATCGGCACCCCACTGCCCAACGTCCGCCTCCGCCTCCTCGACGAACAGCTGCGACCGGTCCCCATCGGCGTCGCCGGCGAGATCTACCTCGGCGGCCCCGGACTGGCCCGCGGCTACGTCAACCGCCCCGCCCTCACCGCACAACGCTTCATCGCCGACCCCTACGGCGACACCCCCGGCAGCCGCCTCTAC
>NZ_NGFN01000308.1 GCF_002148965.1 Streptomyces swartbergensis | reverse complement strand
GACCCTCTCCGTGCTCGGCGACTCCTTCGCGCTGATCGCTCTGCCCCTGCTGGTGCTGGAGGCCACGGGGTCGGTCGCGCGGATGGGTCTGCTGACGGCGGTGGGCGGGGCGGCCTCGGTCGTGGCGGCGGTGTTCGCCGGGGCCGTGGTGGACCGGGTGGACCGGCGCCGGCTGCTCATTACCTGCGACCTCGTGCGCATGGGGCTGTACGGGGTGGTCCCGCTGGTGTGGCTGTTCGGCCCGCAGATCTGGCTGCTGTACGTGGTGCTGCCGCTGTGCGAGGCCGTGGGCATGCTGTTCGCGGTCGGCTACGTCACGGTCGTACGGGGCCTGGTCGGCACCGGGCAACTCACCGAGGCCAACGGCCGGTTGAACGCGACGGCCGCCGCCGCGGGCGTCCTCGGGCCGCTGTGCGCCGGACTGGTCGCCGCCTGGTCCGGCCCGGCCGCGGCGGTCGGAGTGGACGCGGCCAGCTTCGGTGTGTCGGCAGCCTGCCTGTTCTTCGTACGGTTCCGCAAGCGCACACCGGACGAGCGGCCGGGGCGACACAAGGGGGAGCGCACCGGCCTGTGGCAGGACCTGCGCACCGGCGTCGCTTTCCTCTACGGCCACCCCGTGCTGCGCTCGCTCACCGCCCTGCTGTTCGTCTTCAGCTTCCTCACCCTCGGCCTGAACGACTTGGTCATCTACCACCTCAAGCACGATCTCGGCCATGACGATGGCACGGTCGGCACCGTCATGGCGGTCGGCGCACTCGGCACCATCACCGGTGCCCTGCTCGTGGCCCGGTTCCGTCGCCGCCTCGGCTTCGGCCCGACGTGGACCGGCTCGGTCGCGGTGTGCGGGCTGGCCTTCGCGGGTCTCGGCTGGGCCCGTGACGTGCCTGCCGTCGCCGCCCTGAGCGCCGCGTTCCTCGCCTGTGCCGGCATGGCGGGCACCTGCTCGATGTCGCTGCGCCAGGAGGTCACCCCCGAGCACCTCCTGGGCCGCGTCACCTCCGCCTTCTGGACGCTTCAGTACGCGGCGGCACCGATCGGCGCGGCGGTCCTCACCTGGGCGGCGGAGGAGCAGGGCACGACCCCGGTCGCCCTGGCCGCCGGGACGACGTGTGTCCTGCTCGCCGTGACCGCCCTGTTCACCCCGATCCGCGGGTCCGGCCGGTCACCCGTTGACCCCGCTGTAGTGCCGCAGACTCCACCGCCACAACAGCCGCGCCCCCAGATACGCCAGCAGCCCGAGCAGCGGTGACGCCGCCGCCAGCCAGTACGGCACGCCGGTGGTGTGGCCATGGCCGGTCAGGACTGCCGCCGGGAAGTAGGCGACGAACGCGAGCGGGAGACCGTAGGTCAGGAGGCCGCCCACCGCCTTGGGCAGGACGTTCAGCGGATAGCTGCCGAACGTGCCGAGGAGTTCCTCCAGCCAGCGGCCCCACATGTCGGCGGCCGGGAAGCGCAGGGACGCGCTCGCCACGGCCGTGAACAGGGCCGCCTCCAGGAGCATGCCGCCGAGCACGGCCGCGATCAGATACGTGATGCGGCCCGCCGTCCAGTCCAGGTCACTGCGGGACAGCGCGCCCACCATCAGGCCCGCCGCGACCGTGAGGTCCCCGATGGCGTTGGTGGGGAAGAACGCCAGCTGCATCTGCCGGTGGACCGGCATCGGGCGCATCAGGTAGATGTCGACCCGGCCTTCCTGGATCTGCCGGCCGGCCCAGTGCATCCGCCCCAGGAACAGCACGAACAGGCCGTGCGCCAGCATGCGGGTCGCCGGGATCAGCAGCACGTCCGAGCTGTCCCAGCCGCCCATCCCGGCGAACCGGGACAGCAGCACCGTGGCGAACACGATCACCGACACCTGCCAGATCGCCCCGATCGCGATCATCAGCAGGAACTCGGTGCGGTACTCCATCTGCGCGCGGAAGTTGAGCGCCGTGACGCGCCACACGATCCGCAGAGCCTTCACCGACATCTCAGCCTCCCTGCGAGATCACGCGCCGGGCGGCCCGCCGCCACAGCAGCCGGGTGAACAGCGCCAGCACGACCACCCACGCGGCCTGCACGGAGAGCTGGAAGACCGCGTCGGAGAGGGGGATCCGCCCCACGTACAGCGACAGCGGCACGCTCAGCGTGGCCTGGAAGGGCAGGAAGGCGCTCATCGTCAGGAACCAGTCCGGGAAGAACCACAGCGGCGCGTACACCCCGGACAGCAGGTTCTGCGCGAACAGCAGGATGAGCATCGCGGCCGTGTTGCGGACCGTCCAGAAGCACAGCTGGTCGAGCACGAGCATGACGTAGTAGAGGACCCACTGGCCCAGCAGCATGCTGAGCACGAACACCCCGGCCACCGCGGCCGAACGGGGCGGCTCGACGACCCCCGCGGCCAGGCAGATGACGTAGCCCGTCAGCGCCCACGCGAGCCCGTACAGCTGCTCGCCGGCGGCCCGCAGGGCGTAGTAGCGCTGCGGCGGCAGCGGACGCAGGTACCAGTAGACGATGGTGCCGAAGTGCATGTGCTGGAGCACCGTGTCCCGGCCCGCGTACTGGTCCAGCTCCCGCAGCCGGGACGCCAGTACGGCCAGCACGGCGTACGTGACCGCCTGGTCGCGGCTCAGGCCGGCGGTCGTGCCGGTCTGCGCGTACAGGCCGCGCCACAGCGACCAGACCAGCACCACCTGCACGGCCAGCCGGAGCGCGACGGCGGTCATCCGGGGCGGGGCGTTCAGCTCGCCGAGCGGGGTGACGCGGGCGGCGCGCCAGGCGTGCGGCGCGGCCACGTCAGGCCTCCCCGGCGTGCACGTACGCGGCCCGCATCACGTCTTCCAGGTCCGCCTCGTCCAGGGCGATGTCCGTCACCTCGAACCGCTCGATCACGGCCTTCAGCGCCTGGTGGACGGTGGGCGCGTCCGCCCCGTCGGGGCCGAAGACGACCTGCGCGCCGTTGTGCCGCAAAAGCGTGATGCCGGGCGGCGGGACGACCTCGGCGTGCGCGTCGGCGAGCGTGGCCCGCACCTGCCAGGTCGAGCCGAACTTGCGGCGGATCTCGTCGAGGGTGCCGTCCAGGACCAGCCGGCCGTGGTTGACCAGCACCACCCGCTCGGCCAGCCGCTCGACCTCCGTCATGTCGTGCGTGGTCAGCAGCACCGTACGGCCGCGCTGCTCCACCTGGTGGCGCAGGAACTCCCGCACCTGCTCCTTGACCACCACGTCCATGCCGATGGTCGGCTCGTCCAGGAACACCACCGGCGGGTCATGCAGCAGGGCGGCGGCCAGGTCGCTGCGCACGCGCTGGCCGAGCGAGAGATGGCGGACCCGGGTGTCCCAGAACGACGACAGGTCCAGGATGCCGTCGAACTCCTTCAGCCGGGCGGCGTGTTCGGCCTTCGGCACCTCGTAGATGTCCCGCAGGATCGCGAACGACTCGCGCACCGGCAGGTCCCACCACAGCTGCGTGCGCTGCCCGAACACCGCCCCGACGTTACGGGCGTTGCGCTCCCGCTCCCGGTACGGCACCACGCCCGCGACCCGGGCCTCGCCGGACGTGGGCGTGAGGATGCCGGTCAGCATCTTGATGGTGGTGGACTTGCCGGCGCCGTTCGGGCCGAGCAGGGCGAGGAGTTCGCCCGGGGACACGTCGAAGGTGATGTCGGAGACGGCGTGCTTGGCCACCCGCTCCGGATTGACCAGCGATCGGACGGCGCCCAGGAAACCGGGGCGGCGGACGGTGGTGTGGAAGGTGCGGGACAGCCCGCGGACCTCGATGGCGACACTCAACCGACTCACCAACTTCCTTGTGGTGAACGCAGTCGCGGCCGGTCGGCTTCGAGGGCCGACCGGCCGCGGATGACGTCCCGACCCTCTCGGAATGTCGATCAATGGGTCAATCGATTAATCGGGTTCTTACATCGATTTCTTACCTGGTGGTCGAGAACACGAACGCGAACTCCGCCGGCTCGGCCTTCAGGAAGTACTGCGGCAGCGGACCCGGGCCGCACGACTGCGAGCCGATGCCGTGCTGCCCGTGGTCGAGGTTGACCCACACCGTGTCGCCGGGCGTGAGGTCGGTGCGGTGCCGGGCCGCGTCCAGCTCCTCGGTGGTCCAGCGCCGCGCGGTGAACCAGAACTCCGGGTCGCCCTCGATCCGCAGACCGCCGAGCTCCACCCAGCGGACGTCGGCGCGGGCGCCGTTCTCCTGCGGGCGGACGTACGGCGTCTGGAGCCGGTCCACCGTCGACTGCCAGCGGCCCACCATGGACGCCGTCCGGGTGTCCGGGTACGCCTCGCCCGGACCGCCGCCGAACCACTCCACCCGGTCGGCCTCCGACAGCCCGAAGCGGACGCCGAGCCGGGGCAGCGGCACCGTCCAGTCGCCCTCCGGCGTCACGGACACGGTCAGCTTCAGCCGCTCGCCGTCGGACGTCCAGCGGTACACCGTGTCCAGGCCCACCTCGCGGGCGGCGGGCGCCACCCGGGTGCGGACCGTCAGCGCGTCGTCGCCCGCCTCGACCGAGACCAGGCGGTGCCGCATGCGGTGCAGGCCGAGCGTGCGCCACAGCATCCCGTAGCGGGTGTCGGTCTGCCACTCCGCGCCGTCGTCGTTGTCGGTCGGCGCCCGCCACACGTCCAGCCGCGGGGCGCTCACCTCGACGTCGCCGATCGACCGCAGCGCACCGGTGCGGGCGTCGAAGGCGGCCGGGCCCAGGGTGAACCGGTCCCCGTCGCGCACGGGCCGGTCGGTCGCGGGGAAGGTCGGCAGCGGCCGTGCCCCCGCGGCGAACTGCCCCCAGGCCACGACGTGGTCCTTCGCGGCCCACAGCGTGTCGTCGGCGAGCAGCGCCCGCACGGTCCACTGGCGTTCGCCGCCCCGGCCGTCCATGGGCGGCTCCGGCAGCTTCACCTCGGCGCTCTCGCCCGGCGCCAGCGCCGGCACCGACAGCGAACCCGACTCGACCGTCTCGCCGTCCACCTGGCACGACCACTCGAAGGCCAGCGCGGACAGGTCCGCGAAGTCCTGCTTGTTGGTGATCCGCACGATGCCGTTGGCGCCGTCGCCCTCGATGTGGACCGGCTCGATGACCTTCTTGTACTCGACGAGGCCCGGCGACGGCGTCCGGTCCGGGAAGACCAGCCCGTCGCAGACGAAGTTGCCGTCGTGCAGCTCCTCCCCGAAGTCACCGCCGTAGGCGTAGCCCAGCTCGGGGTGCTTGACGCCGTGGTCGATCCACTCCCAGATGAACCCGCCCTGGAGCCGCTCGTGCTTCTCGAACAGCTCCTGGTAGTCGGCGAGGCCGCCCGGGCCGTTGCCCATGGCGTGCCCGTACTCGCACTGGATGAACGGCAGCTCGCGGCGCTTGCGGGTACCGCCGTCGAGCCGCTGCCCGATCTTGTCGACCTCGTCGTGGAAGGCGTACATCCGCGAGTACACGTCCGTGTCGCGGCAGTTCCAGTCGCCCTCGTAGTGCACCAGCCGCTCGGGGTCGCGGTCGTGGATCCACTCGGCCATGGCGGTGAGGCCGCGGCCGGTGCCGGCCTCGTTGCCCAGCGACCAGAACACCACCGACGGGTGGTTCTTGTCCCGCTCGACCATCCGCGCGGCACGGTCCAGCAGGGCCGGGGTCCAGCGGTCGTCGTCGACCGGGTTGTCCCGCCAGTCCTGCTCGGTGAAGCCGTGGGTCTCCAGGTCGCACTCGTCGATGACCCACAGGCCGTACTCGTCGCACAGGTCGAGGAAGGCCGGGTGCGGCGGATAGTGCGAGGTGCGCACGGCGTTGAGGTTGTGCCGCTTCATCAGCAGCACGTCCTCACGCATGGTCTCCAGGTCGAGCGCACGGCCCTGCTCGGGGTGCCACTCGTGCCGGTTGACGCCCTTGAAGAGGACGGCCCTGCCGTTGACCTTGATCAGCCCGTCCTCCAGGACGACCGTGCGGAAGCCGATCCGCAGCGGCACTCGCTCGCCCTCGGTGGCCAGCACACCGTCGTAGAGCTTCGGCGTCTCGGCCGTCCACGGCTCGACCGCGACCGTCACCGACTCGCCGGTGGCGACGTCGATGTCCAGGGCGGGGACGGTCACCCGCCCGTCGACGTCGGAGTCGACGCGCAGGGTGCCCTCGCCGGTGGTGTGGTCGTAGGAGGCGTGCACGAAGAAGTCGCCCACGCCGCCCGCCGGGCGGTGCAGCAGCGTCACGTCACGGAAGATGCCCGGCAGCCACCACTGGTCCTGGTCCTCCAGGTACGACCCCGCCGACCACTGGTGCACGCGCACGGCCAGCACGTTGCCGCCCGGCTTCAGCAGGTGCCCGACCGCGAACTCGTGCGGCACCCGGGAGCCCTTGAACTCGCCGAGCTCCGTGCCGTTCAGCCACACCCGGGCGCAGGACTCGACACCGTCGAACCGCAGCACCGCCCCGCCGTCCGACGGCCAGTCGGACGGCAGGTCGAAGGCGCGCAGATGGTCACCGGTCGGGTTCTCCGTCGGGACGTGCGGCGGGTCCACCGGGAAGGGGTAGAGGTGGTTGGTGTAGATCGGGGACCCGAACGCCCCGTCGCCCTGGAGGACCCAGTGCCCGGGGACCGTGACCTCGGCCCAGTCCCCGGCCTCGTAGCCCTCCTCGGCGAACGAGTCGTCCTCGGCGTCGATCGTCGCCGACAGCCGGAAGCGCCAGCTGCCGTTCAGGGACAGGGACCGCGCGTCCGAGGACGCGTACCAGGCGCGGGGCGGCAGGGCCCCGCGGCCCGGGGAGACGTCCTCGACGTAGTCGACGGAGGTGGTGCGGAAAGACATCGGTCTCCTAGCTCAGCCCTTGATGCCGGTCTGGGCGATCCCCTGCACCAGCCAGCGCTGGAGGAAGAGGAAGACGAACACCAGGGGCAGGATGGAAATGGCCGTGGCCATGAAGATCAGGTGGTAGTTGACGGTCTGGTTCGTCATATACGACGACAGCGCCACCTGGACTGTCCAGGCACTCGGATCCTGTCCGATGACCAGGGGCCACAGGAAGGAGTTCCAGCCGTTGATGAAGGTGATCGTGGCCATCGCCGCGAAGAAGTTCAGCGAGTTCGGTACGACGATTCGCCAGTACGCGCCCCAGTAGCCGAGCCCGTCCACGCGCGCCGCCTCCTCCAGCTCCTTGGGGAACCCCAGGAAGTACTGCCGGAACAGGAAGCACGTGAAACCACTGAAGAGGCCCGGGATGATGAGACCCCGGTAACTGTCCACCCAGCCGAGGGACGAGACCAGGACGAAGCTCGGCACGAAGGTGACCGCCGTGGGGACCATCAGGGTGACCAGGACGGCGTAGAACACCTTGTTGGCGTGCTTGTACGGGATCCGGGCGAGGCCGTACCCGGCCATCGAGCAGATCAGCAGGATGCCCGCGGTGTGCAGGACGGCGACGACGACCGAGTTCCACAGGGACCGGGCGAAGTCGACCGTGACGTCGTTGAACGGCTCGGTGAAGTTGCTCCACTGGATGGCGGTGGGGAACCACTTCCAGTTCTCCCCGGTGATCTCCGGGTCCGTCATCAGGGCGTTGCGGACGATCAGGTAGAAGGGGACCAGGAAGAGGACGGTGGCGATGCCGGTCGCGATGTAGAGGCCGGTGTTGCCGATGACGCCGCCGCCGCGCTTGGCCTTGACCGGCTTGGCGGCCTTGCTGAGGTCGGGCGCTGTGGTGGTCACTTGGACTCCTCACCCCTTCCGAAGCCCATGATCTTGCCCTGGAACAGCGTCACGATGCAGATGAGAACGGTCAGGACGACCGCGCCCGCGCTGCCCACGCCGTAGTTCTGGTTCTCACCGAGGGCCATCTTGTAAAGCTCGACCAGCGGCGGCTGGCCCCAGGTGGCCTTGGGCAGCAGGTTCCAGAACTCGTCGAAGGCCTGGTAGGCCGCGATCAGCAGGAGCAGGATCACCGCGGTCGAGGTCGCCCGCAGCTGGGGCAGGGTGATGTGCCGGAAGGTCTGCCAACCCGGCTTGGCGCCGTCGATGGCGGCGGCCTCGTACAGCTCCCGGGGGATGTTCTGGAGTGCCGCGAGGAAGAGGATCATGAAGAAGCCCGACTGGAGCCACAGGCGGACGGTCACGATGACCAGCCAGTACCAGGGCGGATCGGGGTTGGCCAGCCAGGCGATGTTCTCGATGCCGAACCAGCCGAGGAAGGTGTTGGCCATGCCGAAGCGGACGCCGTTGAAGATGGACATCTTCCAGATCAGCGAGGCCGCCACATAGCTGACCGCCGTCGGCAGGAAGAACACCGACCGGAAGAACGCCCGCATGAACCGCAGCCGGTTCACGAGCAGGGCGAGTCCCAGGGACATGGCCCAGGTGGCGGGCACGATGAACGCGGCGAAGACGGTGAAGGTGACGAGCGAGTTCAGGAAGTCCTCGTTCGTCAGGATCGACTTGTAGTTCTCGAGGCCGACGAACTCGCTCGGTGTGACGGTGAATCGTGCCTCGAAGAAGCTGAGCCAGAGGCTCCAGCCGATGGGCACGAAGACGAAGATCACCAGGCCGATGAGGAACGGGCCGGTGAAGAGCCAGAAGTTGAAGGTGCTGTTCGCCCGCAGGCCCCGCCGCGGCCGGGTCGGGGAGACCTTGGCCGGGGCGGGCTGGGCGACCCCGCGCGTGGTGGTGGTCGACATGTCGAGATCCGTCCGGTGGTCTATCCGAAGAGCTTCTTGAGTTCGGCGTTGACCTTCTTCTCACAGGCGTCGAGCGCGGCCTTCGGGTCGCCGTTCTTGCGGACGGTGTTGGCGATCACGTCCCAGAACGCGGCGATCATGGCCTGCGTCCAGCCGATGTTGTCGAAGTGGCCGAACTCGTTGAAGAGCTTCACGCCCTCGGCCGGCAGGCCGGACTTCAGCTTGGTCGCCGACGCGGCGAGCGAGGTGCGCGGCGGGATGTGGAAGCCGTAGGAGGTGGCGAAGTCCTCCTGGTACTGCTTCTGGTCGATCCACAGCCACTTGACGTATTCCTTGGCCGCCTCGACGTTCTTGCTCTTGGCGTTGACGAACATCGACCAGCCGCCGTTGTAGACCGACTGCTTGCCGGCCGAGCCGACCTTCGGGAACGGGAAGATGCCGATGTCGTCGCCGAGCGCCTTCTGCATGGCCGGCATGGCCCACATGCCGCACCACTGCATCGCGGTGAGGCCCTGGATGAGGGCCGACGGGTCCCACGAGTCGGCGGGGGCGTCGAGGAGCAGGTTGCCGCTGGTGAACAGACCGCGCAGCTGCTTGAGGCCCTCGGCGACGGCGTCGGTGTTGAAGGCGGGCTTGTTGTCCGCGGTGAGCGTGTCGGCACCGGCCGACCAGATCAGCGGGCGATCGATCGAGGTCAGGTCGTTGCCGAGGAAGAGGCCCTTGACCTTGCTGGTGGTCAGCTTGTCGGCGGCCTCGATCAGCTCTTCCAGGGTGGTCGGAACCTCGATCTTCGCCTTCTCGAACAGCGAGGGCCGGTAGAAGAGGAACTGCGGGTCGTCGATCATCCGGATGCCGTATATCTTCCCGTCGACCGTGTGCGACTTGATGTCGGCCGGGTTGAAGTCGTCCTTGACGGGATCGATGAGGTCGGTCAGGTCCGCGACCTGACCGCTCTTCACCATCTGGATCTGCGGGTGGAACTCGAAGACGTCGGGCGCGTTCTTGGTGAGCAGTGCGGAGAAGAGCTTCTGCTCGTAGTTGTTGCCGGTGATCCACTGCGTGGTCACGTTGGCGTCCTTGTACGCCTTGGCGTACCGCTTGACGGCCTGCTCGACGCCGGCCTCGCCGTACGCGTGGAAGTACTGGACGAGGCCCTTGCCCGACCCGGACCCGCCGCCCCGGCCGGTGTTGCCGCCGCACGCGGCAAGTCCGCCGGCGGCGGCCAGGCCCATCGCGGCCCGCAGTACGTTTCGGCGGTCCCAGTTCATGTTGCTCGATGCCGACATGCTGACGTCCTTGTCTCGAGTGCGGCTGCGGCTCTTCGGCTCACTGCCTGATGGCTCACGAGCTGTGGCGGCTCGCGCCAGATGGCTCAAAGAGAGGTGCGGTGCGGGACGCTAGAGCTTCGACTAAGGCTTCGGCAAGGGGTTGGACGAAGTCTGTTCGAAGCGTTGTGTCCGGTTCGTCATTTCGAACATGCGGGGGTGGCGGAGGAGTTGCTTCCGCCGCTAGGAGGGTGGAGCGGTGGTGCGGCTCCGCGCGGGGGTGGTCGCGGG
>NZ_NGFN01000307.1 GCF_002148965.1 Streptomyces swartbergensis | reverse complement strand
CCAGCCGTGTCACGTCGGCCGAGGCCTGGAAGGCGTCCATGCCGTCCGCCGCGCGGTGTCCGACCGTCGTGTCCGCGACCAACTCCTTGTACTCTCCGCCGGGTTCGGCGATCAGCACGCGCCCGTTGTCCTGCGGCGGCTTCTGTTCGCCCACGCGCAGGTTGCCACCCCAGTAGAGGCGCGCGTACGTCACCCGGGAGCCGTTGGGGAGGCGGACCTCCGCGCGGGAGGAGTTGTAGGTGTTGGGGTCGCGGTCGACATCGACGTAGAACATGTCGAAGTCGCCGTTCACACCGGACCCGCCTGCCTGGGCGTCCGGGCATGAAGGCCCCTGGGCCGTGCGGCAGGTGATCGATGCGTTGGCCGCGCGTACGATGCCGCCGTGCTGGAGGGTGAGGTGCCGCTGGGCGAATCCGAGGCTCTCGGCCTCCGGCGCGGGCGCGGCGGCCGGCGCGGCGGCCGGGGAACTGCTGGTCGCCCACATGGCGGCAAGGGCCAGGACGCCCACGGTCGCGCGGCGAAACACGGGGCCCAGAGGATGGCGCATGACCGGTCGTTGCCCTTTCGGAACAGGTGGCCGTGGCAGCAGCGCCACGAGTGCGATGCGTCCGCGCTGAGAGTGCGTCGGGCGGTTCGCAACTCTAGTCATCAATCGGACATAGTTGAAGAAATTCGGTGAAGTCTGACAAGTGTGTCGGAATCGTGAAACCGCAAGTCTTCGCGGGTTCCGGCCGTCGCCTCCGATGCCGGTCGGCTCCTCCACCCGGGGGCGGCCGGTGCCTTACTCCGGCAGAGGCCGAGAAGGGGGCGTCCTGACATACCGTCTGATCAGGGTGGGCATGGCGAATGGGGGAATGGTTAAATCCCGAAAAGCGTATGAGCGGTTGCGGGAAGTCGCGGGCGCTTTCACGGTGGGCTCAAGATCCGACGCCGTCGAAAGGAATCCCCATGTGTGCTCTGCCCGCACGGCGCATCGCGTCCAGCGCCCTGTGCGCCGCCCTTCTGGTCGGGATCACCGGCCCCGTCGCCATGGCGGCCGACTCGGCTCGCGGGCACGCTCATGTGGCGCCCGCCGCCCGGCTTCCCGGCGCGGACACGCGTCTCGCACACATCGCGAAACTCAACTGGGGTGAGCTCACCCCGGTCGCCGACCTGCTGAACGCCGTGCTGCGGGACAGCAACGGCCTACTGCCCCCGGCCGAGGCCAGGAAGCTGGGAGCCGAAGCGAAGGCCGCCCTGGCCGAGGCGGCCGCCAAGGACGCGCGAACCCCGGTGACGTCGACGGTCGTGCTGTTGCCGGCTCCCGCCCTGCCCCCTCTGCCCGCCCTGGTGCCCGGGGTGCCCGAACGGCGCGCCGCCGACCCCGTGACCGACCTGCTGGACCTCGTGCTGGGGGCTGTCGACAGTCTCCTGCAGGCGATCACCTCTGGTGTCGGCGGCATCCTTCCCTCCGTCGACGACCTGTTGAACGGGGTGGACGACCTCCTCGCCGGACTGATCGGAGGCAACCTGACGCCGCAGGACGAGTCCGTTTCGTCGACGTCGTCCAGCACGTCGTCGACAGCGGTGTCGACGACGCCCGAGCCCGTCACGTACCCCGAGGTCACGCTGCTGCCGCCGGCGCAGCCGACGGCCTCCTGAGCCACGTCCAGTCGTGGTGCCGACCTCAGGGAGCGGCGCCACGACGGTTGTTCTTCCCGCCCGACTTCGCGTATTCCTCCGGTTCTTTTCCGTTCCGTGGCCCGGTCTGTTAATAGATCTCGTATGAGATATCGGCAATCTTGGGCTTCTCCGGTTTCCGCCCAGGCCAGGGCTCGTTAGGCACGGCGACAGAATCCCCTCCGGCGACGCGCGTTGCCGAAGAAAGGAACACGATGAAGTCTCTGAAGGCTGCCGCCGTCTTTGCCGGGTCCTTGATCGCCGCCGGTTCCGCCACACCCGCGTTCGCTCAGGACGCCATGGTCGCCCCGAGCGCGCCGACCGCTCAGAGCGCTCCGGACGTGCAGGCTGTTCCGGTCGCCCAGAGTGCTCCGGTTGCTCAGGCTGCTCCGGTTCAGAGCGCTCCCGTCGCCCAGAGTGCTCCGGCTGTCCAGAGCGCTCCGGTTGCTCAGCCTGCTCCGGTTGCTCAGCCTGCTCCGGCTGTCCAGAGCGCTCCGGTTGCTCCGCCTGCTCCGCAGCCTGCTCCCGTCGCTCAGCCTGCTCCCGCCGCTCAGCCTGCTCCGGTCGCTCAGCCTGCTCCGGTTGCTCAGCCCGCCCCCGCTCCTCAGTCTGCTCCGGCCGCTGAGAACACTCGCGACCTGGCGTCCACCGACCTCACCGGCGGCGTGAGCACCAGGGTCCCCCTCGATGTGAGCGCTCAGGGCAAGGAGTCGCTGGTCCACACGGCGAAGAACGCCGCGTCCGCGGTCAACGACGCCAAGCCGGTGCACGGCAACCTGTGGTTCTAGAGCTGGGACCACGTCATGCGGAGGGCCGGTCCTCGGACAGTTCGAGGGCCGGCCCTCCGTGTGTGTCCGGCCGGTGACGCGACCCGCTCCCCGCCGGGACGGACGCCGACGATCACTTGTCTGGCCGCGCGGCGGTGACCGTGCGGGACGTCCGGCGGTTACGGCTACGACACCGGAACCGGACGAGGAGTGGACATGGTCGTCAGCATCGGCGGAGGACCGGCGGGGGGCGAGCCGTCAGCCCCAGCGCAACCCGGACCGGCGGGCAGTACTCGGCGGGAGGTGACGCGCGGTCTGCGTGCCTGCGCCCTCGCGGCGGCCCTGGCGGCCCCGGTGGCCGCCGCCTTCCGGCTCCAGCGCCCCGGACCCGGGAACGCCCCGGGCGACACGGCTGTCGATCAGACCTACCGCAGCCACCGCATCCGCGTGACGTGGACGCCGTCGGGCGGTTTGGCCGAGCAGGGTCGGTGGCACGTCACTGTGGACGGCCGCCCTCTGCATCTGATGCGCCGGGCCGACGGCACCTGGCTGAGCATGGTCGACCACTACTGCTCGTACCGGTCACCGCTGGAGGCCGCCCGCGCCGCCGTCGACGAACTCGGACCCGGCCGGCGGCTGCGCGACCTGACTCCGGAACCAGGAGACGCGGGGCATGTGCACACGGGGGACCGGCATGGCGTACGTGCGTAGGGACGCCGGCACGCTCACCAGGGCCGAGAAGCGGCGGTTCGTCAAGGCGCTGCTGGAGGTCAAACGACGGGGCGAGTACGACGAGTTCGTGCGGATGCACGTCGAGTACTTCTCCTCCGACGGCGAACACGGACTGCGCGCCGCGCACATGGCGCCCTCCTTCCTGCCCTGGCACCGCCGGTTCCTGCTCGACCTGGAGCGCGCGCTGCGCCGGGTGGACTCCTCGGTGACCGTGCCGTACTGGGACTGGACGCGCTACCGCACGACCACCTCCGCACCCTGGACGGCGGACCTCCTCGGCGGCAACGGACGCCGTTCCGACCACCAGGTGATGACGGGTCCGTTCGCCTACCGGGAAGGCAACTGGCCCATCAAAGTGGCCGTGACCGACGCGGTGTTCCTCACCCGGGACCTCGGCCGCCGCCGCTCCCCCATCGACCTGCCCACGAAGAGCGAGCTGCTGTGGGCGCTGAAGGATCCCGTCTACGACGTGGCGCCCTGGGACTCGACGGTCACACGGGGATTCCGCAACAAGCTGGAGGGCTGGGGCACCGGCGGGGGCGGCGCGTCCTGGCGCAACCACAACCGGGTGCACGGCTGGGTCGGCGGGGACATGCTCGGCGGCGCCTCCGTCAACGACCCCGTGTTCTGGCTGCACCACGCCTTCATCGACCTGCAGTGGTACCGCTGGCAGCGCAGACACCGCGGGGCCCGTTACCTTCCCGCGGCACCGCCGCCCACCGGCGACGGGCAGCACGGCCGGATCGTGGCACGGCACCAGAGGCTGCCTCCGTGGGACGTGACGCCGGACGAACTGGAGGACGTCGGCAGGATCTACCGGTACGCGTGAGGTGACGAGGGCTCGCACGCCGGAATGGGGAGAGCCCCGGCGTTCGGGGGCCGGGGCTCTCGGGGCAGACAGCAGACGTCAGTGGCGGTGCCCGCTCTTCTTGCTGCTCTTCTTGTGGTCGTCCTTCTTGTGGCCCTCGTTCTTGCAGGTGTTGCCGATAGCCGGGTTGAGCAGGCCGACGAATTGGACGGTGTTGCCGCACACGTTGATCGGCACGTGGACCGGCACCTGAACCACGTTGCCGGACAGGACGCCGGGCGAGCCGATGGCAGCGCCCTTGCCGCCGGCGTCCGCCGCGGCGAGACCGGCGCCACTGAGCACTACAGCGCCCGTGCCGAGAGCGACAACGCCAACCTTCGCGATGCGAGACATCACGTTCTCCTTAGTGACTCGGTGAGTGCGGCAGCAGTACGCGCGACCGCACTGCCCGTCTCAACGCGAGGACCCCGGGCCGGTAACGAGGTTTTTCTCCGGATCACCCGTTTTGAACGGATGCTCCGCCGTACGGGCGTTGTTTCCGCACGACCCGTGCCGAGGCCGAGGTGCGGCGAAGACGGGCTCCCCCTCTCTTCTGGCACGCGACGCGCCAGGGCGGCCCCTCGATGTCCGCGCGGCAGCGCCACACCCCGATTTTTTAGCGATTGGGCGTTTTGCGTATAAAAATCCCCGATCTTCACCTACAGTGTGTGACTGTCAGTGACCAGTCCATTACGGATTGTGTCGACTCGAGAACGGAGAGGTAATGCGCAACTTCCAGAAGGCCGCGGTCGTCATGGCCATGCTCGGCAGCGTCAGCTTCCTGGGTGCCGGCGTCGGCCACGCTGCGGACGGGGACAAGGTCAAGCTCCACAACGACCAGAAGCAGGCGTGCGCCCAGAACGACGCGCAGACCGGGCTCATCCAGCTCGACGACGTCAACGTTTCGGTCGGCCTCCTCGGCTGGTCTCAGCAGGACAACAGCGAGAAGGAGTCTCTGGCCTGCTCCCAGGGCTTCGGCAAGCACTGATCGGTTGGTCTGAGGCAGGCCCCGGGGTTCGACCATGTGTCCGAACCCCGGGGCCTCCTCCTTTTCTGCGGTCGACGCGGGATCGCTCCCGCGATCGACTTGTGAACGTGCGCGCGGCCGCCGTTTCTGCGGCCCCGGGCGAACAGTCCGACACACACCCCGGGTCGGCAGGTGCTCTTCCTGCTCGGCGACGATGACGACATTCCGCGTGTGGAGACGGATTCGCTCGCCGTCAACAGCGGCTGCCTGACCGGTAGTTGGCCGATGCTGGGGCCGGTGTCGCTGGGCGTTCGACATCTGCACAGCAACATCACAATGTGTTTTTTCAGGAAAGTTACGCGATTGGGCGTTTTGTCTATCAAAAGCCCCGAACGTCGCCTACAGTTACGACTGTCAGTGACCAGCCACTCACGGACTGTGTCAAACTCGAGAACGGAGAGGTAATGCGCAACTACCAGAAGGCCGCGGTCGTCATGGCCATGCTCGGCAGCGTCAGCTTCCTGGGTGCCGGCGTCGGCCACGCTGCGGACGGGGGCGACAAGGTCAAGCTCCACAACGACCAGACCCAGGCGTGCGCCCAGAACGACGCGCAGACCGGGCTCATCCAGCTCGACGACGTCAACGTTTCGGTCGGTGCCATCCTCGGCTGGTCTCAGCAGGACAACAGCGAGAAGGAGTCTCTGGCCTGCTCCCAGGGCTTCGGCAAGCACTGATCGGTTGATCTAAGGCAGGCCCCGGAGCTCTTCCGAGCTCCGGGGCCTGCTGTCTGACGTCCAGCTGGTCCACATGTCCGCAACGACTCCGCCGTACAGCCGCGGGGGGGTCGACCGTAAAGGAGAAGCAGATGCTCAACTCGAAGAAGATCGCAGCGGCGGTAACGGCCGGAGTCCTGGGGGGCTTCGCCCTGATCGGCGGCGGAGCCGTCCCGGCCGCCGCCCAAGGCGGCCCCGGCAGGTGCGTCGACGACGGCAAGGGGCACGTTCGCTGTGTACAGCCGAGCACGTACAAGCTCACCAGGAGCAAGGACGGCGGCGTCCACCTCAGTAACGAGTCGACGCAGACCTGTCCGGCCTCGCACCGTCAGGTCACGTGTGTCGACAGCGTCGTCCTCCCTCGGCGGTAGGTCCTGACACCTCGCCGGCTGATGCGGGCGCGATCGGCTCTTGGGCAGGGTCGCCTTAGCGGTAGTTGGTCAGAGTGGCCAGCTGGGTTCGGCCATCCGATACATGCAAAACCGCGTCGCAACGCAACTTTTTTCAAGAAACTTGCGTGAGTGGGCGTTTCGCCCGTTAGAAGCCGCATGAGGGTCACCTACAGTTGGCGACTGTCGGTGACCAACCCATCACGGGTTGTGTCCACTCAAGAACGGAGCAGTAATGCGCAACTACCAGAAGGCCGCGGTCGTCATGGCCATGCTCGGCAGCGTCAGCTTCCTGGGAGCCGGTGTCGGCCACGCTGCGGACGGGGACGAGAAGGTCAAGCTGGAGAACAAGCAGAACCAGTCGTGTGAGCAGAACGACTCGACCAAGGGCCTCATCAACATTGATGACGTCAACATCTCGCTCGGCATCCTCGGCTGGTCCGAGCAGGACAACAGCGAGCGCGAGTCCGTGACTTGCACCCAGAACTTCATCCTCGGTGGCAAGTGATCACTGATCAGGTGATCTAGGCAGGCCCCGGGGCTCGAACCAGGTGGTCCGAGCCCCGGGGCCTGTCGTCTGGCTTCTTTGTCGGCCCAAGCGTCCGGAACGACCCCGCCGTCCAGTCACGGGGGTCGACCGTAAAGGAAAAGTAGATGCTCAACTCGAAGAAGATCGCAGCTACAGCGGCAGCCGGAGTCCTGGGGAGCTTTGCTCTGATCGGGGTCGGTGCCGCCCAGGCCGCCGCCCATGGCGGCCCCGGCAAGTGCGTGGACGACGGCAAGGGCCAAGTTCGCTGCGTGCAGGGGGACACGTACAAGCTCACGACCGCCAAGGACGGCAGCGTCCGCTTCGCCAACGACTCGACGCAGAGCTGTCCGACCTCGCACAGCCAGGTCACCTGCGTCAGCAACGTCATCGTCCCTGGCAAGCAGTCCTGAAGTACCAAGAGGCAGTCGAGGCGCCTTTGTTCACGTCGGCGCCCGTGGCGTGAATCCCCGCTTACAGCGGTGGCCGGCCGGGACCCGTTAGCGGGTCCCGGCCATCTCCTTGTCCTCACCCGGACGATGGGGAAATCGGGCGCGGCCCCGGACGGGCGTCAGGGCAGACGTCGTACGGGCGCGCCCGCGAGGAACGCGCGGATGTTTTCGACCGCCTGCCCGTAGTACGTCGTGTAGTTGGCGTGGGAGACGTAGCCGAGGTGCGGGGTGGCGAGGAGGCGCGGGGCGGTGCGCATCGGGTGGCCGGCGGGCAGGGGCTCGATGTCGAAGACGTCGACGCCGGCGCCGGCGATCCGGCCCTCGTGCAGGGCGGCGAGGAGGGCTTCCTGGTCGACGATGGCCGCGCGCGAGGTGTTGATCAGGTACGCGGTCGGCTTGAGGAGGGCGAGTTCGGCGGGTCCGAGCAGTCCGCGGGTGCGGTCGCTCAGCGCGAGGTGGATCGAGACGAAGTCGCTGCCGGCGAGGAGGTCCTCCCGGGAGGGGGCGAGTTCGACGCCGATCTCGTCGGTGCGCTCCTTGGTGAGGTTCTGACTCCACGCGCTGACGTGCATGCCGAAGGCGAGGCCGACCCGGGCCACGAGGCTGCCGATCTTGCCGAGGCCGAGGAGTCCGAGGCGGCTGCCGTGCAGGTCGGTGCCGACGGTGGACTGCCAGGGGCCGCCGGAGCGCAGGGCGTTGCTCTCCTCGACGAGGCCGCGGGCGAGGCCGAGCAGCAGGGCCCACGTCAGTTCCACGGGCGGGGTGGAGGAACTCGTGGTGCCGCACACGGTGACGCCGTGCTCCTCGGCGGCCGCGTAGTCGATGACCGAGTTGCGCATGCCGGAGGCGACGATCAGTTTCAGCCGGGGCAGGCGGGCGATCAGCGACCCGGGGAAGGCCACGCGCTCCCGCAGCGTCACCACGATGTCGAAGTCGGCCAGGGCCGCGGCCAGGGCGTCCTCGCCGTCCAGGTGGGTGTCGAAGGAGACGACCTCCACCTCGTCGGCGACCGGCGACCAGTCGGCGACTTCGGTCGCGACCCTCTGAAAGTCGTCCAGCACAGCACAGCGCAGCCGCACGTCACACCCCTTCCTCGGCCCACGATGGGTTCCCGGACATGATCGGGCCTGAGCCGGGCTGCGGGAAGCGGGGTGAGACCCGCGGGACGCGGCGGGGGCGGTCGGAAGACGACCCCCGCCAGGCCTCCGGCCGCGGCCGCGGCGCTGCGCATGGCCCAGCGGCCGACGAGGGTGGTCGTCGCGCCGGCCACCAGGGGCTCCCCGGCGGCCGGCGCGGCAAGCGGCCCGCCGGCCCCGAGGTCGAGGAGGTCGGGGCCGGCGGGTGGTCGTCGCGGCGGCCACCAGGGGCTCCCCGGCGGTCGGCGCGGCAAGCGGCCCGCCGGCCCCGAGGTCGAGGAGGTCGGGCACCTCGCCGGCCCGCATCGCGACCAGGTCTCCGCCGATGACGGACGCGTCGTCGTCCTGTGGGCGTCCGCGCGGCTCGGTTCGCCGTCCACGGACAGCCGCCCGGAGGCCGCCGCCACGCCGGGGAGCCGGGCGGCCCGCTCCGCGTAACCCGGTGCGATGCCGGGCCCGGCCGAGGACACCACGTGATCGGCGAGCAGCGCTCCCGTTCCGCGCGCTGCGCGCCCCGCGACGTGATCAGCGGCACGCAGAGCAGGGTGCCGGTGAGGGGGAGAGGGTGAGCACGAGCGGGGTCACGGTGGCGGCCAACCGCGCGTCACGCCTGAGCAGGCTGCGGACCGCGAGCGTGCCTTCCCTGGGCAGGAACCACGCCTCCGGAGTCAGAAACAGGGCACCGGCCACCCGGCAGATCAGCGGCGCCGGCAGCGCCGTCCCGACCCTCAGGACGAGCACCATGCTCTCGGTCGCCCCGCCGCCCCCGTCCAGCCGGCCGGTCGCCACCGGGCCCAGACAGCCGCCGGCCCCGCCGAGAACGCCCACCCCGAGCAGCACCGCCACCAGCCAAGCCCCGGTGCCGGAGCGGCTGACTCGCGCAGCACCTCCACCGGCCGTACCCGCGACGAGCGGCGTGCGGCGGCAAACGCCGCGAGCGCCGAGGAACGGTCCGTCCCGGGGCGCCTCGACCGGTTCGCCCGACGCGTCCACGGCCGTGGTGGGGAAGGACAGTTCGGGAACGGACCGCTCGACGGACGCCAACCGGTCCAGCGCCGCACGGAGTGCCCCGGCCCGGGGCACGAACGGCTGCCCGGCGACGACCACGTCCGTGCCCGCGTAAACGCTCGGTGGGGGAGCCGGCGCGGGAGCTCGACTCCGACAGCACGGCACATGCCGTCGTCGTGATCAACGCGAGGACGAGAGCCACGAAACCGGCCACCCAGCTCGCCCCGCGGCCCGAAAGAGTCCGCCATGCGGGTCGTAACACGGGTGCCTTTCGGAGTGGGCGGCGTTCCCTTGCGGGGGCTCCGAGAGCCTATCGAGAGGCGTTCGATTCGAGGCCTGGTCCTGGCCGCCGCCTACAGGGCGTTTGGCCGGTTCGGTGCCTGGACCTGCTCGGTCTCCCGGTATGGGGAAGCGACACGGACGTTGCTGGACTCACCGATGCAGCGTGGCGCGGGCGCGCCGCTGCACGGCTGGGCGCGGCGCTGCTCATCGTCGGGCGGCGCCCCTCGCGCATCGGCTCATCGTCGGCCGGCGCGTCTTGAGAATGGTGCGCAGTCGATGACAAGGCCCGCACAGCAAAAACGCCCTCCCGATGGGAGGGCGGAGACTTGCGCCCCCGGCAGGACTCGAACCTGCGGCCAAGCGCTTAGAAGGTGCGCGGGCCTAAGCGATGTGCTCACCAGCGTCTTTGCAGGTCGCTCGCGAACGAAATTCGTCAAAGCGCTTGCTGTCATTTTCGAGGGTATCCGGCGCGACTCTGGCCGGATATCACCCCAGGTCAGAGACACAAAACCGCCCCGGCAGCCCATCGTAGGGGCGAACCGGGGCGGCCGGGCGCGCTCCGCCATCTGGACGGAGATGGAACCTCGCGCGAGAGTGCCTTCGCGCCCGCGTGGGGGGCGGGGGGCGAGCCCGCCGCAACGATGCCTGTACGTGGCATCAGCCTGCAAC
>NZ_NGFN01000306.1 GCF_002148965.1 Streptomyces swartbergensis | reverse complement strand
CTCCCCGGTGTCGTCCGCGCAGACCGCCTCCGCCGTCTCCAGGTCGAAGCTGCCCGCAAGGACCGACAGCCGGGCCCACACCAGTTGCTCGGGGCCGGTGCACAGGTCGTGGCTCCAGGCGACCGCCGCTCGCAGGGTCTGGTGGCGGGGCAGGGCGGCGGGGCTGCCGGTGGTGAGGAAGCGGTAGCGGTCGTCGAGGCGGTCCAGGAGCTGGTCGACGTCGAGGACGCGCATGCGGACGGCGGCGAGTTCGATGGCGAGGGGCAGGCCGTCCAGGCGGCGGCACAGGCGGGCCACGGAGGCGCGGTTGTCCGGGGTGAGGCGGAAGCCGGGGACGACCGCGGCGGCCCGGTCGGCGAAGAGCGTGAGGGCCGGGTAGCCCTCGGCGGCGGAGAGGTCGCCGTCCGGGTCGGGCACCGGCAGCGGTCGCACCTCCAGCAGGTGCTCCTCGGTGAGCCCGAGCCGGTGCCGGCTGGTGGCGAGGATGCGGACGCCCTCGGTGCCGTGCAGCAGGGCCGCGGCGAGTCGCGCACACGCACCCGCCAGGTGCTCGCAGTTGTCGACGACGAGCAGCAGCCGCCGGTCCCGCACCTGCTCGACGAGGGCGTCAAGCGGCGGCTGGGCGGAGTGGTCGTGCAGCCCCAGCGCGTCGGCGGCGGCGAGCGGCACGAGCGCCGGGTCGTGCAGCCCGGAGAGGTGCACGAAGCGCACGCCGTCCGGGAAGGCCCGCTGCACCCGGGCCGCGACGCGCGCGGCGAGCCGGGTCTTGCCGACGCCGCCCGGCCCGGTCAGCGTCACCAGCCGTGCGCGGGCCAACAGCTCGCGGCCCTGGGTCAGTTCGCCACGCCGGTCGACGAAGCTGGTCGTCTCGACCGGCAGATGGTGGTCCCGTCGTGGCGCTGATCCGTCCATGATCAGCCAGTCCTCTGGGGGTGTGGTCCGAGGATCCGGACACTCCGGCTCCCCTTGCGCGGGTCCTCACTCTCCCCTCTTGCGTACATATATGCACGCTCGGGTCACACCCGTGGGTGTACTTCGGCCGGGACAGCTCGACCGCCGCGCCGCACGCGTACACTGCTGCGTCCGCTTTCGGTCTTGACCTGCTCATGCCATTGGCAGAACGATGTGCGCCACCCGCACACGTACGTCGCACGGAACAACCCCACCTCCCACAAGGAGATTTCATGCGACTCCGCATACGAGGCTCCGGTGCCCGCACCGGCAGACGCACCGCCGCCCTCGCCACCCTCCTCGCACTCGCCCTCGCGGCGCCCCTGACCGCGACAACGACGACGGACGCCACCGCCGACAGCGTCCCCAAGGCGGCCCCGTCGGCCGACGACGTCCGGCAGTACGAGATCCACATGCACTCGACGGCCGAGGACCGCACGGCACTTCAGCGCACCGGAGTGACCGTGGACGAGGCCCACGGCCACGGTGTCGTCGTCTCCGGACGCGCGGACCAGATCAAGAAGCTGCGCGCGCTGGGCTACGAGGTCACCCCGCTCGGCGCGGTCCCAGACCGGTCCGCCGCCGAGGACGACGTCCGGATCCACGACTTCCCGTCCGCCGACTCGCGCTACCACAACTACGCGGAGATGACGAGCGAGATCAACTCGATCGTCTCGGCCAACCCCTCCATCGCGAGCCAGCGCGTCATCGGCAAGTCGTACCAGGGCCGGAACATCGTCGCCGTCAAGATCAGCGACAACGTGGGCAGCGACGAGTCCGAGCCGGAGGTGCTGTTCACGCACCACCAGCACGCCCGCGAGCACCTCACCGTCGAGATGGCGCTCTACCTGCTGCGCGAGCTGACCTCCGACTACGGCTCCGACTCGCGCGTCACCAGCATGGTGAACAACCGTGAGATCTGGATCGTGCCGGACATCAACCCGGACGGCGGCGAGTACGACATCGCCACCGGGTCGTACCGCTCGTGGCGCAAGAACCGCCAGCCCAACAGCGGCAGTTCGTACGTCGGTACGGACCTCAACCGCAACTGGAACTACCGCTGGGGCTGCTGCGGCGGCTCCTCCGGCTCGACGTCCTCCGACACCTACCGGGGCTCCGCGCCCGAGTCCGCGCCGGAGGTCAAGGTCGTCGCCGACTTCGTGCGCAGCCGGGTCGTCGGCGGGGTGCAGCAGATCAAGGCCGGCGTCGACTTCCACACGTACAGCGAGCTGGTGCTGTGGCCGTTCGGCTACACGTACTCCGACACGACCACCGGGATGACCGCGGACGACAACGCGGCCTTCAAGGCGGTCGGGCAGAAGATGGCCGCGAGCAACGGGTACACGGCGGAGCAGTCCAGCGACCTGTACATCACGGACGGGTCGATCGACGACTACCTCTGGGGCACGCACAAGATCTTCGGGTACACGTTCGAGATGTATCCGAGGTCCAGCTCCGGTGGTGGGTTCTACCCGCCCGACGAGGTGATCGAGCGGGAGACCTCCCGTAACCGGGACGCGGTGTTGCAACTGCTGGAGAACGCGGACTGCATGTACCGGTCGATCGGAAAGGAAAGCCAGTACTGCCGCTAGGCGTGCTCCTCAGCCGGCGTCTTCCTCGAAGTAGGCATCGAGGACTGCGTCCAACTCTTCGTCCCACTCCTTGAAGTGGCTCCTGGCCGGCGCTTCGATCTCGATCGGGTACCAGCGCCGGTCAGGGGTGTGGACGGTGACGGTGTAGCGCTTGCCGAAGCGGGCGGTCTCCGTCTCGACCGCCCCGATCTCGTCCCAGCGGAACTCGCATTCCTGGTCGTCCAGGGCCAGGCGTACGCCTCTGTGGTCGGCGACTATCCGCGCGCGGCGGTCGGACGCCTCGAAGACGGGGCCGTCGGCATCGTCCTCCTCCGGCTCGGAGGAGGCCGTCTCCGCCGTCTCCTCCCGCTCGGGGGCGGCATCCTCGGCGTCCTCGGCTTCCTCGGCCTCGGCGACCTCAGGCTCCTTCTCCGGCCCGTCGTCCTCCGTCCGGCCGGACGCGGGTGACGTGAGCCCGGGGATGAAGGCCGGGTCGAATCCGGCGCCCTCCAGGGGCTGGCTGCTCGAACCTATGCGCTGCTCCACAGCGGAGCAGTATGGTCGACGA
Organism: Streptomyces swartbergensis; assembly: GCF_002148965.1. Lineage (GTDB taxonomy): Bacteria > Actinomycetota > Actinomycetes > Streptomycetales > Streptomycetaceae > Streptomyces > Streptomyces swartbergensis. The sequence goes on along the minus strand of NZ_NGFN01000306.1, from coordinate 7,184 downwards.
ACCTGTGCCGCACACAGTCGGCCCCCGCATCGTTACACGAAGATGCTCAACATCACGGCCACCACGAACCGCTGACGCCGAAGTACTCGGCGACCATCCGGAAGCCCCCAGACGCCCGCCGCGGTCACGATCGCCACCGTCGCCGAGCCCTGGGCGACGCGCAGGACCACGGAGATCAGGCAGGCGAGGATCACCGGCAGGCGGGGATGAGGACGAGCGGGGTGCCGATGATGCCGAGGACCGTGCCGAGGGGTTCGGTGACCGGCAGACCAGCCGCGAGGCCGACGGCCAGGGAGACCGCGAGCAGCGCGGAGGGAGCCCGGCGCGGCGCATCGGAGGCGCCGCGCCTCGAAAAGGCCGGGTAGGGGATGGGTCAGCCGAGGACGGCCAGCGCGTCGATCTCGACGAGGAGACCCGCGGGCAGGCCGACGTAGACCGTCGTGCGCGCGGCGGGCGGCTGGGTGAGGCCCTGCTCCTCGAAGTACGCGTTGTAGATCTCGTTGAACTCGGCGAAGTGGGCCACGTCGGTGAGGTAGACGCGGATCATCATGGCGTCGTCCCAGCCGGCGCCGCCCTCCTGAAGGATCGCCTTGACGTTGCCCAGGGTCTGGAGGGTCTGCTCACGCAGGGTCGGGCCGGCGGGCGTGGGCGGCTTGCCCTCCTCCGCGGGCAGGAAGCCGACCTGGCCGGCGACCTGGAGGATGTTGCCCTTCTTCACGCCGTGCGAGAACTTCGCCGGCGGGGTGGTGTGGGTCCTGGGGGTGAGTGCGATCTTGTCGGTCATTCGGTGCCCTTCACTTGTGTTCTGCCGGAGTACTCCCCGCTGATGGCGTCCGCCGTACGGCGCACCAGCGGCAGGAGGGTGAGGAGTTCGTCGGCGGTGACGACGACGTTCGGCGCGGAGACCGACATCGCGGCGACGACCCGGCCGTCGGCGCCGCGGATGGGCGCCGCGACACAGTTGATGGACTCCTCGTGGCCGCCGAGGTCGGTGGCCCAGCCCTGCTCGCGCACCTTCTCCAGCTCGCGCAGGAACGCGCCGGCGTTGGGTGTCGAACGGGACGTGTACGCGGGGTAGTCGAGCTTCTCCGCCACCGCCCGCCGCTCGTGCTCGGGCAGGTCGGCCAGCAGCAGCTTCGCGACCGCGGCGACCGTGATGGCGACGGGCTTGCCGATCCGGGAGTACATCCGCACCGGGTAGCGGCTCTCGACCTTGTCGATGTAGAGGACCTCGTTCTCCTCGTACACGGCGAGGTGCACGGTGTGTCCGCAGCTCTCGTTGAGGCGGACCAGGTGGGGATGGGCGATCTCGCGGACGTCGAGGTTCTCCATCGCCTCCTGGGCGAGGGCGAAGAGGCGGGCGCCGAGGCGGTAGCGCTGGTCGGACTGGCGGTAGACGAGGCCGTGCTCGTGGAGGGTGCGCAGCAGGCGCAGGGCCGTGGACTTGTGCACGCCGAGGCGGTCGGCGACCTGTCCCAGGTCGGCGGGGCCCTCGGCGAGCAGCGGCAGGATGCTGAGCGCGCGGTCGACGGTCTGGCTCATGGCGTACGTACCTCCTCGGGGGCCCGCTGTGTGTCATCGGTCCAGCCCGGGCCGAGTCGAAGTCTCCCCCATGCGGCGTCGTCCAGGGCGGCGAGGCGGTCGGCGTGCTCCCGGGCGGGCGGCGCGGCGAGGTCGCCGGGGACGGTGAGCGCTGCGGCGGCCAGCAGATGGCCGTGCCGCAGCCGGTCCCGGACGGGCAGGCCGCGCAGGGTGGCGGAGAGGAACCCGGCGGCGAAGGCGTCCCCGGCGCCGACGGCGGCGACGACGTCGACGCGCGGGGCGGGCACGAAGGTGACGTCCCGCCGGTCGAAGACGGTGGCTCCCGCGGCGCCCTGCTTCACGACCAGCACCTCGGGCTCGGGGAGGGCGGCGCGGACGGCCTCGGCGCCGCGCAGCCCCCAGGCCTCGTCCTGCCCGACGAACACGAGGTCCGCGCCCCGCGCGAGGTCCCGCAGCACCTCCGGGGCGTCCGTGCCGCGCCACAGGCCGGGCCGGTGGTTGACGTCGAAGGAGACCAGGGGGCGGCCGGGCCGGCGCGCGGTCAGCTCGCGCATCAGGTCCAGGCAGGTCCCGGACAGCGCGGCCGTGATCCCGGACAGGTGCAGCACGCGGCCGGCGCGGACCGCGTCCAGGTCTGCGCGTCGGTGGCCCGGTCCCCGGCCGTGCGGAAGTAGATGCCGGTGGGGCGGGCGGGGTCGCGCCGGACGTGTGCCACGTCCACCCCGTACCCGCCGATGGCCTCGACCAGATGGTCGCCGAACGGGTCGTCCCCCACCCGGCTGACCCACCGCACGGAGTGCCCGGCGGCGGCCAGCACGCACGCCGTGTTGGACTCCGCGCCGCCGATGCCCCGGTCGAAGGAGGGGACGTCGGCGAGCCGGCCCGGCCGGGACGGCAGGAACGTGACCATGGCCTCGCCGAGCGCGACGACGTCCACGACGTCGGGGGAGTTGCAGGGTCCGGTGGGGGTCACGATGCTCGTAGCTCCTGGTTGCTCGGCGGGGGCGGCGTGTGCGGCCGCTTTCGTTGACCCCGGGTGGCCGAGATGTTAGACAGCGTTGAGCGATATACGCAATGAATGTTGCAGACAGTGCAACAGCCCTGATCAGGGAGGCTCCATGTCAGCCGATACCGCCGCCGAGTCCCTCGCCCGGCTCGCCGCCGAGCGCGTCGACCACCGCTTCAAGGGCCTCCCGCCGGACGCCGACGGCCTGACCGTGGGCGAGCTGGCCGCCCAGCGCCGGAACCTGTTCACCGGCGGCTTCACCACGCCCCTGCTCGCGCTGTCCGCCGAGCGCCTGGAGCACAACCTGCGGCTCATGGAGACCTACGCGGACCGGCACGGCCTGGCCTTCGCGCCGCACGGCAAGACCTCCATGGCGCCCCAGCTCTTCCAGCGGCAGATCGAGCACGGGGCGTGGGGCATCACGCTGGCGGTGCCGCATCAGGTGCGGGTGGCGCGCGCGTTCGGGACCCGGCGCGTGTTCCTGGCGAACGAGCTGGTCGACGCGGCGGCCCTGCGCTGGATCTCCGCCGAGCTCGACGCCGACCCGGAGTTCCGCTTCGTCGCCTACGTCGACTCGGTGCGCGGGGTGGAGCTGATGGACGCCGCGCTGAGCGGCGCCCGGCGCCCGCTGGACGTCGTCGTCGAACTCGCCGCCGGGGAGGGCGCCCGTACCGGGTTGCGTACGGAGGCGGAGTGCGCGGCGGTCGCGGACGCGGTGGCGGGCACGCGGACCCTGCGGCTCGTCGGCGTCGCGGGTTATGAGGGCGAGGTGCCGAAGGCGGACCCGGAGCGGGTCACGGCGTGGCTGCGGCGGCTGGTCGCACTCGCCGCCGACTTCGACAAGGCCGGACGGTTCTCAGGTGTCGACGAAATCATCGTCAGCGCGGGCGGCAGCGCCTGGTTCGACGCGGTCGCCGAGGTCTTCGCCGAGATCCCAGAACTCTCCCTTCCCGTGCTGAAGTTGCTCCGCTCGGGCGCCTACGTCTCGCACGACGACGGCCACTACCGCAAGCTGACCCCGTTCAACCGGGTGCCCGAGGAGGGCGCCCTGGAGCCGGCCTTCCGGCTGTGGACGCAGGTGGTGTCACGGCCCTGTGCCGAGCAGGCCTTCGTCAACGCGGGCAAGCGGGACGCGGCCTACGACCTCGACCTGCCCTTCGCCCAGGTGATCCGCCGGGACGGCGCCGAGCGCCCGGCCACCGGCGTGTCGGTGACGGCGCTGTCCGACCAGCACGCCTGGCTGAGCACCACTCCGGAGGCGGATCTGGAGGTCGGTGACTGGGTCGGCCTGGGGCTGTCCCATCCGTGCACCTCGTTCGACAAGTGGCCGCTGATCCCGGTCGCCGAGGCGGACGGCACGGTCGTCGACTACGTCCGTACGTTCTTCTAGGAGGCCGGCGCGATGGAAGAGCTCGTCATCCGGGACGCGGACGTCATCGACGGCTCCGGCGCGGACTCCTACCGGGCCGATGCCGTGGTCGACGGCGGCCGGATCGTGTCCATCGTCAAGGAGGCCGCCGCCGCCGGCTGCCAGCGGCCGAAGGCGCGCCGGGAGCTGGACGCCGAGGGCCTCACCCTGTCCCCCGGCTTCGTCGACATGCACGCCCACAGCGACCTGGCCCTGCTGCGCGACCCCGACCACAGCGCCAAGGCCGCGCAGGGCGTCACGCTGGAGGTCATCGGCCAGGACGGGCTGTCGTACGCGCCGGTCGACGACCGCACGCTCGGCGAGGTGCGCCGGGCGATCGCCGGGTGGAACGGCTCGGGCGACGACATCGACTTCGACTGGCGGACGGTGGGCGAGTACCTCGACCGCCTCGACCGCGGGATCGCCGTGAACGCGGCCTACCTCATCCCCCAGGGCACGGTCCGCGCGCTCGCCGTCGGCTGGGAGGACCGGGAGGCCACCCCGCAGGAGCTGGACCGGATGCGGCAGTTGGTCGCCGAGGGCATGGAGCAGGGCGCCGTCGGCATGTCGTCGGGGCTGACCTACACGCCCGGCATGTACGCGCAGGACGCCGAACTGACCGAGCTGTGCCGGGTGGTGGCGTCGTACGGCGGCTACTACTGCCCGCACCACCGCTCCTACGGCGCGGGCGCCCTGGAGGCGTACCAGGAGATGGTCGCGCTGACCCGGGAAGCGGGCTGCCCCCTGCATCTCGCGCACGCCACCATGAACTTCGGCGTGAACAAGGGCCGGGCGCCCGAGCTGCTGGCCCTGCTGGACGAGGCGCTGGCGGCCGGGGCGGACATCAGCCTCGACACCTACCCCTACACACCGGGCTGCACCACGCTGGCGGCCCTGCTGCCGAGCTGGGCGAGCGAGGGCGGGCCGGAACAGGTCCTCAAGCGGCTGGCGGACGAGGAGACGGCCGAGCGGATCCGCCACGACCTGGAGGTCACCGGCTCGGACGGCTGCCACGGCGTGCCCATCGAGTGGGACACGATCGAGATCTCGGGCGTGGGCGACCCGGCGCTGGCCGAGTTCGTCGGCCGGACGGTCCAGGAGTCGGCGGACGTGCGGGGCGAGGCACCCTGGGTGACCGCGCGCGGGCTGCTGCTGGCCGACCGGCTGGCGCCGACGATCCTCCAGCACGTCGGCCACGAGGAGAACGTCCGGGCGATCATGCGTCACCGCGTGCACACCGGCGGCTCGGACGGCATCCTCCAGGGCGCCAAGCCGCATCCGCGCGCGTACGGCACGTTCCCGCACTACCTCGGCCACTACGTGCGGGAGTTGGGGGTGCTGTCGCTGGAGGAGTGCGTCGCGCACCTCACCTCGCGCCCGGCGGCCCGGCTCCGGCTGCCGGACCGGGGCCTGGTCCGCGAGGGGTTCGTCGCCGACCTGGTGCTCTTCGATCCGGCGACGGTCGCGGCGGGGTCGAGCTTCGCCGAGCCGCGCGTGCTCCCGACGGGCATCCCGTACGTGCTGGTCGATGGGCGGTTCGTGATCGAGGACGGGCGTCGCACGGACGCCCTGGCGGGCCGGGCGGTGCGCAGGACTCCCGCGTGACCGCCCGACCCAGAGGGATCTGCCCCGGCCTTACGGCTTGGGCAGGGTGCAGCCGCTCGCGCTCAGGTCGAGCTTGTTGTCGATGCCGAAGCAGGCCGGGATCTGGTAGGTCTCCTGGCCGTAGTTGATGCCCTTGCGGACCGTCACGTTGCCGTTCGCGTCGACCTCACAGGGGTTGTTCACCGTGCAGCGCTCGCCGTCCTCGTTGCCGGTGTTGTTGACGGCGACGACCTTGCCGGTGGCCTCGTCGACGACGGGTGAGCCGGACGTGCCGCCGATGGTGTTGCAGGCGGAGGTGTAACGGACCGAGTCCTTCCAGGTCCAGTCGCCTTCCTTCAGGGTGTGCGCGAACCCGTCGATGTTGCAGCTGTAGACGCGCTTCCAGTAGCCGGAGGGGATGCTGATGGCGGAGCCGGCGACCGGGTGGGTGTCGTTCAGCGTCAGCGGACTGATGCCGTAGGAGCTCCTGATCTGCCCGTAGGTGGTGGTGAGCTGGTAGAACGCGACGTCCGTGTCGGTCATCGTGCCGTACGCGAGCTTGGCGGCGCGCAGGGTTGCGACGCGCGAGCCGGAGGCGTTGAGCAGGCTGAAGGTGCGGCTGGACGCCTTGTCGACGAGGACCTCGCCGGGTGCGGGGAAGCCGCTGTCCAGGCAGTGTCCGTTGGTCATCACCAACGCCGGGTCGTTGGACTCGGAGTCCGGCATGCGGACCACGGAGCCGGAACAGTTGCTGAGCGCGACGGTGCCGGCGAGGTTCACGGCCTTGGCCTTGGGGTTGAGGCCGGACAGCGTCTGCTCCACGGACGTGACCACGTCCGGCACGGCGGACGTGGCCGAGCCCGTGTCCGCGACCTTGCCGACGCCCGTGGGGGCGGCCTCGGCAGCGGTCGCGGGAGCCGCGCCGGCCCCGGCTATCGCCAGGGCGCAGAACGCGGCTGCGAGAGGTTTTCTCATGGGGGGTCCCCTCTTGCGACGGAGGCGGCCGGAAATCTTCCGGCCGCCTGCACAGTTGTCATGCGCATTGTGATCGCCGCAAGGCGGATGGGGCAAGGAGTTGTTCCGCGCACGGAATCCGCCCGTCCGGCCTGACCCTACTCAACGGCCTTGACGGGCGGATCACTTGGGRCCCTTCGTGCCGCCGGGACCATGTCCGGGCTTTCCCTCGGTTCGGCCCGGGGGCGTGGCGGTGGCGGYGGGAGCRGAGGTTGTCGGGGTGRCGGCCGTCGGACTGCCGGCCGAGGGACTCGGGGCGTCCGGCACGGAATCGGACGACGGGGTGGGACTCGCCGCGGTGGACGGGCTCGTGGACGCGGCGCCGGACGGCTCGTCACTGTTCTCCGGGTTCTCCGGCCGGCCGGCCAGAGGGGCCCCGGGGGTCGGTGTCCGAGCGGTGCCGGTGGGCGGCGCCGTCGGCGACTCCCCCGCCGTCGGTCCCGTACGGCCGCCGCCGCCCTCGCGCGACCCGCCGGAGGGTGCGTCCGAGAAGCCGAGACCGGCGATGAGCGCGGCGGCCGACACGGCGCCCACGGCTCCGGCGGCGACCGCCACGCGCCGGGCACGCCACGACCCCCGTCCCCGCCCTCGCCCTCGCCCTCGCCCTCGCCGGGAGTGGCGACCCGCCCC
>NZ_NGFN01000305.1 GCF_002148965.1 Streptomyces swartbergensis | reverse complement strand
TGGTGGGGCTCCTCAATCCCGCCGCGGGCAACAGCTGCGCGAACAAGGACGACGGGCGGGCCGGCCGGCCCGCCCGTCGTCCTTGTTCGCGCAGCTGTTGCCCGCGGCGGGATTGAGGAGCCCCACCACGTTCACGGTGTTCCCGCACACGTTCACCGGGACGTGCACCGGCAGCTGGACGGTGTTGCCGGAGACCACCCCGGGCGAACCGGCCGCCGAGCCGTCCGCCCCGGAACCGGCGTACGCGGGGACGGTCAGGGCCATCGCGCCAGAGGCGGTGGCGACGGCGATCACACCGTTTCGGGTAACCCGTTTCATAGGTTCCCTGCCTTCCAGACATCATCGCGGGCACTCACCCGCACGAGATAAAACGCGGACGGCCGATCCGAGTTATGGCTTATCGGCCTTTCACTCCATCGAGCGGCCCGGTTGTCGAACTAGCGGTAAAGCCCTTCGTATCCGCGACGCGGCCGCGCAGGATAGGGCACTCCGCCCCCGCCCGCTCGCCCGGAGGCGCGGCTTCCGGTGCCCGCTTATGGTGAGCGAGGGCGCCGGTCCCCGGTCCGCTGTGGGCGCCCCTGGAGGCATCGATGCTGGCCAAGCTGTCCACGCGCCCCTCGGTGAGGCGCTGCGCGGTCCCCTGTGCGGCCGGGCTGGCCCTGCTGGGTGCGGGGCTGCCGGCCGCGGACGGCCCCGGGTCCGGCCTGGGGCGCTTCTACGACCAGAAGGTCACGTGGTCGGCGTGCGAGGGCGAGGACATGCCGAAGGACCTCCAGTGCGGCAAGGTCACCGTCCCCCTCGACTACGCCGACCCCGGGAAGGGGACCCTCGATCTCGCCCTGGCCCGCTATCGGGCCACGGGCAAGTCCCGGGGCTCGCTGCTGCTGAACTTCGGCGGCCCGGGCGGTCAGGGCGTGGGCCAACTCGCCATGGCCGGCAAGGACTTCATGGGGCTGACGAACGGCTACGACGTGGTCGCCTTCGATCCCCGGGGCGTCGGCCGCTCCTCCCCGGTCAGCTGCGGCACCGCCCCGGACGACGCACTGGACGCGACGGACGGCGACGCCGCCGTGGCCGATCCTCAGGCCCTGCTCGAAAAGCTGCGCGACGCTGCGGCCGAGTGCACCGAGCACTCGGGTCCCGTCCTGCCCCACATCGGCACGGTGAACGCCGCCCGGGACCTGGACGTCATACGCGACGCGCTCGGCGACGGCGAGCTCGACTACCTGGGCTTCTCCTACGGCAGCCGGCTCGGTGCGGTGTACGCGGCCCAGTTCCCGGACAAGGTCGGCAGGATGGTCCTGGACGGCGTCGACACACTCACCGAGCCGCTGTCCGAGCAGGGTGTGGTGAGCGCGCGGGGGCAGCAGACCGCGCTGGAGAACTTCCTCGCCTGGTGCACGGAGGACATCGCCTGCCCGTTCGGGCAGAATCCCCGGGAGGCCAGGGAGCACGTCGTCCAGGTGGTCGAGTCGCTCGACCAGGACCCGGTGCCGACCGACTTCGGCGAGGCGTTCTCCGGCCAGGACTTCGCGGCAGCCCTCGCGCAGGGGCTGTACAGCAGGGAGTTGTGGCCGTCGCTCCAGCGGGCCGTCGCACAACTGCTCGAGGACGGCGACACCAGCCGTCTGGAGGCCTTCGCGTCCGGGGGCGTCGGCCTCCCCCCGTGGCGGGTGGCCCACGCCGGGCTCGTCGACCCGCAGGACGTGCCCATGGACAACCTGTCGGCCGCGCTGATGGCGGTCAACTGCGCGGACGATCCCGACCGCCCCACCGCGGAGCAGGTCGGCAGGGACCTCGGCCGGCTGCGCGCCCGGTACGAGCGGGCGTCGCCGGTCTTCGGCCGCTACCGGCTCACCCAGGTGCTGATGTGCTACGGCCGCCCCAAGGGCACCGACTTCATCCGTGACAAGGTCAAGGATCTCGACACCCCGAAGATGCTGCTCGTCGGCACCCGTGGCGACCCGGCGACGCCGTACCGCTGGACGGTGGAGACGGCCCAGCGGATCGGGTCGTCGGCCGTGGTGCTCGACAACCGGGGCGAGGGCCACACCGGTTACGGCTCCTCCAAGTGCGTGCACCGCAAGGTCGACGCGTTCCTGCTGTACGGCACTCTCCCGCCGGACGGCAGTTCCTGCGGCTCCGACCACGACTCCGAGTGAGCCGGTCCGGCCACGGACCCCGTGGTCAGCCGAGTGAGACCTCGGGTGCGCAGAGGTCCCGCCACATCGCCAGGTCGAGGGCCCGCTCCAGGCCCCGTCGTGCGGCCTGGCCGCTCGACGGGCGTGTCGCGGTGCGCGGCCTGCCGGAGCCGTTCGGGGTCGACGAGGTCGAAGAGCGGGTGGTCCGGTCGTGCCGGGAGGTCCTTCGCTTGGTTCCGGAGGGCCAGCGCGTACTTCGGCTCCTGCGCGGACGGATAGGGGCTCTTGCCCCTGTCGACGAGGGCGACGGTGCCGTGCGGGGTGGCGGCGGTCATGGGCCGGCGGCCGCCGGGCAGGTCGATGATCGTGAGCCTGCGGTGTCCGAGGCCGGCTGGCCCCTCGGCCCAGACGCCGTGGTCGTCCGGGCCGCGGCAGGCCGTCGTCTAGTGCCGTGACCGGGAACATTCGCCGGGTTGCTGCTCGCGGGGCGCCACGGCATCGGTCCTCCGTCTGGTGGAAGCCCGCACGCGGCCGAGGCTCCGTCGTGGTCGGCTGTTTGCAGACATCACGCGGTGACGGCTCGGCGTCGGTCACCGGCGGCAGCACGGCGAAAGGAGCGGCCATGACCAGCCGCACAATGCAGGACCGGCTGTTCATTGGCGGGGACATGATCGCGCCTGCGTCGGAGGACGTGATCGAGGTCATCTCTCCGGTCACGGAGGAGCGGCTCGGTACCGCTCCCTCATCGACGCCTGCCGATATCGACCGAGCAGTACGCGCGGCGCGCGCCGCCTTCGACGATGGCCCCTGGCCCCGCATGTCTCCACAGGAGCGCGCAAACGCTCTGGGTCCGTTCAGCGATTACCTGCGCGCACGTGTCCCGGAGATCGCACAGCTCATCACCGCAGAGATGGGTTCACCGATCAGCTTCTCGAACCAGCTCCAGGCACCGGTTCCCGTGATGGTTCTGGACTACAACCGGGAACTTGCCGCCACGTTCCCCTTCGAGCAGGATCGAGCAGGTCTCAGCGGTACCGCGCGGATCCTTTGCGAGCCTGTGGGCGTCGTGGGGCAGATCGTGCCGTGGAACGCGCCGCTCATCCTGACGATGGTGAACCTTGCTCCTGCCCTGATCGCCGGCTGCACCGTCGTGCTGAAGCCCGCGCCGGAGACTCCGCTGGACGCGTACCTGCTCGCCGAAGCTGCCATGGAGGCCGGTCTGCCCCCGGGTGTCCTCAACATCGTGCCCGCCGACCGGGAGAACAGTGAGGCGCTCGTGCGGCACCCGCTCGTTGACAAGATCAGCTTCACGGGCAGCTCCGCCGTAGGGCGGCGGGTCGGCGCGCTGTGCGGCGAGCAGTTCAAGCGCGTCACCCTCGAGTGCGGCGGGAAGTCGCCCGCCATCATCCTCGAGGACGCCGACATCGACAGCGTCGTGCCCGCCCTTATGCCGTACGCGATCATGATGTCCGGGCAGCACTGCCTGGCGCAGACCCGGATCCTCGCTCATCGCAGCTGCTACCAGCAGGTTGTGGATGCGATCTCGCAATCGGCTGCTGCGCTGCGGGTCGGCGATCCGGATGACCCCTCGACCGAGGTCGGCCCCCTGGTGGCCGAGCGCCAGCGGCGGCGGGTCGAGGACTACATCGCCGGCGGGCGGAAGGACGGCGCAACGATCACGGTCGGCGGCGGCCGGCCCGCGAGCCAGACGAAGGGCTGGTACGTCGAACCGACGATCTTCGCAGACGTCGACAGCTCCATGCGCGTCGCGCAGGAGGAGATCTTCGGCCCAGTGCTTGTCGTGATCCCCTTCGACGACGACAACGACGCGGTCCGTATCGCGAACGACTCGAAGTACGGCCTGTCGGGAAGTGTCTGGACCAACGACCTGGAGCGGGCCATGCGCATCGCTCGCCAAGTGCGTACGGGGACCTTGACGCTGAACGGGTACCGGATCGAGTTCGCCGCCCCCTTCGGCGGATACAAGGAATCCGGGGTCGGCCGCGAGTTCGGGCCCGAGGGCCTCAGCTCGTTCCTGGAGTACAAGACGATCAATTTGCCGGGCGATCCAGTGCTGTGACCGGGAAAGGCCCGGTGGTCAGGCCGTGGCTTGGACCGCTCTGCCGCCCCAGCGGATGGCTTTCTCGCTGCGGACACGGGCGCGTTCGCGTCGTTGGGCGGCCAGGACGTCGGGGTGGCGGGCGTTGTTGTTGCGCCAGCGCAGGTAGGCGTGCAGGGCCCGGATCTGGACCGTGTGGTTGGGGTGGTGGGAGTTGGCGAGGGTGAACTGCCGCAGCGGCCCGAAGTGGGCCTCGATGGGGTTTGCCCAGGAGGCGTAGGTCGGGGTGAAGCACAGCTCGACCTTGTTCTTCGCCGCCCACCGCCGGATGCGCCAGTTCAGGTGGGCGGACAGGTTGTCGAGGATCACGTGGATCGGGGCGCCGTCGGGTCGGGCCGCGCGGATCGATCTGAGTGCTGACCAGGTGTGGTCGATGCCTTTGCGGCGCCGGTTGACGCCCCACTGCTGGTCGTCGCCTACGGACTAGCAGCCGTGGAAGTAGGTGATGCCGTGGGTGCGGCGGTAGGTTGCCGGCAATCGGTCCGCATGTCCCTGCTCGGCCCAGCAAGAGCCCGCGGTCGGACGGATGCCCAGGGGGCCGAACTCATCGAACGCGAACGTGCGATGCGGGCGCTCGTTGATCGCGTACTCGATCCGGTCGAGCTTGGCATCGAAGTCAGGGTCCGGGGACTCTTTCCAGGTCTTCGTGCGCTGGAAGGAGATCCCGCGGCGGGCCAGTAAACAGCGCAGGGTCTCCCGGCCGATCCGGACCGGCCGGGAGATGTTGCGTCGCAAGTGATCGACGAGCTTGCGGATCGACCAGCGGGTGAAGGGCTTACCGAGCTGGGTAGGGCGGGTGGTGGCCGTCTGGACAACGAAGTCCTCGTCGTCCGGGCTGAGTAGGCGGGGACGGCCTCCCGCCCACTGAGGGGCCAGACAGGACAGCCCGACCTCGTTGAAGTGGTGGATCACATCATCACGGACGGTGTCCTCATCAGCCTGCATCAGCCGTGCGATGGCCGGGACCGTGCTGCCGCCCGCCGAAGCCAGCAGCATCATCGCCCGCCTAAACCACACCGAGCTCGTGCTGCCTCGCCGCACGACCTGCTGCAACTTCTGCCCCTCCCGCTCGGTCAGCATGCGCACCCGGACCAGTCGCGCCATCCCACCCCCACACCAGACCGGAAATGAGATCACATCCAACCGGCTCAAGAGCCCCCCACACCAACCCGGTGAATGTTCCCGGTCACGGCACTAGGTCATCGCGTTCAGGGGCGCTGCCTCGGCACTCAGGTCGCGGTCGAAGGAGACCCAGCCGGTGACGCCGGGCATACGCGCACCCCCCGCAAATAAGTTGTATTAACCATCTAGATTTCGAGCGTGCGACTCCCTGCCGACATGGACTCCGCCGGAATCGGCCAGCCGCAAAAACTTGCCCAACTCCCGGCTCCCCGGCCTCCACAGGGAGGTGCCGATTGCCCCGAATGCCCTCATGGCGAATCCGCTCTATCGTTCTGTCATGGAGCACGTTCTGAGTCCCGCGACCCTTGCCGAGCTGCGGCGCCCGCGCCCCTACCCCGCGGTCTCCGTGCTGACTCCGACCCACCGGCGCGATCCCCACAAGACCCAGGACCAGGTCCGGCTGCGCAACGCGGTGACCGAGGCCAAGCGGCAGCTCGAGGCCGATCCGGTGATCAGCCGCGAACGCCGGGCCGAGGTCGCCCACCACCTCGACCAGGCCCTTTCCGAGGTCGACCTGACGCACGCCGAGGACGGCCTGGCGATCTTCGCCGCTCCCGGCGAGCACCAGGTGTGGTCGCTCGCCCGGTCCGTGCCCGAACGCGTGGTGCTCTCCGACACCTTCCTCACCCGCAACCTCGTCTCCGCCCAGACGGCGGAACGGCCGTTCTGGGTGCTGTCGCTCTCCGCCGACCGCGCGACCCTCTGGAACGGCGGCGCCGACCGCGTCGTCGAGCAACGCGCCGACGGCTTCCCTTTGACCCGCCGCGTGGAGAACTTCGACCCGGAACGGCAGCAGCGGGTCGGCGACCTGCAGAGCGCCTTCCGGGAGGAGCGCACCCGCCAGTTCCTGCGTGAGGCCGACACCGCGATGAGCACCGTCCTGCGCGAGCACCCGCGACCGCTGTACGTCACCGGCCCGCCGGCCGCCCTCGCCCTGATGGACGAGGTCGGCAGCGCCACCAAGGGAGCGGTGCACGTCCCGCACGGCGGCCTCGCGCACGGGACGCCCGAGTCCGTGTGGCAGGCCATTCGGCCGGTGATCGAGACGGAGGCCCGCAGGAACACGGAAGCCGTGACCCGCGCCCTCGAAACGGCCCGCGGGCGACGGGAGTTCGCCGCCGGTGTCGACGAGCTCTGGCAGAGCGCCCGGGACGGCCGCGTCCGGCTGCTGGCCGTCGAGGAGAACTACCGGGTGACGGTCCGCGACGCCGGGGACCACCTGATCCTCGCCGAGAGCAGCGACCTCGAGGGCCGCGAGGACATCGTGGACGAGATCGTCGAGCAGTGCCTGGAGACCGGAGCCGACGTCCGTTTCGTACCGGACGGCACACTGGGTGAGGCGGACGGCATCGCCGGAGTTCTGCGGTACTGAAGCTATCGAACACAGGGCCGTCGAACACGCGCGGCAACCGCGCGCCACCTTACCGACGGGTCGTCAAACTCCCTGTGTAATCTACGAGTTGGCCCTCCGGAGTGCCTGCTCCGCACCTACCTCGGAGTAACTCCGTGAGACTGTGGCATATGCCAGAAGCACCACCGTATCGTGTGTTGCCAAATCCCTTACAGGGCGTCGCGGGCTGTGCAACAGTCGTAACGGTCCCTCCGTCCGCCTTGGTCGAACCGTCCCCGCATCGGAGTGCGTCATGCCGTCCCACCTCTCCGCGGACCGCCCCGCCGCCCAGCCGCCCGGACGCGGCTCGGTCGAGTCGCTGATATCGCAGACGCGGCGGCTCAAGGGCGACGTGGACGCCGTGCGGCGCGACGCCGAGGAGGACGGATCGGACCACCCCCGGGGACGCTGGCAGCGCGCCCTGTGCGACCTGGCCCTGCACCAGCTCAACGACCTCGACGAGCACCTGGCCCAGCTACGGGACGGGCCCCTGCCCACGGCGGACCCGGAACCCGCCGCGCCCGCACCCGGCTCACTGCTCAGCCGGGTCGGCAGCGCCGAGTGGAACCTGCTGACGGACGAGGCCAGTTGGTCCGGGGAGCTCTACCAGATCCTGGGCCGCGACCCCGCCGCTCCCCCGCTCACCCTCGACGAGCTGCCGTCCCTGGTGCTCGACGAGGACCGGCCGAAGCTGACGGCGATGGTGACGAACTGCCTCGTCGACGCCCGGCCCATCGACGGCGAGTTCCGCATCGCCCGCCGGAACGGCGACGTACGGACCGTGCACATGATGGGCGAACCGGTCCTCGACACTGACGGAAGCACCGCCTCGATGTGGGCCGTGCTGCGGGACGTCAGCGAACTGCGCCGCAGCCAGCGGGTGGTGAGCGAGACCCGTGACTCGCTCACCGACCGGCGGCAGGACGCGCGGACCGAGCACCGGATCGCGGTCGAGTTGCAGGAGGCCGTGCTGCCGCAGTGGCGCGGCTCCCTGCGGCTCCCGCACCGGGATCCCAGGACCCTCGACCTCGCGGCCCGGCACCTGCCGGCGTCCACGAACACGCTGATCGGCGGCGACTGGTACGACGCGCTCGAACTGACCGACGGCGAGACGCTCCTCAGCGTCGGCGACCTCACCGGACACGGCGTCGGCGTCACGTCGAACATGACGATGCTGCTCGGTGCCGTGCGCGGCATGGCCATGGCCGGCGCCCCGCCCGGCCGGCTGATGGCCTGGCTGAACCAGTTACTCGACACCACCACCGTGCAACCCGCCCTCGGCAGCGCCGTCTGCTGCCGCTACCGCCCCGCGACCCGCACCCTGGTGTGGGCGCAGGCCGGACACCCCGCCCCGCTGCTGTTCCGCGACGGGACGGGGCGTGTGCTGAACGCACCGGACGGCGTCCTGCTCGGCGCCACCTCGGGCGCCGTCTACGGGCAGGCCGAAGAGACACTGGAGATGGGCGACCTGCTGCTCCTGCACACCGACGGGCTGGTACCCGGGCACACCGGAACGGCTGCCGCGAACCTCCTCCTCGACCTGGCGCCGCGTCTGACCGGGACCGTCACCGCGGAGGACTGCCTGCGGACGGTGGTCCAGGAGTTCGGCGAGAGGGAGCGCGCGGACAACGCCTGCGTGCTCGTCGCCAAGGTCATGGCATAGGAAGCTCAGGCCTGTGCGTTGTTGCCGCCCCTGCCCTTCGTCTTCGGCAGGGCGAGCTTGATCTCCTCCCGCAGCTCCTGGATCTTCGGATAACCGGAGTACTGGGCGGTGAGCCGGTACATCTGGCGCAGCCGGTCCCAGGTGCGGTGGGAGGAGTTGGAGCCCATCGACACCAGGGCCAGTCGCGCGTACCGGTCCGCCTGTTCGGGATCGTCGGCGATGAAGCAGGCCGAGGCCATGGACAGGTAGTCGAAGATCTTCGACCGCTGCCGCCCGTCGATCCGCAGGGCGAGGGCCCTGTCCGCGTAGTACTGCGCGTGCACGGCCGCGTCCGGCTCGAACTCCGCCAGCGTGCGGTAGGACAGGGCCTGCATTCCGTACAAGTCGGCCTCGTCGAACAGCTGCATCCAGCTCGGCGCCGGGACGTCGCCCTTGTCGGAGACGAAGAGGTCCTCCGCCTGCCCCAGGGTGCGTCGCATCGCCTGGCCCTTGCCCATGGAGGCCTGCGCCCAGGCCTCCACGGTGCACAGCATGGCCTTGGTGCGCGGCAGCACCTCCTCGCCGGAGCCGGACTGGGCCAGCTTCATCAAGTCCAGGGCGTCGTCCGGCCGGCCCAGGTGGACCATCTGGCGGGCCGCGCGGGAGAGTGCCTCGCCCGCGCGGGGCCGGTCCCCGCCCTCTCTGGCCGCGTGCGCGGCGATGACGAAGTACTTCTGGGCCGTGGGCTCCAGGCCGACGTCGTGCGACATCCAGCCCGCGAGGACGGCCAGGTTGGCGGCGACGCCCCACAGGCGCCGCTGGAGATGGGGTGGGTGACGGTAGGCGAGCATGCCGCCCACCTCGTTGAGCTGGCCCACCACGGCCTTGCGTTGGAGCCCGCCGCCGCGGGCCGCGTCCCAGGCTCGGAACACCTCGACCGAGCGCTCCAGTTCCTCGATCTCCTGCGACCCGATGGGGGCGGCCTCGTAACGGTCGAACCCAGCGGGGTCGGCGTGCAGGGGATGGTCGAGGTCGGGAGCGTCGGCAGCCAGGGCAGGGTCGGTGTGCAGCCAGTCGTACATGGCGCTGCTGAGTGCGGATCCCGCGGCGAGCGCGGCGCCCGCGCCCACCAAGCCGCGTCGGTTGAGCATGAGGTCCATTCCCGTGAATTCGGTGAGGACCGCGGCGGTCCGCTCGGGCGCCCACGGCACTCCGTCGGGAGACTCCGCACTCCCGCCGCGTGGCCGTTTCCCCGCACGCCCGTGCCGGACCAGACCGAGGTCCTCGATGGTCACGACACGGCCGAGACGCTCGGTGAACAGAGCCGCCAGCACCCGCGGCACCGGATCGCGCGGGATCTCTCCCATGTCGATCCAACGCCGCACCCGGGAGGTGTCGGTCGCCAGCTGGGGATGGCCCATGGCCGCCGCCTGCCGGTTGACCAGCCTCGCGAGTTCGCCCTTGGACCAGCCGGCCAGGCCGAACAGGTCCGCGAGCCGGGTGTTGGGTTGTCCGCTCACGTCAAGCCCCCAGGTTCTCGGCTGAGTTGACAGTAGCCCGGCCAGACTTGCCGGGCGACTATTCGCCAGGGTTCGCCAGGGTTCGCCAGATGGTGTGCCACTGGGCATCGGGTGTCAGGTAGGAACGCGCCACCCCGACCCGGTCGCCGCAGGGACATTCCCCAGGGTGCTCCCGGGAGCCCGGGCCGGGTGGTGCGCTGTCGTCGCAGGCACACGAAGGGATCTGTTTCGCCCATGTACACAGCATCGTCCTCCGTGTCCGCACCGCCCCGGTCGCTGCACCCCCGTCCCACGG
>NZ_NGFN01000304.1 GCF_002148965.1 Streptomyces swartbergensis | reverse complement strand
GCGTAGACGAGGCCTTCGAGGAGGGAGTTGGACGCCAGGCGGTTGGCGCCGTGCACGCCGGTGCAGGCGACCTCGCCGCACGCGTACAGGCCGGGGACGGTCGTACGGCCCCGGGAGTCGGTGCGGACGCCGCCGGMGGCGTAGTGGGCGGCCGGGGCGACGGGAATGGGCTCGGTGACCGGGTCGATGCCGTGGGCGCGGCACGCGGCGAGGATCGTGGGGAAGCGGTGTTCCCACATGTCGGCGCCGAAGTGCCGGGCGTCGAGGAACATGTGCTCGGCGTCCTGCTCCTGCATGCGGCGCATGATGCCCTTGGCGACGATGTCCCGGGGGGCGAGTTCGGCCAGTTCGTGCTGCCCCTGCATGAAGCGCACGCCGTCGGCGTCGACCAGGTGGGCGCCCTCGCCGCGGACCGCCTCGGAGACCAGGGGCTGCTGGCCCTCCGCGTCGGAGCCCAGGAAGAGGACCGTCGGGTGGAACTGGACGAACTCCAGGTCGCTCACCTCGGCGCCCGCGCGCAGCGCCAGGGCCACGCCGTCGCCCGTGGAGACGGAGGGGTTGGTCGTCGCCGAGAAGACCTGGCCCATGCCGCCGGTCGCCAGGACCACCGCCGGGGCGTGGACCGCGCCCACGCCGTCGTGCTGGCCCTCGCCCATGACGTGCAGGGTGACGCCGGCGGTGCGGCCCTCGGCGTCCGTGAGGAGGTCCAGGACGAGCGCGTTCTCCACCGTGCGAAGGCCACGCGCGCGTACCGCCTCGACCAGGGCCCTGGAGATCTCGGCACCGGTGGCGTCGCCGCCGGCGTGGGCGATGCGGCGGCGGTGGTGGCCGCCCTCGCGGGTGAGTTCCAGGCCGCCCTCGGAGGACTCGTCGAACTGGGCGCCGGTCTCGATGAGGCGGCGTACGGCGTCGGGCCCCTCGGTGACGAGGATGCGGACCGCTTCCTCGTCGCACAGGCCCGCGCCCGCGACCAGGGTGTCGTCCTGGTGCTGTTCGGGGGTGTCGCCCTCGCCGAGGGCCGCGGCGATGCCGCCCTGGGCCCAGCGGGTGGAGCCGTCGTCCAGGCGGGCCTTGGTGACGACGACGGTGGTGAGGCCGGCCGCCTCGCAGCGCAGGGCGGCGGTGAGGCCGGCGACGCCGGAGCCGACGACGACCACGTCCGCGGAGAGGGACCACCCCGGGGCGGGCGCGTGCAGTCGTATGCCTGTGCTGGTCACGAGGCGGCTCCGAAGGTTCCGAAGGTGAGGGGGACGTTGTCGATCAGCCGGGTCGTCCCGACGCGGGCGGCGACGGCGAGGACCGCCTCGCCGGTGAAGTCGTCCCCGATCTCGGTGAAGTCGGACGGGTCGACCAGGGCGAGGTAGTCCAGCACGAGCGGCGGGTCGAGGCGGGCGGCCTCGTCGAGGACCTGGCGGGCGGCCGCGCGGACGGCGGCCGGGCCGCCCGGGACGGCCGTCGCGACGGCGTGCGCGTCCGCTGCCGCGCGGGACTCCCCTATGGCGCTCAGGGCCTCGGCACGCGCGCGTGTGGCGGGCACTTCGCGGGCCCGGGCGCGCAGCGCCTCCTGCGCGGCGTGCCGGTCCTGGCCCGCGAACAGCGCACCGGACAGCGCGAGGGCGGTGCGCCGCTCGGCGGGCGAGAGGTAGCGGTTGCGGCTGGACAGGGCCAGGCCGTCCTCCTCGCGGACGGTGGGCACGCCGACGATCTCCACGCCGAAGTTCAGGTCCCGCACCATGCGGCGGATCAGGGCGAGCTGCTGGGCGTCCTTCTGGCCGTACAGGGCGACGTCGGGGCGGGTGAGGTGGAGCAGCTTGGCGACGACCGTGAGCATGCCGTCGAAGTGGCCCGGGCGGGAGGCGCCCTCCAGCCGCTCGCCCATGGGGCCCGCGGTGATCCGGACCTGGGGCTCGCCGCCCGGGTAGACCTCGTCCACGGCCGGGGCGAACACGACGTCCGCGCCCGACTGCCCGGCCAGCTTCACGTCGGCGTCCAGGGTGCGCGGGTAGCGGTCGAGGTCCTCGCCCTCGCCGAACTGGAGCGGATTGACGAAGACGGTGACGACGACCTCGCCGTCCGGCCCGGCGATGGCGCGGGCGGTGCGGATCAGTGTGGCGTGGCCCTCGTGCAGCGCGCCCATGGTCATCACCACGGCGCGACGGCCCGTACGCGCGCGTGCGTGCAGTTCACCGGCGGTGCTGAGCAGGGTGGTGGTCATCAGGCGTCCCCTTCGGTGCCGTCGGTCCCGTTGGCGAGTACCCCGAGGAGGTCCTCGGCGAGCTCCGGCTTCAGCAGGCCGTGGGCCAGGGCCCGGTCGGCGGTCGCGCGGGCCATCGCCAGGTAGCCGGCGACGGTCTGCGGGGCGTGCCGGCGCAGCTCGGTGACGTGCGCGGCGACCGTGCCCGCGTCGCCGCGCGCGACCGGGCCGGTGAGGGCCGCGTCGCCGGAGCGCAGGGCGTTGTCCAGGGCCGCGCCGAGCAGCGGGCCGAGCATCCGGTCGGGGGCCGCGACACCGGCCGTGCGCAGCAGCTCCAGGGACTGGGCGACCAGGGTGACCAGGTGGTTGGCGCCCAGCGCGAGGGCCGCGTGGTAGAGCGGCCGGTTCTCCTCGGCGATCCACTCCGGCTCGCCGCCCATCTCGATGACCAGGGCCTCGGCGGCCATCCGCAGTTCCTCGGGCGCGGTGACGCCGAAGGAGCAGCCGGCCAGCCGCTGGACGTCCACGGGCGTGCCGGTGAAGGTCATCGCCGGGTGCAGGGCCAGCGGCAGGGCGCCCGCGCGCAGGGCGGGGTCGAGCACCCGCGCGCCGTACCGCCCGGAGGTGTGCACGAGCAGCTGTCCCGGCCGTACGGACCCGGTGTCGGCGAGGCCCGCGACCAGCTCGGGCAGGGCGTCGTCCGGAACGGTCAGCAGGACCAGCTCGGACCGCTGGAGGACCTCGGCGGGCGGCATCACCGGCACGTCGGGCAGCAGTTGCGCGGCGCGGCGCCGGGAGACGTCGGAGACCGCGGAGACGGCGACCGGGCGGTGCCCGGCGAGCTGGAGGGACGCGGCCAGTGCGGGTCCCACGCGACCGGCGCCGACGACGCCGACGGTGAGCCGCGCGGGGCGGTCCTTGGGGTCTGGCTGTGGGGTTGTGTTCACTCGACGGCGGCCTTCCCGTTCCAGTCCGCTCCGGGTACCGGACGATTTCTCGTCATGTTAACGCGATCGGTTCGGGGGGCGTTCGGTTGTCCACAGGCTGTGCGTTCAGGCTGTGCGTTCAGGCAGGGAAAACCGGGTGCCCGCCCGCACACGCGCGCGGGATGATCCGGGCCATGAGTGACACGGCGGAACAGGACGAGCAGGCGACCGGGCAACTGCCGGACGAGGACCGGAGGTCACGGCTCCGTGAGCGGCGGCTGGCCGCCCACCGGGGCGCACGGCGGGTGTTCGCGCGCTTCGGCTTCCACAAGACGCTCCGGGAGCAGCTGGCGGAGCTCGACGGGGCGGAGGGCCTGTACGACCTGGACGAGCTGTCCGACCTCTACGGCGACGGCGTCGTCGAGGCGCTGGAGACGAAGGTCGCCGGACTGCTCGGCACCGAGGCCGCCGCGTTCTTCCCGACGGGGACGATGGCCCAGCAGGTGGCGCTGCGCTGCTGGGCGGGCCGCACCGGCGACCCGACCGTCGCCCTGCACGCGCTCAGCCATCCCGAGGTGCACGAGCGGAACGCGTTCAGCGAGGTCGGCGGGCTGCGGCCGGTGCGCGTGACGGGCGAACCGCGGCTGCCCACCGCCGCCGAGGTGCGCGACTTCGAGGAGCCCTTCGGGGCGCTGATGCTGGAACTGCCCCTGCGGGACGCCGGATTCGTGCTGCCCTCCTGGGAGGAGCTCACCGAGGTGGTCGCGGCCGCGCGGGAGCGGGACGCGGTGGTGCACTTCGACGGGGCCCGCCTGTGGGAGTCCACGGTCCACTTCGGCCGGTCCCTGGAGGAGATCGCGGGCCTGGCCGACAGCGTCTACGTGTCGTTCTACAAGTCCCTGGAGGCATTCGGCGGCGCGGCGCTCGCCGGGCCCAGGGAGCTGGTGGAGGAGGCGAAGGCCTGGCGGCACCGGTACGGCGGCCAGATCTTCCAGCAGTTCCCGACGGTCCTGTCGGCACTGGCCGGGCTGGAGCGGGAGCTGCCCCGGCTGCCGGAGTACGTCGCCCACGCGCGCGTGGTGGCCGCCGCCCTGCGCGAGGGCTTCGCGGCGGCCGGGGTGCCGTGGGTGCGCGTGCACCCGGAGGTGCCGCACACTCACGACTTCCAGGTGTGGCTGCCGTACGACGCCGGCGTCCTGGCGGAGGCGGCGGTCCGGGCGGCCGAGGAGACGGGCTCCGTCCTGTTCGGCTCCGCCTGGGACCGGGGCGGTCCGGGTCTGGCGGTCACGGAGGTGCATGTGCGGGCCGCCGGGCTGGAGTGGAGCGCCGAGGAGGTCGAGAGCGCGGTGGCGGAGTTCGTGGCCCGGCTGCCGGAGGAGGTCAGGTAGGGCGCCGCCGCCACCGGTTCAGGGCGTCCCGGAACCGGTGGCGGGCCGGGCGGCCCGCCAGGACCGCCCGGAACTGCCGTTCGTCGCGCCACTCCCGTACGACCTGCCAGTCGTGCGTGCCGGGTGCGGGCGGGGCGGGTTCGCCGAGCCGGCGGGCGCGGTAGGTGTCGAGGAGGTGCTGCTGCGTGATGCTCATGGTGGATCGCCTCTGCGGGACGGGGTGTTGGAGGTCCGAAGGCTCCGCGGCTGCCCCGGTGGTGCCACAGTGCGCCCGTGCCGGGGTCGGCGTCGCGTCGATTGACGAGGCCCGTCAATCGACGGGGGCGTTGTCAGTGGCGGGGTGCACCATGAGGGCATGAGCGTGCGCATCGACATCGCGGGGCTGCGGCCGGAGCTGGTCGCCGTCGTGCCCTCGCCCCTGGCCGAGCTGGGCATGGCGCTGCACGCGCTGTCCGAGCCGGGACACCACCCGGGCCTCCAGGGCTGGGTGACGGGCGTGACCGCCCGGCTCGATCCGCATCTGGCCGACCGGATGTGCGAGGCCGACTTCCTGTGGCGGACGACGTTCTCGGACCTGTTCCTGCCCTACGCCGGCATCCCGGGCACACTGCCGTGCGCCACCCTCGCCGAGGAACTGGACCTGCTGGACAAGCTGACGGACGAGCAGTTCGTGGACGCGGCGCTGG
Organism: Streptomyces swartbergensis; assembly: GCF_002148965.1. Taxonomy (GTDB): domain Bacteria; phylum Actinomycetota; class Actinomycetes; order Streptomycetales; family Streptomycetaceae; genus Streptomyces; species Streptomyces swartbergensis. The sequence continues at coordinate 5,099 of NZ_NGFN01000304.1, read as the reverse complement.
AGTTCACCTGTGCCGTCGGGTACGGCTCGTGCGGGCCCACCGCGCTGTCCGACCCCGAGGTGCGCCGCCGGTCGCTGGACCTGGCCGCCGCGCGCGGGCCGCGGCAGCTGCGGTTCAGCGAGCGGCTGCTGGCCGACCCGCCCAGGATCCGGGCCTGGCTGCGGCAGTTCCTCCAGGACTGCGACGAGGCGTTCTTCGCGGAGGCCTGGTCCCGGCTGCGTCACCAGCTCGCGGCGGACGCCCGCCACAAGACGGACCTCCTCAGACACCGGGGCCTGGCCGAGGCGCTCGCCGCGGTGTCCCCCGCGGTGACGCTCGACGAGGCCGCCGCCGACATAGCGGTCGACAAGCTGGGCGACGGCCGTACGGCCACGGGCGACAAGGGCCTGCTGCTCGTCCCGACGAGCCTGGGCTGGCCGCACCTGATGGTCCTGCACCGGTACGGCTGGCAGCCGGTGCTGCACTACCCGGTCGGCTCCCCCGAGCTCGCCGCCCCGCCCACGCTGGAGCAGCTGGCCCTGCGCATGACCGCGCTGTCCCACCCCGTGCGGATGCGCATGTGCCGCAATCTGGCCCGCAGCGCGTACACCACCGGCGAGCTGGCGCAGGTGCACGGCATGACGGCCCCGGAGATATCCCGGCATCTGGCCGTGCTGAAGAAGGCGGGCCTGGTCACCACCCGTCGCCGCGGGCGCTACGTCCTGCACCAGCTGGATGTGACGGTGGTGGCCCGGCTCGGCAGCGAGTTCCTGGAGGGGATCCTCCGATAGCAGGCCCCCTGGCGGACGGCTCAGCCGTGCCCGCCGGCCCGCACCAGCCCCGTCTCGTAGGCCAGCACCACCACCTGCACCCGGTCCCTGAGCCCCAGCTTGGTCAGGATGCGGCCCACGTGCGTCTTCACCGTCGCCTCCGACAGCACCAGCCGGGCCGCGATCTCGCCGTTGGACAGGCCCTGCGCGACCAGCACCATGACCTCCCGCTCGCGCTCGGTGAGCCGCTCCAGCTCCTTGTGCTGGGGCTGCTTGGTGCCCGGCAGCATCGGCGCGAAGCGGTCCAGGAGCCGCCGGGTGGTGGAGGGCGCGACGACCGCGTCACCGCTGTGCACGGCGCGGATCGCGGCGAGGAGCTCCCCGGGCGGCACGTCCTTGAGCATGAAGCCGGAGGCGCCCGCCTTCAGCCCGGAGAAGGCGTACTCGTCGAGGTCGAAGGTGGTCAGGATGAGCACCTTCGGCGGGTCGGTGTCCGCGCAGATCCGGCGGGTCGCCTCCACACCGTCGAGCTTCGGCATGCGGACGTCCATCAGCACCACGTCGACCTCGGTCGAGCGCAGCTCCTGGAGGGCCTCGACCCCGTCGCCCGCCTCCGCCACGACCTCCATGTCCGGCTGGGCGGCGAGCACCATCCGGAACCCGGTGCGCAGCAGCACCTGGTCGTCGACGAGCATCACGCGGATCGTCATCGGGGCCTCTTCCATATCTCTGTCACAAGTGTCGGCGAGGGGGGCGTGCGCCCGAGGTCAGTTGGCGGGTTTGAGCGGCAGCAGGGCACTGATGCGGAATCCTCCGCCCGGGCGCGGGCCGGCGTCCAGGGTGCCGCCGACCATGCCGACCCGTTCCCGCATGCCGATCAGGCCGTGGCCCTGTCCGTCGAACCCGCCCTCCTCGTACAGCTCGTGCGGGGCGCCCTTGCCGTCGTCCTCGACGAGCAGGCCGAGGCCGTCGTCGAAGTACACCAGGCGCACGCTCGCGCCCGCGTTGGGCCCGCCGTGCTTGCGGGTGTTGGTGAGCGCCTCCTGCACGATGCGGTAGGCGGTGAGCTCGACGCCGCTGGGCAGCGGGCGGGGGGTGCCCTCCACCTTGAAGTCGACGGGCAGCCCGTGCCCGCGGCACTGCTCGACGAGGTCCTCGATCTGCTCGACGTCGGGCTGCGGCACGTACTCGCCGGCCTCCTCGTGCTCCCCGGTGCGCAGCACGCCGAGCAGGCGGCGCATCTCGGCGAGGGCCTGGCGGCCGGTGGAGGAGATGGTCTCCAGGGCCTTCTTCGCCTGGTCGGGCGCGGCGTCGAGGACGTAGGCGGCGCCGTCGGCCTGCACCACCATCACCGAGACGTTGTGCGCGACGACGTCGTGCAGCTCGCGGGCGATCCGGGCGCGTTCGGCGGCGACGGCGACCTTGGACTGCGCCTCGCGCTCCCGCTCCAGGCGGGCGGCCCGCTCCTCCAGCTGCGCGAAGTAGGCGCGGCGGGTGCGGATGGAGTCGCCGAGCACCCAGGCGAGGGCGAAGGGCACGGTCATGAGGACCGCCAGGGCGATGTTGCCGGCAACGCTCGTCTGATCGCTCGACCAGCGCAGCTGTGCCAGGGGAGCCGCGCACAGGCCGGCGGCCAGGGCGAAGCGGGAGGCCCAGCGCGCGCCCTCCGCCGCGACCGTGTAGACGATCACCAGCATGGCGAAGTCGTGAGGACCCATCTCGACATCGGTGATCAGCTGGGCCACACCGACCGCGGTCGCGAGCAGCAGCATCTTCTCCGGCATGCGGCGGCGCAGCGCGACCACCAGGCACAGCAGCAGCGCGAGCGGAACGGCGACGGCCGGCGGGCCGAATCCGCCCGACGCTCCGCCGACCACGGAAATCCCGAGGAGGACCACGGCCCAGGAGCCGTCGACCCACATCGGGTGCCTGCGGAGGAAGTCATAGAGGCGCTGCACGTAACCCAGCGTAGGGAAGCGGGATAGGTGCAGGGGTCAACCGGAGGACCGATCCGCACCGGGCGCGTGTACTCCGCAAGGTGGAGTTGCGTTCGTTGTGTCCGCTTAGCCTTGGCCCCGTGGCAGCAGTGACGAGGGGCGAGGGACAGCAGGGGCAGGAGTGGCGGGGGTGGCGTGCGGCGGCTCGCGAGGCCCTGTACGGGCCGGGCGGCTTCTATCGCCGGGCTGAGGGGCCGGCCGGCCACTTCCGTACGTCCGTGCACGCGTCGCCGCTGTTCGCCGGGGCCGTGGCGGGGCTGCTGTGCCGGGTCGACGAGGCGCTGGGACGGCCCGCGACGCTGGACTTCGTCGACATGGCGGCCGGGCGCGGCGAGCTGGCCGCCGGCGTGCTCGCCGCACTCCCGGCCGACGTGGCGGCCCGCACGCGCGCGTACGCGGTCGAAGTCGCCGAGCGGCCCGAGGGACTCGATCACYGGATCGAGTGGCCGGCCGAGCCGCCGCAGGGCGTCACCGGGCTGCTGTTCGCCAACGAGTGGCTGGACAACGTACCGGTGGAGGTCGCGGAGGTGGACGCCGCGGGCGTGGCGCGACTGGTGCTGGTCCGGGAGGACGGGACCGAACGGCTCGGGGAGCCGATCGGCGGGGCGCAGGCGCGGTGGCTGGCACGGTGGTGGCCGCTGTCCGGCGAGGCGGGGCTGCGGGCCGAGATCGGCCTGCCCAGGGACGAGGCATGGGCCGCGGCGGTCGCCACGCTCGACCGGGGGCTCGCCGTCGCCGTGGACTACGCGCACACGGCGGACACGCGGCCGCCGTTCGGGACGCTCACCGGCTTCCGGGAGGGCCGCGAGACGGCGGCCGTGCCGGACGGCTCGTGCGACATCACGGCGCATGTCGCGCTCGACGCGTGCGCGCTGCCCGGCGGGCGCCTGCTCCCGCAGCGCGAGGCACTGCGCGCCCTGGGCGTGACCGGCGCACGCCCCCCGCTCACGCTGGCGTCCACCGACCCCGCCGCCTACGTACGCGCCCTCGCGAGCGCCGGAGAGGCCGCCGAGCTCACCGCGGCGGGCGGGCTGGGCGACTTCGGGTGGCTCGTCCAGCCGGTCGGGATCCCGGACGTGCTCACCGCGTGACGGCTACTTGTCGATGTCCCCCACCACGAAGAACATCGACCCCAGGATCGCCACCATGTCCGCGACCAGCGTCCCCGGCAGCAGTTCCGTCAGCACCTGGATGTTGTTGTACGAGGCCGAGCGCAGCTTCAGCCGGTACGGCGTCTTCTCGCCCTTGCTGACCAGGTAGTAGCCGTTGATGCCGAGCGGGTTCTCGGTCCAGGCGTAGGTGTGGCCCTCGGGTGCCTTCAGGACCTTGGGAAGCCGCTGGTTGACCGGCCCGGGCGGCAGCTCGGCGAGCCGGTCGAGGCAGGCGTCGGCCAGGTCCAGCGCGTTGTGCGTCTGCTCCAGGAGGCACTCGAAGCGGGCGAGGCAGTCGCCCTCCTGCCGGGTCACCACCCGCAGGGTGTCCTGGAGGTCGCCGTAGGCGAGGTACGGCTCGTCCCGGCGCAGGTCGAAGTCGACGCCCGAGGCGCGCCCGATCGGCCCGCTGACGCCGTAGGCGTGCACCGCCTCCGGGGCGAGCGTGCCGACGCCCCGGGTGCGGCCCCGGAAGATCTCGTTGCCGAGCACCAGGTCGTCGAAGCGGTCCATCCGGGAACGCACGTCGGCGACGGCGGCACGCGCGCGCATGGTCCACCCGGCCGGCAGGTCCTCCTTGAGGCCGCCCACGCGGTTGAACATGTAGTGCATACGCCCGCCGGAGACCTCCTCCATGACGTGCTGGAGCTCCTCGCGCTCCCGGAAGGCGTAGAAGATCGGCGTGATCCCGCCGAGCTCCAGCGGGTACGAGCCGAGGAACATCAGGTGGTTGAGCACCCGGTTCAGCTCGGCGAGCAGCGTGCGCAGCCACACCGCCCGCTCGGGGACCTCCATGCCGAGCATCCGCTCCACGGCGAGGACCACGCCCAGCTCGTTGGAGAAGGCCGACAGCCAGTCGTGGCGGTTGGCGAGCATGATGATCTGGCGGTAGTCGCGCGCCTCGAACAGCTTCTCCGCGCCGCGGTGCATATAGCCGATCACGGGCTCCGCGTGCGTGATGCGCTCGCCGTCCAGCACGAGTTTCAGCCGCAGCACGCCGTGCGTGGACGGGTGCTGCGGCCCGATGTTGAGCACCATGTCGGTGCTCTCCGCGGCGCCGCCGATTCCGACCATGGTCTCCGTCGTAGGAGTCATGGACACAGTCTCTCCTACGTACGCTGGCCTCATGGAGACGGGGAGCCCGCAGGACACGGGGCCGGCGGGGACACAGGGCGCGGCGGAGACGCAGGGCGCGGCAGGGA
>NZ_NGFN01000303.1 GCF_002148965.1 Streptomyces swartbergensis | reverse complement strand
GGTCGGCGGTGCGCGATGCGTGGTCGTTGATCGATCCGGCGAAATCCATGACGTACCTCTTGTGTGACGGGAAAGGGGGGCTGGGGGCGACGACTGGTGCGTCAGGAACTCGCGGTCGCCGGTGAGGAGGAAGCCGGCTCCAGGCGGACACAGCAGTGGCCGGGGCTGGGCGCCAGGCAGGCGTGGAGACTGCTGTCGTCGAGCCCTTCGAGGACGCCGGTGAGCAGGTGGAGGTTCATGCCGCACACCGTCTGGGTGTGTTCGCGGGCGAGCGCGTGGAAGGGGCAGTTGCCCAGCGCGATCGCTTCACCGTCATGGCGAGGCTCGAACCCGTACCGCTCCAGAAGGTCGAACACGCCTGTGCCGCCCTTCCCGGCGAGCTGGGCGCCGAGGTGGTGGGCCTTCCGGTGCAGGACGGCGCGGACCGGTTCGCCCGTGGCCTCGGATTCCTCCATGGCCTGGGCGAGGAGCCGTCCGGCCAGCTCGTAGTGCCGCTCGGGCAGGCTGACGGTGACCTGCTTGGCGGAGCGCTTGTAGAGCTTGGCCGGCCTGCCCGCTCCCGGGCCGGTGCGGCCGCTGCGCCGTTCGTAGACGACGTCGAGGAGTGATTCGCCGGCCAGCCGGTCCAGGTGGAAGGCCGCGGTCTGGCGCGCAAGTCCGAGAGCGGCGGCGGCTTCGTCCCGGCTGACCGGTCCTGGCTGGCGCACGACGTGGTCGTACAGCCGCCTGCGGGTCGGCTCGTCGAGGGCGGCGACGGCGGAGACGTCCGGGCGGGGTGCTTCCTTCGGTGCTTCTTTCGGGTGGTCCACGAACACCAGTGTAAAACCCACAGCCATTGACTAAAGAAGCCTTCCGCGCTTCTATCGATAGTGAGAGTTGTCGATAGAAGGAACGGTGCGTCATGACGTCCGCAACCAAAACCACCCCGTCCGTCGCGCCCCGGCGGGCCGTGCTCAGCGACCCCGGCTACCAGGCGTTCGCCATCCTGCGCGTCGGGTTCACCGTGGCGCCGATCCTGTTCGGGCTGGACAAGTTCGCCAACCTGCTCGTGGACTGGCCCGCCTACCTCGCGCCGTGGATCGACGACGTGGTGCCCGGCAGCGCCCAGGCGGCCATGTACGCCGTCGGCGTCGTCGAGATCGTCGCCGGCCTCGCCGTCGCTCTCGCCCCGCGCTTCGGGGGCTGGCTGGTGGCCGGATGGCTGGCCGGCATCATCGTCAACCTGCTGACCATCCCGGGGTACTACGACATCGCGCTGCGCGACTTCGGCCTCCTGCTCGGCGCGGTCGCCCTCGCCCGGCTCGCCCGGCGCTACCACGGCGAACGCCGGCCGCACTGACACGGTGGCGCGCACGGGGGAAGGCGGGTGAGCCGTCGTCCGGCTCACCCGCCTCACCCGCGCCCGATCCCCGGCCGGGTCAGGTGCGCCCGGACGGCTGCCGGGATGGCGTGCGGTCGTGGAGCCGGATCGCGACGGGGGCGGCGGTGAGGACGGAGGAGTACGTACCGACCACGAGGCCGATGAGCAGGGCCAGGGCGAAGTCGGTGAGCGAGGAACCGCCGAGCACGGCGAGAGCGGTGAGGATGAACGCGGCACCGATGCCGGTGTTCACGGTCCGGGGCAGGGTCTGCACGATGGCCTGGTCGGTGATGTCCGGCAGCGGGACCCCGGGGGTCTGGTGGGTGAGTTCCCTGACGCGGTCGAAGAGGACCACCGAGTCGTTGACCGAGTAGCCGATGACGGTGAGCAGGGCCGCCAGGAACACCCCGTCGACGGGCCTGCCGAGCCAGGCGAAGACGCCGACGAGGATCACCACGTCGTGGGCGAGGGCGACGACCGCAGCCGTGCCGAACACCCACCGGAAGCGTGCCGCGAGGTAGACGAACTGGGCGCCGAGGGCCACGGCGAGCGCGATCAGGGCGCCCCGGCGCAGTTCCTCGCCCAGGCTGGGCCCGATCAGTTCGTCGCGGACCTTGTCCGCCCGCCCCGCGAGATCCCGCACGGTACCGGTGACCTCGGTCTCCTCGGCGTTGGTCAGCGGATCCGTGCGCACCGTCAGGCCGGTTTCGCCGGAGGACTGCACGACGGCCCGGGGGAATCCGGCGTCGGCGAGGGCGGTGCGGACCCGGTCGGGTTCGACGGGGCCGGCGGTGGCGTACTCGATCAGGCGGCCACCGGTGAACTCCACACCGAGGTCGATGCCGCGCACCGCGATGCCCGAGCCGGCCAGGACCAGCGCGGCGGCCGACACGGCCATCCAGTGACGTGGCCTGCGCATCAGCCGGGGGTCGCGGCGGGTGAGGCGGTCGCGGACGGCACCGGTGGTGGCGATGCCGGTGAGGCGCGGGCGGCGGCGTACCCGGGGACGGCTCACGGCGACCTCGGCGAGCACGCGGGTGATCACCAGGGCGCTGAACATGGAGGCGAGCACACCGATGCCCAGGGTGACGCCGAAGCCCCGCACCGGCCCGGAGGCGAGGAAGGACAGCAGGCCGGCCGCGATCAGCGTGGTGATGTTGGAGTCGGCGATCGCGCTGAAGGCGTTGCGGAATCCGGCCGCCAGCGCCGAGCGTGTACTGGGCCGGCGGCGGGCCGTGTACTCCTCGCGGGCCCGTTCGAAGACCAGCACATTGGCGTCCACGGCCATGCCGATCGCCAGGACGAAACCGGCCAGGCCCGGCAGGGTCAGGGTGGCGCCGAGCGCGGCCAGCGCGGCGTACGAGACGAGGCCGTAGCAGGCCAGGCCGACAGCGGCCAGCACACCCATCAGCCGGTAGACGCCGATGATGAACAGCGAGGTCAGCGCGGTGCCGATGGCCGCCGCCCAGGCGCTCGCGGTGATGGCCTGCGCCCCGAGGGTCGGGCCGACGGTGCGCTGCTCCACGGTCTCGACGGGAACGGGCAGGGCCCCGCCGTTGACGAGCAGGGAGAGTTCGCGGGCCTCCTCCGGGCCGAAGGAGCCCGTGATCTGTGTGGCGCCGTCGCGGATGCCGGTCCGGCAGGCGACGGACGGGTCGACCTGCGGAGAGGAGATGACCTTGTCGTCGAGGACGATGGCCACCCGCCGCGCCGGGTCGCCCGCCGGGTGACAGGCGGCCTCGCCGGTCAGCCGGGCCCAGCCGTTCCGGCCGTCGCCCTCGAAGTCGACGGTGACGTGCCATCCGGCGCCGCCCTGCTGGTCGAACCGGGCGGCGGCCTCCTTGACGTCCTCGCCGGTCAGGGCCGCGGCACCGAGGCGCAGCGGCGTGCCGGACTCGTCGGGCAGGACATGTTCCCGGGGGCGCTTCGGCAGCGGCCGGGAGGCGTCGTCGGTGCTGTCGGCGATGCCGAGCACCGGGTGGAAGGTGAGCTGCGCGGTACGGCCCAGGACGTCGGCCGCCCGCTTCGGGTCCTGCACACCGGGCAGTTCGACGATGATCCGGTTGTCGCCGGAGCGGACGAGGGTGGGTTCGGCGACGCCGAGCCCGTCGATACGGCCGCGCAGCACCTCCAGGGTGCGGTCGGTGGCCTCACTGTCGGCGTCGGTGGTCGGGGTGGAGCGGGTTTGCAGCACGAGTTGCGTACCGCCGCGCAGGTCGAGTCCGAGGCGGACCGGCACGGTGACGGCGATGTACAGGGAGAGGGCGATCACGGCGAGGGCGAGCAGCGCCCTCACGCGCACGGAACGGTTCAACAGGGGCCTCCGGCAGGCGCACCTCGGCCACGCGGCGTGGCCGAGGTGCTGTCGAGGAGAGGGAAAGGGGGTGTCAGATGCCGGAGGTCGTCGGGGGCGCTCGCCCACGGTCATGGGGTGCGTGAGGATCCGAGGAGGGGATGTGCACGGCCGGCGCCGGGAGCAGCCGCGCGACGCCGGGCGGGGTGGCGTCCGTGCCGGGGGCGCAGGCGGCAAGGTGACCGCGCGGGGCGGGATGCTCGCTGTGCGACTGCGACTCCGGGCGGGTTGCCGCCCGGACGGAGCAGACGGTGCCGCATCCGTCGTCGGCGCGTGGCCCATTGGCGTCTGGCCCGTTGACACAGACGGAGTCGCATCCATCGTCGGCGCGTGGCCCATCGGTGTCTGGCCCGTTGACACAGACGGAGTCGCACCCGTCGTCGGCACGCGGCCCGTCGGCACAGACGGTGCCGCATCCACCGCCGGCACGCGGCCCATCGGCACAAACGGTGCCGCATCCACCGCCGGCACGCGGCCCATCGGCACAAACGGTGCCGCATCCACCGCCGGCACGCGGCCCGGTGTCCCCGTGACGGTCGGCCCCTGCCACCGCGCCGGCCACCGGCTTGCCCGTCGCACCGGGCGGCGGGCCGGCGATGCCGAGCGCGGCCAGCAACACCAGCACGACGGCCGCCAGTACCGCGACGCGGCGCCGGGCGCTGCCGGTACCGGGGACGGTGCGCGCAGTGCGGTGCATGCACCGTCCCCCTTTCATCGGCGTGTGCTGCGGTGCGGGCGTACGGTTCAGGCTTCGATCAGGCCGGCGCGGATGGCGTACCGGGTGAGTTCCAGGCGGTCACGCAGCCCGAGCTTCTGCAGCAGGTTGGCGCGGTGCCGCTGGACGGTCTTGACGCTGATGAACAGCAGGTCGGCGATCTCCTTGGACGAGTGCCCCTCGGCCACCAGCTTGAGGACCTCCTCCTCGCGGGGGGTGAGGATCTGGTCGGGCGTCTCCTCGCCGTGGCGGGCCCGGTCGAGGTAGTTGCGGATCAGGGCGGTGACCGCGCCCGGATACAGGAAGGGCTCGTCCCGCATCGCGGCCCGGCAGGCGGCGATCAGGTCCCGGTCGGCGACGGACTTCAGTACGTACCCGTTCGCGCCGGCCTTCAGGGCCTGGAAGAAGTACTGCTCGTTGTCGTGCATCGTCAGCATCATGATCCGCAGGCCCGGCTTGAGGGCGGCCAGTTCACGGGCGGCCTGCAGGCCGGTCAGACGCGGCATGGCGATGTCCAGCACGGCGAGGTCGACTTCGCGGGCGCGGGCCATCTCGATGGCCTCGGCGCCGTCCCCGGCCTCGGCGACCACTTCCAGGTCCGGTTCCCGGTCGAGGATGAGCCGCACGCCGCGGCGCACCAGCGCATGGTCGTCGGCGAGCAGGATGCGGATCGTGCTCGTCCCCGTCGTGGCGGTCGTGGTCGCTTCGGGCATGGTCAGGGCTGCTTCCTGGATACGGGCGCGGTGAGCTGGACCCGGGTGCCGGTGTCGGGTGCCGGGGTGATGTCGAGGCTGCCGCCGATGAGCAGGGCCCGCTCGCGCATGCCGCGGATGCCGGCGCCTTCCCTGGGGGCCTCGACGCCGCAGCCGTCGTCGGTGACGGCCAGCACCACGTGGTCGTCGGTGTGACGCAGGGCGACGGTGACCTGTGTGGCGTCCGCGTGCCGGGCGACGTTGGTCATCGACTCCTGGGCGACGCGGTAGAGGACCAGTTCCGTCCCCGGCTCCAGGACCGGCAGGTCGGCATCGAAACGGCGGGTGACCTGCAACCCGGTGTGGGTGGCGAAGTCCTCGGTGAGCGAGGTCAGCGCGCTGACCAGGCCCAGGTCGTCCAGCACTCCGGGCCGGAGCCTGCGCGCCAGGCGGCGGACCTCGTCGAGGCTCTCCCGGGTGATCTCCTGCACGTCGTGCAACTGCTCGCGCAGCGCCGGCGGTGCCTCGTCCGAGGCGCGCTTGAGTTCCAGCAGGATCGCGGTCATGCTCTGGCCGACCTCGTCGTGGAGCTCCTGGGCGATGCGACGACGTTCGGCCTCCTGGGCCAGCAGGGCGCGGGCACTGCTGGTGGCCCTTTCGTGCTCCAACCGCTCCAGCATGGCGTTGAATGTACGGATCACCTCGGTGACCTCGCCGCCGCCGGAAGCGGGCAGGCGCTGGCCCGGACGCAGCAGGTCCACCGTGGTCATCAGCTTCGTGAGCCGGCCCAGCGGGGCCAGGCCGAGCCGCAGCAGCGCGGCGTTGGCGACCAGCATGACGACCAGTCCTCCGACGAGGATGATCGCCTCGGTGAGCAGAACCGGCACGGAGACGGTCACGGGCGCCCACAGCAACAGGGCCGTGGCCGTGCCCAGCACCACGGCGTTGAGGGCGAAGATCCGCCAGAACAGGGACACCGGCCCTCCGCCTCTCTTCCGGAAAACCTCGGTTCACCTCCGTCATCGGGCCGCGCGCGGCCCGACCGCGTTCACGATCCCTGGGTGCTGGACCGATCCTGCGGCCAGCCTGCCCCGTCCCCGAGCGCCCCGTCGATGGGGCCCAGCCCCCATTTCCCCGGTCGAGCACCACCCACAGCACGGTCCCATGGGTCCCCCGACCCGGCGTAAATGAGCCTCGCGCCCGATAGGTATCCGCCACCTGCCCGGCCAGGGTGGAAGACACCCCATCACCCTGGCCGAGAAAGGGACCGACCATGTCGCTCGATGTCACCGGGGCCGAGCTCCACTTTCACGAGGCCCGTCTCCACGAGGCCCGTCAGCGCCTGGAACACGCCCGCACCTCACGGCTGGCGCAGTTGCAGGCCCTCGACGAGACCGGACCCAGCACGGAGGACAACCTGTCGGCCGTCCAGAAGACCGCGATGGAGCGGGTCCTCAAAGAGATCGAGGCGGCGTTCGCCCGCATCGAGGACGGCACCTACGGAACCTGTCTGGGCTGCGCCAAACCCGTCCCCCCGGAACGCCTGGAGATCCTCCCCTACACCCGCTACTGCGTCGCCTGCCAGCGCCGCGCCGCCTGACCGACGCCCGTACCGACCTCCTACGCCCTGCCTCAAAGGGGTGACGTGGTGACCGACCAGACCATCGGCGAGAGCACGACCCACCTGTCGGCCGAAGACCTCGCCGCGCTGCGCGAGAACCTGCACGAGCAGCGCTTGTTCCGCCAAGAGCAACTGCGCCAGCTCGCCGGACCCACCACCTCCCGTGCGGAGGACCGGCTCCAGCGGCAGACCGCCGCGCAGATGGAGGTCCGCATTAAGCTCGCCGCCTCCGCCCGCATGGTGCTCGCCGACGTCGAAGCGGCCCTGACCCGCATGAAGGAGGGCTCTTACGGCATCTGCCACCTGTGCCGGCGCCCCGTCGACCGGCAACGGCTGATGATCGTGCCGCAGGCCCGCTACTGCGCCCGCTGCCAGCAGGTCAAGGAGGCGATCCCATGACCGGCACGCACCACCTGCCCGCCCCCGCTGACCGCCGACGCCGTGCAGGTCGGCATCCTCCTGGTCGGTGGGGGCGCGCCCTGCGTCCACTCACCCATCACTCCGGGTCAGAGGGTCATGAAGGGAGAGTGCTCGCTGAGCAGTAGCTTGCGCAGTGCCGAGCGGACGCGCGACAGAACTCGGCGACGTAGAGATGCAGGCGCAGACATGGCTCCCCCGACAGCGGTAAGGTACGCCCAGTCGCGTACCTCTGGGTAAGGTACGCAACGAGACGTACCTTGTCGAGGGGCGGAGTGATGGCGGCAGGCGAGTTGGCCCACCCTCGTGCCGAGGAGTTGGAGGTGGGGCCCATCCTTCTGGCACTGGCTGATGGGAACCGGCGTCGGGTCGTGGCCGAACTGGCCGAACGGCCGGACGAAGAGCGGCTGTGCGCTTCCTTCGACCTGCCGGTGAGCAAGTCCAGTCGCACCCGTCACTGGCGAGTACTGCGCGAAGCAGGGCTCGTGTACCAGCGCGACGCCGGGAATGGGCTGTACATGCGCCTCCGCAAGGAGGACTTGGACCGCAGATTCCCGGGCCTCATCCAGGCCGTCATAGCTGCGGACCAGGTGTATTGACCTGTACTGGCCTGAAGCGCTGTCCACTGCCGGTGAGCGGGGCTTGCGCGTGCCTCGCTAGGCGGAGGAGGCGGCTCGGTCGGACTCGCTGCGAAGCACGCAGAACTCGTTGCCCTCGGGGTCGGCAAGGACTGCCGCCATCGGGACTGCGGTGATCCGCGACGAACGTGGCACCGAGGCCCAGCAGCCGTTCCACCTCCTGCTCACGCGAGGTCTCGGGGCGCAGGCACAGATGGATCCGGTTCTTGATCTTCTTGGACTCGGGCACCTGGTTGAAGTACAGCACCGGGCCCTCCGCCAGCAGCACCTGGGTCTCCCGGGCACCCGGCTTGTCCTCCGGATGCAGCGGACGGCCAGTCACCCTGCTCCAGAACCGGGCCAGCGCGTAGGCATCCACACAGTGGATCGCAACGTTCTGCAGTACCGAAACCATGCGCCCGAGCCTTTCTCACTTCCATTCCGGACGCCACCGAGTTGTGCTCGTCGTGCGCCACGAGACAACACTGGGCCGTCGGCGCTACTTGAGATACGCGGCGAGCGGAAGGTTCTGGCGGCGCACGTCACCGGCGACGAGGGCGGCGATCCGCTGCGCGCCGTAGGTATCGAAGTGGGTGCGGTCGTCGCAGAAGAAGGCTCCGACGGGACCCGACCCGAAGTCCCCGTTGTGCGGGCAGAAGCGCAGGCTGTTGTAGAGCGAGACACTCAGCGTCTGAAGGTCGACGACCGGCGCTCCGGCGGCGGATCCGGCGGCGAAGGTCTCGTTGACGAAGCCGCGGTTCTTGGTCGCCGTGGATCCGGAACAGGTGATGGCGGCCACCGGGGTGAGCAGCACCGGGTGGGCTCCGCGGGCCAGGGCGGCCTTCACCATCATGGTCATCAGCTGCTGGTACCGGGCCGGGCCGACGTGCCGGGGGCAGGTCGAGGAGGAGTCGTTGATGCCGAACTGGATGAAGAGGTAGTCGCCCGCCTTCATCCCGGTGCTCGCGTTCAGCATCCCCTGCCAGCGTGACGAGTAGGTACTGGACGTGAGACGGCACTCGCCGTCCGAACCCTTCGTACCGCTCACATTCCCCTCGTACAGCCAGGTCTGGATGCTGCGGCCTCCCACAGCCTGATTCCTGACGGTCACGTCACCGTTGAACAGGGCGTCGAACTGGCTGCCCCAGCCGACCGGGCAACGGCCGCCGCTCGGGTTGGCCATGGTGGAGTCACCGGCCAGCCACACGGTGACCGGTGCGGCCGCCGCACGCACGGCCGGGGCCGCGGCACCGGAGGCGCCCACACAGTGCCCCGCGGTGCTGTCGGCCGCCGAGGCGGCACGAAGTCCGAGGCCCGACAAGGCGATCAGCAGTGCGGTGGTGAGCAGTACGCGGAATCTGTTCATCGGGTTCCCCCAGGGAAAGGCGCCGCCGAGCTGCCGGTCAGCGCAGATTGCCGTGCAGGGGCAGGTTCTGTTCCCTGATGCTCTGGAGCACCAGCTCGCCGATCCGGGTCGCGCCGTACTGCGAGAAGTGGGTGTTGTCCGTGACGCCGTCGACGGAGGAGCGCAGGAAGAGCTGTGTGGAGGCTGACGGGCCGAGGGACTCCACCAGCGCCTTGCTCTTGGCGGTCAGGTCGATCACCGGCACCCCCTGCGCCGCACCGACCGCACGCATCTCGGCGGGCAGGTTCGCGCCGACGCCGTTGACGTGCAGTGCCGTGGGCGTGAGCCGGTTGCCGTCGAACAGCCGGCGGACCGGTGGTGTCACCAGGACCGGGACGCCGCCCTTGGCGCGGACCCGCGAGATCATGGTCGTGAGATTGTTCCGGTAGGCCGCCGCGCTGGTCTGCTTGTCGTTGTGGCCGAACTGAATGAACACCGGGTCGTTCGCCTTCACCTTCGCCAGCAGCGCCGGGAAGAGCGTCGAGTTGCTCAGGAAACTTCCTGAACTCTCCCCGGAATCCGCATAGTTGGCGATGGCCGCGCCGGGCCGCACGGCCGGCGTGATCATCTGGCCCCATCCGGTGTACGGGGCGACCGGCTGGTCGCACACGGTGGAGTCGCCGGCCAGATAAGCGGCCAGCGGCTGGGACGCCGGCTTCACCGAGACGGCCGAGACCTGCGGGCTGGATCCCGTGAAGCGGATGTCCAGACCGGGGTTCCCGGTGCCGCCCTGGCCGGTCGGCTGCCCCTCCGGCTGGCGCACGTTGATGGTGAACGAGTACGTGACGACGGCCCCGGCCGCCGTTCTCGTGGCCGGAAGCATCAGACGCCGGGCCTCGGCCCACATCTCGGTCTGCCCGGCGGTGGCACCGCCGATGGAGACCGTCACGTCGTAGTGGCCCGGCGCGACTCCGTAACGACAGGTGATCGGTGAGGTGCCGGAACAACCGGCCGGCAGAGCCTGCGGCGCGGCGCCCGCGGTGTCGGCCGCGCCTGCGCCGGCCAACGCCGCCAGGGTCAGCAGGCCCACCGTTGCTGAGTGAAGCCGTCCATGAGGCATGATCGACATGCTGGTCGCTCCTCTCCGCCCGCCGACCATGCATGGGGCGTCGCGGCCGACGGGCAGCGGGTTGTGGGGGGCGG
>NZ_NGFN01000302.1 GCF_002148965.1 Streptomyces swartbergensis | reverse complement strand
GCCCCGCACCGCCCCACTGTCGGCGCCATCCCGATCGACCCGGACGACAACGTGGTCGCGATCTTCAGCAGCGCCGTCCGCAAGGGCCGCTGGCGCGCGGGCCGCCGTATCCACGCGTACGCGATCTTCGGCAGTGTCGAGATAGACCTCAGCGAGGCGCTCTTCGACCACCAGCAGGTCATGATCAAGTCGTTCTCGGTCTTCGGCAGCGTCGAGATCCGCGTCCCGGAGAACGTGTCACTGCGCGGCATGGGCGGCGGCGTGCTCGGCAGCTTCGAGGTGGACACGCTCGACTCGGGCGAACGGGAGGCCCCGATCGTCTACGTCGACGGCTGGGCCGTCCTGGGCAGCGTCGAGGCGCGGCCCCGGCGCGGCAAGGTCGTCGCGGACATCCTCGACCGGGTGCAGCGCAAGGTCGACAAGGGTTTGCGCAAACACCTGAACCATTGACGGTCGCGAATCCACCGGGATCCGGAGCAAATCGGTCCACCGGTGACGCCGCACAACGGAAGCCGAAGACGAGGGCGAAACCAGCGCTTCGGAACTCAGTGCATAGGCGCGCGCACAGCGGGTAGGCCTTGCTGCATCGTCTCTCGCTCGCGAAGCCGTCGTCAGGAGTAGACCGTGCTGCAACCGCCGCATTCGTCCCTGGTAGCTGCCGTTCCGGCCCCGCGGGTGCCAGCGCGAGACAGGGACCAAGACGCCCCGTGGCACACCGAGGCGGTGTGCCGGCGCGACGAGGCGGGCCTTTTCTTCGCCCCCTCCAAGGAGCCCACAGCCGCCCGGCTCTCCCGGGAGGAGGCGGCGAAGCGGGTCTGCGCCCGCTGCCCAGTGATGGTCGAATGCCGCGAGCACGCCCTCCTCCAGCCCGAGCCCTACGGCGTCTGGGGCGGCCTCACCGCCGCCGAACGCCGCGTGGTCCTGGCCCGGCGCCGCCGCCGCGACGTGGAACTGAAGAAGGCGGCCCGCTCGGCGAGCACCATAGCCGCGGCAGGCTGACCAACACGCGCGACGAAAGGGCGCCCCCACCGCACCGGGGGCGCCCTTTCGTCGCGGGATGAGCTGCCCGAGCCCCACCCCTGTGCGCGCTACTTCCCCTTGTCGAAGTCGATCGCGCTGTAGGCCCGCAGCTTGCTCAGCCGGTGCTCGGAATCGATCCTGCGCACCGTGCCCGACCGCGACCGCATCACGATCGAGTCGGTCGTGGCGGTCTCGGCCCGGTACCGAACCCCGCGCAGCAGCTCCCCGTCGGTGATCCCGGTCGCCACGAAGAACACGTTCTCCCCGGTGACCAGGTCCTCGGTCGTCAGGACCCGGTCGAGATCATGCCCCGCGTCGATCGCCCGCTGCCGCTCCTCGTCGTCCTTGGGCCACAGCTTGCCCTGGATCGTGCCGCCCAGGCACTTCACCGCACACGCCGAGATGATGCCCTCCGGCGTACCGCCGATGCCGAGCAGCAGGTCGACGCCCGTGCCCTCGCGCAGCGCCAGGATCGAGCCGGCCACATCGCCGTCGGAGATCAGCTTGATGCGCGCACCGGTCTCCCGGATCTCGTTGATGATGCCCTCGTGCCGCGGCCGGTCGAGGATCACCACGGTCACGTCCTCGGGCGCGGACCGCTTGGCCTTGGCGACCCGGCGGATGTTCACCGACACCGGCGCGTTGATGTCGACGAAGTCGGCGGCCTCGGGCCCGGTGACGAGCTTGTCCATGTAGAAGACGGCGGACGGGTCGAACATGGACCCGCGCTCGGCGGCGGCCAGCACCGCGATCGCGTTGGTCATGCCCTTCGCGGTCAGCGTGGTGCCGTCGATCGGGTCGACGGCGATGTCGCACTCGGGCCCCGTCCCGTCGCCCACGCGTTCCCCGTTGAACAGCATGGGGGCCTCGTCCTTCTCGCCCTCGCCGATGACGACGACGCCGTTCATCGAGACGGTGGAGACGAGGGTCCGCATGGCGCGCACCGCGGCACCGTCGGCGCCGTTCTTGTCACCCCGTCCGACCCAACGGCCCGCGGCCATCGCCGCTGCCTCGGTCACCCGGACCAGCTCCAGGGCGAGGTTGCGGTCGGGGGCCTCGGAGGGCACATCGAGTTCGGACGGCAAGTGATGATTCTCGGTCATCGGAGCGCACCTTTCTGTACGACGACGGCCGGATGAGGGTGTTGTCGACCGACTCTATCGCCGAGCCCGCAAAATGAGCAGGGGACCCCACGGATGAGCGCATCGGAGACCTGCGACGATAGGGGGGTGGCAGGCACGAACGGCAAGCAGAAGACGGCGCGGGACATGATCCTCTCCATGGGTGTCATCGTCCTCGTGGCGGGCGTCATATACCTCTTCATCCCGCACGACGACAGCGCGCCCGACATCAAGCGCGTCGACTACCGGGTCGAACTGCTCACGGCACGCCGGGCCGCCTCGTACCCCGTGGCCGCGCCCCAGGGCCTGCCCGACACATGGAAGGCCACCTCCGTCCGCTTCCAGGGCGACGAGTTCGACGCCTGGCACCTCGGCTTCCACGATCCCGAGGGGGAGTACGTGGCCGTCGAGCAGTCCACTCAGCGGCGCCCCGTCTTCGTCGACGAGGCGACCCAGGGCGCGCGGGAGACCGGGAAGACCGAGAAGATCGACGGCCGGACCTGGACCCGCTACGAGGGCGGGCGGTACGACGCGCTGGTCCTGGAGGGCACCAAGGGCTCGACGACGGTCGTGACGGGCACCGCGTCGTTCGCGCAGCTGACGAAGATGGCGGACGCGCTGAAGACGGAGTGAGACTCCGCACACACGCGGTGCACCCGTACACAGGGAGCGCACATGGAGAAGGCCCCCGGCGTGGGCAGGTGTACCGGGGGCCTATCTCGTGTCCGTCGGTCAGACGGTCGTGACGACCTGGTCGAACTCCAGGCGCGGGGAGCGCGGGTACCAGGCGTCCGGGCCCGGCCGGCCGATGTTGACGACCATCAGCGGGGTGTGGTCGTCGTCCAGGAACTCCTTGCGTACGCCCTCGAAGTCGAAGCCGGTCATCGGGCCGGCGGCGAGACCGGCGGCGCGGACGCCGACGATGAAGTACGCGGCCTGGAGGGCGGCGTTCAGCGTGGCGGCGTTCTCGCGGGCCGGGCGCTCGGCGAAGAAGAGGTCCTTGGCCTGCGGGAAGGCCGGGAAGAGGTGCGGCAGCTCCTCGTGGAACTCGTTGTCCGCGGAGAGGATCGCGACCAGCGGGGCGGCGGCCGTCTTGGGCTGGTTGCCCTCGGCCATGTGCCGCACCAGGCGCTCGCGGGCCTCGGGGGAGCGGACCAGGGTGATGCGCAGGGGGGTCTGGTTGAAGGCGGTCGGGCCGTACTTGACCAGGTCGTAGATCGCCTGAACCTGCTCGTCGGTCACCGGCTCGTCGGTGAAGGTGTTGGCGGTGCGGGCCTCGCGGAACAGCAGGTCCTGCGCGGCGGGGGCAAGGACGAGAGACATGGGTGAACCTTCTGAACCTTCTCGAGCGGGTACGTCTGATGGCCCCGACCGTACGGCAGTAAAGTTCAACGTTCAACCAAATCTGGGGTGTCGTGTCTCACCTCACAGTGAACCGCCCGTGCTGCCCCGCGCCCGCTTCGCTACTCCGCGTCCGCCTCGTCCGAGGTCTCCTCCGCCAGCGCCGCGTCCAGCCGCGCCCGCGCCCCGTCCAGCCAGCGCCGGCACACCTTGGCCAGCTCCTCGCCGCGCTCCCAGAGCGCGAGGGACTCCTCCAGCGTCGTACCGCCCGCCTCCAGGCGGCGCACGACCTCGATCAGCTCGTCCCGCGCCTGCTCGTACCCGAGCGCCTCGCTCATGCCCGGTGTCTCATCAACCTCGCTGGTCATCCATCCACCCTATGTGTCCACTCGTACGGAGAACTCACCCTCGGAGACCCGCGCGCGCAGGGGCTCACCGGACGTCACCTCGCCCGGGTCGCGGACGGCGTGCCCGTCCGCCTTCTGGAGCACGGCGTACCCGCGCTTCAGGGTCGCGGCGGGGGAGAGGGCCACCACGCGCGCGTGCGTGTGCGTCAGCTCCGAGTCCGCCCGGTCGAGCTGGTGCCGCAGACAGCGCCGGCCCCGGTCGAGCAGGTCCGCCACATGGTCGGCGCGCTCGTCGATCATCCGGTGCGGATCCTCTATCGACGGGCGCGCCAGGGCGTGGGCCAGCCCGCGCTCCTCCCGCTCCACCAGCGCCGCCACGCACCGCCGCGCCCGGTCCCGCAGCAGCCGCACGCGCTCGTACTCCTCGCCGACGTCCGGCACGACCTTCTTCGCGGCGTCGGTCGGGGTGGAGGCGCGCACGTCGGCGACGTGGTCGAGGAGCGGATTGTCGGGCTCGTGCCCGATCGCGGACACCACGGGCGTACGGCACTGCGCGACCGTCCGGATCAGCTGCTCGTCGGAGAACGGCAGCAGGTCCTCCACGCTGCCGCCGCCGCGCGCGACGATGATCACGTCCACGTCCTCGATCGCGTCCAGCTCCTTCACGGCCTGCACGACCTGCGGCACGGCGTGCACGCCCTGCACGGCGACGTTGCGCACCTCGAAGCGCACGGCCGGCCAGCGGTGCCGGGCGTTCTCCAGCACGTCCCGCTCGGCGGCCGAGGCTCGTCCGCACACCAGCCCGACGAGCTGCGGCAGGAAGGGCAGCGGCTTCTTCCGCTCCGGCGCGAACAGGCCCTCGCGCGTGAGGGCCTTCTTCAGCTGCTCCAGACGCGCGAGCAGCTCACCGACCCCGACGGGCCTGATCTCGGCGGCCCGCAGCGACAGCTGCCCCCGCGGGGCGTACCACTCGGGCTTCGCCAGGACGACGACCCGGGCGCCCTCGCTCACCACGTCCGCGACGGCGTCGAACACCTGCCGGTAGCAGGTGACGCTGACGGAGATGTCGTACGAGGGATCCCGCAGCGTCAGGAACACCACACCGGCACCCGGCCGCCGCGACAACTGCGTGATCTGCCCCTCGACCCACACCGCCCCGAGCCGGTCGATCCACCCCCCGATGAGCCGCGACACCTCACCGACGGGGAGCGGGGATTCCGGAGACGTGTTCACAGCCATGCCCGCGAGAGTAGTGGCCCCCGCTGACAACGCGGCCCACCGCCCGGCGGCGCCGTTTCCCGGCCGCCGGACTCGGCCCGGCCATCCGGTGAGKCCGGGGGGTTGCGCAACCCGGCGCTGCGGGGTGCCGCTGCGCCCACCCTCCCCCAAGCTCCCGGCTTCGCTCGAGCAGGGGGACCCCCATCGMCCATCCGTGCCGCCCCAAGCGGCACGACTGCCCGCAGCTGAGCCGACCCAGGGGCGCGGGGCACTGCGCGACCAGCCACGACGGGCCCGCACCCGGCACAGCACAGGCACCCAACGGCGCGACCCCCTGCTTGCCGGCGTTCCGCCTTCGCGCCCCTCACTCACATCGTGCCCTGTCAGTCTCCCCGGGGACTCCACACGGATGCGATCTTCGACCCGGCGAACGCGGCCTTACGATGGGACGCATGTCTGCTTCGCCTGGCCGCCGTGTCCTGCTCGCCGCCCCCCGTGGCTACTGCGCGGGTGTGGACCGCGCCGTGATCGCCGTCGAGAAAGCCCTGGAGCAGTACGGCGCTCCGGTCTACGTCCGGCACGAGATCGTCCACAACAAGTACGTCGTGCAGACCCTGGAGAAGAAGGGTGCGATCTTCGTCGAGCAGACGGAGGAGGTGCCCCCGGGGAACATCGTCATGTTCTCCGCGCACGGCGTGGCCCCGGTCGTCCACGAGGAGGCCGAGCGCGGCCGCCTCGCCACCATCGACGCCACCTGCCCGCTCGTCACCAAGGTCCACAAGGAAGCCGTCCGCTTCGCGAACGAGGACTACGACATCCTCCTGATCGGCCACGAGGGACACGAGGAGGTCATCGGCACCTCCGGAGAGGCACCCGACCACATCCAGCTCGTCGACGGGCCGGGCGATGTGCAGAAGGTCGAGGTCCGCGACCCGTCCAAGGTCGTCTGGCTCTCCCAGACCACCCTGTCCGTCGACGAGACCATGGAGACCGTCGACGCCCTGAAGGAGAAGTTCCCGCAGCTCATCTCGCCGCCCAGCGACGACATCTGCTACGCCACGCAGAACCGCCAGCTGGCCGTGAAGCAGATGGGCGCCGAGTCGGACCTGGTCATCGTGGTCGGCTCCCGCAACTCCTCCAACTCCAAGCGGCTCGTGGAGGTCGCCAAGATCGCGGGAGCGCGCGCGGCGTACCTGGTGGACTTCGCCGACGAGATCGACGAGGCCTGGCTGGAGGGTGTCTCCACGGTCGGCGTCACCTCGGGCGCCTCCGTCCCGGAGGTCCTGGTCGAGCAGGTCCTGGAGTGGCTCTCCCAGCGCGGCTTCGAGGACGTCGAGATCGTCAAGGCGGCGGAGGAGTCCATCACCTTCTCGCTGCCCAAGGAGCTGCGCCGCGACCTGCGCGAGGAGGCGACGGCGCTGGTCGCCGAGCGCCGTGGCGCCGGAACCGGTGAGGATTCCGGGGAGTGATCGGGGAGCCGCTGGGCGGGGATCGCCGTCCGGCCGGTGACCGTCAGTCCCTCGTCGTAACGTAGGGCCATGCAGATCTTCGGTGTGGACATCGGCGGTTCCGGGATCAAGGGTGCCCCGGTGGACCTGGACAAGGGCGACCTGGCGCAGGAGCGCCACAAGGTCCTCACGCCGCACCCGGCCACGCCCGACGGGGTGGCCGACGGCGTCAAGCAGGTCGTCGACCACTTCGGCTGGACGGGCCCGGTCGGGGTCACGTTCCCGGGCGTGGTCACCGACGGAGCCACGATCCGGACGGCGGCCAACGTCGACGACAGCTGGATCGACACCGACGCGCGCGTGCTGCTCGGCGAGCGGCTGGGCGGGCTGCCGGTGACGGTGGTGAACGACGCGGACGCGGCGGGCGTCGCCGAGATGAACTTCGGCGCCGGCCGCGGCCGCCGCGGCACGGTGATCGTGCTCACGTTCGGCACGGGCATCGGCAGCGCGGTCTTCGTCGACGGCGTCCTGGTCCCCAACACCGAGCTGGGCCACCTGGAGCTCGACGGGCACGACGCGGAGAAGCGGGCCTCCAGCAAGGCCCGCGAGGACCACGACATGACGTGGGAGCACTGGGCGGTGCACCGCGTGCGCCCGTACCTCGCCCACGTCGAGATGCTGTTCTCGCCGGAGCTGTTCATCGTCGGCGGCGGCGTCAGCCGCAAGTCACAGAAGTTCCTGCCCCACATCGAGGGCATCAAGGCGGAGATCGTCCCGGCGCAGTTGCAGAACAACGCGGGGATCGTGGGGGCGGCGATGCGGGCGGCAGGGCATTAGAGCTGGGGCGTCGGCACACCGGAGCTGAGGCGTCACACCGACGGGCAAGCCCCGGCTGTCATACGGACGGACGCGCCCCGGCCGCCGACCGCCGCCGGTGCACCAGCCGGATCCGCCGGGCGATCACGATCAGCCCGGCGATGAGCGTGCCGCCGTACAGCCACCCGGCCTGCGTGGCGAGCGCCGTCACCAGCCCCATCAGCTTGCCGCCGGTCCCGCCGTCGCCGTCCGCCACCGGCAGCAGTCCCACGGCGAAGGCGATCGGCACGACGACGGGCGCGATCATCAGGTCCGCGCGGCGGACCCAGACGGCGGTCAGCACGCACACCGGCAGGAACAGCACCCCGTACGCCGTCAGCGACGCCCCGAACAGCACCGCGCAGAGCCCGCCGATCAGGAACATCACCAGCGCGCAGAACAAACCGCTGCCCAGTCCGGTCAGCCGGGGGTTCGGCATCCTCGCCGCGGCGGGTGCCGGCGCAGGGGGAGGCCGCCGTACGGCCGCCGGGCGGCGCTGGGGCCCCGGCTGCCGGACCGCTCGCACCGCCCCGCCGCCCGCTCCTCGTCCCGCCTGCGGCGGCAGGGACGATCTCGGCCGGTCACGTCGCGGTCCGTACTGGGCAGGTCGCGTCCTGTATTGCTCCACTGCACCAACTTAGGTCGTTCAATATGCCGAATAGCCCTTCAGACACGCCGTGGATCGAGGCTTGGCCAAGCGTTCGATACGCCGCCGGGGCGGTTTCGGGTACGCCGTAGACTGGTGGATCGGCCGGTCCTCTGGCCCTCTGGCCCTCTCCACTCACGGGAAGTCGCAACGTGTCGCTCACGATCGGAATCGTCGGTCTGCCGAATGTCGGCAAGTCGACCCTGTTCAACGCCCTGACCAAGAACGACGTGCTGGCGGCCAACTACCCGTTCGCCACCATCGAGCCGAACGTGGGCGTCGTCGGCGTCCCCGACCCGCGGCTCGGCAAGCTGGCCGAGATCTTCAAGTCGGAGCGGATCCTCCCGGCCACGGTCGACTTCGTCGACATCGCGGGCATCGTGCGCGGCGCGTCCGAGGGCGAGGGCCTGGGCAACAAGTTCCTCGCGAACATCCGCGAGTCCGACGCGATCTGCCAGGTCATCCGCGCTTTCAAGGACGAGAACGTCGTGCACGTCGACGGCAAGGTCTCGCCCAAGGACGACATCGAGACGATCAACACCGAGCTGATCCTCGCGGACCTCCAGACCATCGAGAAGGTCCTGCCGCGTCTCCAGAAGGAGTCGCGGATCAAGAAGGACATCCAGGCCAAGGTCAAGGCCGTCGAGGAGGCCAAGGAGATCCTGGAGAAGGGCGACACGCTCTTCGCGCACGGCATCGTGCAGGGCAGCGAGCGCGCCGAGCTCCTGCACGACCTGCACCTGCTCACGACCAAGCCCTTCCTGTACGTCTTCAACGTCGACGAGGACGAGCTGGTCGACGAGGACTTCAAGAACGAGCAGCGCGCCCTGGTCGCCCCCGCCGAGGCGATCTTCCTCAACGCCAAGCTGGAGGCGGACCTCGCCGAGCTCGACGATGACGAGGCCCTCGAACTCCTCCAGTCCGTCGGCCAGGAGGAGCCCGGCCTCGCCACGCTCGCCCACGTCGGCTTCCGCACCCTCGGCCTCCAGACCTACCTCACGGCCGGCCCCAAGGAATCCCGCGCCTGGACCATCAAGAAGGGCGCCACGGCCCCCGAGGCCGCCGGCGTCATCCACACCGACTTCCAGAAGGGCTTCATCAAGGCGGAGGTCATCTCCTTCGACGACCTGATGGAGACGGGTTCGGTGGCGGAGGCCCGCGCGAAGGGCAAGGCGCGCATGGAGGGCAAGGACTATGTGATGCAGGACGGGGATGTCGTGGAGTTCCGCTTCAACGTGTGAGCGGATGAAATAACACCACGTCGCTGACCAGGCAAACGTGCAGTTCAGAAGGGGCCGGGCTCTCAGGAGCCCGGCCCCTTCGTCGATCCCGTGCTGGATGGGTGCTGGATATTCTGACGCCGGATCAGCCGGGATCAGGTGTCGTAGACGGTGGAGCGATGCCCGACGTGTACGACCCACACCACCAGCTCTCCGTTGTCGATCGCGTAGACGACTCGGTAGTCGCCGACTCGCAGTCGGCGGCGTTCCGGCTGTGACACGAGCGCGGTGGTGTTGAAGCCGAGGGGATCGCTCTCCAGCTCGGTCAGCTTGGCCAGGATGCGCAGGGCCATGTCGCGAGGGATCTTCCGAAGTTCGGCCTGAGCCTCGGGGCGGAAGACGGTTCGGTACTCACTCACCGCGCGCCAGCGTCTCCCTCATGATGTCCTCGATCGGGATGCCGGGTGCCGGATTGGCCATGCGCTCGTCGATGATCCGGTTGATCTCGCGCTCTTCCCATTCCTGGTACTTGCGCAGCACCTCGATGGAGACGACGGCGGCGACTTCCTTGCCTCGGCGCGTGATCACCGTGGGCACGTCGTCGCGGTCCGCGCGCTCGACGACTTCCGCCAGGTGGGCGCGGACGTCGCGGATGGACTCTATGGGCAGTGGCTGCGTCATGCGCTCAAGCGTACTCAGTGTCTCATGTGTACACAACGCGCGTGGTTGCTGCAGTCGGATGAGCGTCCCATCGTCGCGGTCGGTGTGCTGGATGTGCTGGATGAATCCCGACCGTGCTGGATGGGTGTTGGAAAACCACGTCGAGAAACGAGCAAGCGGTAACGAGCTGGTCACACGTTGAAGCGGAATGCTCAAGACAGCGCTCTGAGCTGCGGAAACAGTGCTGTGGTGTTGAAGCCGAGCGGATCGCTCTCAAGCTGGGTCAGCTTGGCCAGGATGCGGAGCGCCATATCGCGTGGAATCTTGCGCAGTTCGGCCTGCGCCTCGGGCCGGAAGGCGGTTCGGAACTCACTCACCGCGAGCCGGCGTCTCCCGGCTGTGGCGGCCAAGAGACTGCTCCTGCGTGTGGGTCCTCGGTCAGAGGGTGAAGACGATCTTGCCGAAGTGGGTGCCCGATGCCATGCGGGTGAAGCCCTCGGGGGCCTGGGGC
>NZ_NGFN01000301.1 GCF_002148965.1 Streptomyces swartbergensis | reverse complement strand
GATCAGGGAAGGGCCGGCGACATGGTCGTGGCGCCGGCGTCGCCCGGCCGACGCGGGCGATGAGTCGCCGATGCGGGCGATGAGTCCGGGCTCGATGACGACCGGAGGTCTTCCGGTCGGGCCGCGCCCTCGTCCCACTCCTCGATGCCTCCAGGAGCAGGGCGCGACTCCGTTCCGCCACCGCGAACAGGTCCTGGCGGACCGCACTCAGCGGTGCCGAGAACTACGGCTCCGGGACGCGCACCCGAACTCCGGCGGCGCCGTGCGGAGTACGGGCGCTCACCTCGCCCGGCTTCCGCAACGGCAAGCCGTCTAATCGTGGGTCGCGACCCGCCAGGGAGGTGCTGCTGTGCGCCGGATGTGCCACGGCCGTACCTCCCTCAAGTGGTCGGTGATGCGGAGGTCATATGAGCGCCCACCGTCCCCCCTGGTCAAGAGGTTGCGCGAGAAGCAGGGCATCACGTTTGGGTAACGCAGGGCAGCGGGCGAGGCTGACGGCCTGCCGGTCGCCCGGCGGGAAGGCGCCTTCTTCGGCAGAGATATTGACGCTCGGCAGGCATGGCCATACCTTTCGGTCGTTGAACGAAGTATCGAACTCCGTGCGACATCCTGGACGATCGACCCCGCTGACGGTCCCTCCTTGCACGCTGGTCCGGGTCGAAGCCACGAAATGAGGGCACCGTTATGACGGCGACAGATCCGGCAGCGCCGCGGTCCGTGTGACCCGCCCCTGTCTGCTACCGCCCACGGGACGGGATCGCGAACGCCGGACGCCTCGCGCCCGGACCACGGCACGGCATGGCGCGGCTTGGGGCGGCTTGGGGCGGCGCCCCTCATCGCACGGTGCGCATCCCTGAGGAGCCGGACGCGGACGGATACGCGTGTCCCGTGCGACGTGCGTGTGCACGTCCACCGTGATGCCGATCTGCGAGTGCCCGAGGGTCTCCATCACGACGCGGGGCGCGACTCCGGGCACCGTGAGGAGAGTGGCGGTGTCGTGCCGGACATCGTGCAGCCGGTCGCACGAAGGCCGGCGGACTGGGCGACGCGGGTGAACGAGGCGTAGGGGTTGCGATGGCCTGCCGTCGGACGATCCCGACCAGTTCACGCTGAGGCGACGGCCTTGATCTCGGCGGGCACGTGCGCCGAGTCGTCGGCGACCAGGCGATCGTGGTCTCCGGGGCTGCGCAATGCGCCGGCGCCGCCGACCACGAGGACGCGGATCCCGAGTCGTGCGGCGATTCCAGCACCGTACGAGTAGCGCCGACCAGGAACTCCTCGTCGACCGGCGTGGTCCGCATGCTCCGCGCTCGCACGACCGTCGACTGACGAGCTAAGCCCGTGCCACAGCCGGTCCGCGCCGTGCCGTGCCGTGCCAGCAGGATCCGCAAGTGCCTCCTCCCGCCAATTGATCACCCTGCCTCACCTCAAGAGCCACGGCAGAGTGCAGCAAGAGCCCTACAGTGTCGGCATGTTCGAGGTGATCCGTTGGCGCTGCTATGCCCACGTGACCGACCATCGCGGCGCCGAGCGAGTGGTCGGCCGCATCGGAGAGCTGTGGCCGCACGCTATCGAGATCGAAAGTTACGAGCGGTACTGGAAGTTCCGGGAGCTGGCCGAGCTGCGGTTCGTCTCTCCCCTCCGTTTACGGAATGAGTTCGAGGGCATCGCGTCCTCCAACACCGGAGCCAGTTTCCGTGTCCCCGGCATCGAGTGGATGGAGTTCACCATCACTGCCGGGTGAGGCCGAAGTCGGCGGGCTCGGCCGATTACTCTCGGGGTGGCCCTCCGTAGCAGGTGGCGATCGCGGCGGCGCGCTCGCGCAGGGAGTCGCGCAACCACTGCGGGGCCAGGGCCTCCGCGTTCGTGGCGAGGTGCCACAGGGCCCATTCTGCGTGTCTCGGATCCTGGAAGGTCACCTCCAGCCGCAACCAGCCGTCCGCGTCGGTTTCTTCGGCGCGGACGGCCAGCGCGGTGTCCACCAGGTCGTGCCGCCGCGCAGGGTCCACCCGTACCAGCACGGTGACTTGGTCGCCGCCGGTCCGGAACCGCGTGCTGCGTTCCTGCCAGGCCCGGTCCAGGTCGACCCGGTCCGGTCGCTCTGCCGGTTCGGTGAGTTCTTCCGCGGCCCGGATGCGCGACAGGCGGTAGGTGCGGTCCGCGCCGGACCGCGTGGCCAGCAAGTAGCCCTGGTCTCGAACGGTGACCAGGCCGATCGGGTCCACCGTGCGCCACCTCGGGGTCTGGTCCGCAGCCGCGTAGTGGATGCGCAGCTTGTGCCCGGCGAACACCGCGCGCCGGACCTCGGTCACTATGGCGTCGGGCACCTCCTCGGCGACCAGTCGGCGCGCGAGGAGGTCGGTCTCCGGGTCGATGAGCACTCGCTGGGCCGCGCCGGCCGCGGTGGCCCGATGGCTCTCGGGGAGTGCGTCGACCACCTTGAGCATGGCCGAAGCGAGCGCCGAGCCGAGGCCGAACGCCTGCGCGCCACGCCGTGATCCGGCGACCAGCAGGGCGAGTGCCTCGTCGTGGTTCAGTCCGGTGAGTTCGGTACGGAAACCGGGCAGCAACTCGAAACCGCCGTGCCGGCCGCGTTCGGCGTAGACCGGGACACCGGCTGCGGACAGCGCCTCGATGTCGCGCAGCACGGTGCGGGTGGACACCTCCAGCTCGCGGGCCAGCGCGGCCGCGGACAGCCGACCGTGCTGCCGGAGCAGCAGCACCAGCGATACCAACCGGTCGGCGCGCATACGAAAACCCTACTGGAATACATGACATGCGATGTCGTGATTCGTTGGGAGGCTTACCAGCATCAACAAAGGCCCGCTGCACACGAGAGGTGACTTGCATGACACACGCCCTTGTCAATCCAGACGGTTTACACGACCCGGTCCCGTTCGGTTACAGCCACACCGCCACCGTCCCCGCGGGTACGGAATTGGTGCTGGTGTCGGGCCAGTACGGATCAGGCCCGGACGGGGCGGTCCTCTGCCGACTTCTCCGAGCAGGTGAAGCAGACGTTCCGCAACATCGGCGTCGCCCTTGCCGCCCATGGGCTTGACCTCAGCAACGTCGTCCAGCTCAGGACGTATGTGGTGAACCATGACGTCAGCAAGCTGGGACCCATCGCCGGGGCCGTGCAGGAGGGCTGGGGTGACAAACCGCCCACGCAGACCCTCATCGGTGTGGCGAGCCTGGCAACGCCTGACGTGCTGTTCGAGGTCGAGGCCCTCGCCGCCCGGCCCTGACTCGCCGCCTCGCCCGCGTCCGGGGCTGTGGCGTGAAGGCCTTCAAGGCACCATTCCCCAGGTCGGGACACCAGGGGACAGGCCGTCTACGGATCTCGTAGGCGGCCTCGCCATCCCCCTGCCTTCGCCCCGCGCCGATCCCTCCGGTACTCCCCGTAGTGTCAGGTGTCGTCGAAACTCCCCCTCAGGACGAGCCGAGGACGCAGAACTCGTGGCCCTCCGGGTCGGACAGGCACCTCCACGGGACGTCGCCCTGGCCGAGGTCGAGGTCGGTGGCGCCGAGGGCACGCAGCCGGGACACCTCCGCCTCCTGGTCGTCACCGGGGTACGGCAGCAGGTCGATGTGAACGCGGTCCGGCACGGTCTTCCCGCCGGGCATGCGGAGGAACTCGAGATACGGGCCGACGCCCTTGGCGGAGCGCAACACCGCGTGATCGTCAGTCACCTCATGCAGGGTCCAGTCCGTCGCCTCGCCCCAGAACCGGGCCATGGCCCGCGGATCCACGCAGTCGACCACCACCCGGGCGATCGGCCCGGTGTCCCGGTAGATCTCCCGGTGCTCCAGCACGCAGAACTCGTTGCCCTCCGGGTCGGCGAGGACCGTCCACGGCACGTTGTCCTGGCCCACGTCGGCGGATGTCGCACCGAGAGTCTTCAGGCGCGCGACCAGCTCCGCCTGATGGGCCGCAGAAGTGGTGGCGAGATCGAGGTGCACACGGTTCTTCGTCGCGGGCTTGGGTTCCGGGACGGCGACGACGTCGATGCAGACGGCGACCGGGTCCGGCCAGACGAAGCCGCCGCCGGGTTCCACGTTGGTCACCCCGGGTCCCTCGCTGGAAACACCCCAGCCGAGCGCCTCCGCCCAGAACCGGCCCACCGCCGAGTCGTCAAGAGCCTTTATGTTCACCTGAACAGGTCGCAATGCCATGCCGGCGATCCTATGCAGCCGCTCTGCGACGACATCCCGCCTTCGCCAAACAGAGGCCCAAACAGAGGCCCTCACATGCTGGCCGCACTGTTCGTACACACCGGCGTGCGGATGTGATCCGGAAACGATTCGAAACATTCGAGTACCGGAAGATTTCCATCCGCACAGGAAGGGCAGCGAGACCCGAACACCCTCACCGCAGCCCACCCACAACCCCCTCACGAACTGCGGAAGTCGGCTGTCACCGAACCACTCCCGCATACGAATCATTCGAAACCATCACCGAAACTATTGACAGTTGACAGGGCCAGGCCAACACTCCCGATGACACAGCCTCCCCATCGACCAACCCCACGAGGACGAGGAGGAAGCACCCCATGAAGAAGTCATCAAGCCGCTTGCGGCTGCTCGTCAGGAGCGCCTGCACCATGTTCCTGCTGGCGGCGGCGACCATCGCCCTGCCGGGCACCGCCCACGCCGACACGGTCGTCACCTCGAACAGGACCGGTACCGACAACGGCTACTTCTACTCGTTCTGGACCGACGCCCCGGGCACGGTCTCCATGACCCTGTCCGCAGGCGGCCGTTACAGCACCTCATGGCGCAACACCGGCAACTTCGTCGCGGGCAAGGGCTGGAGCACCGGCGCCCGCCGCAGCGTGACCTACTCCGGCACGTTCAACCCGTCCGGCAACGCCTACCTGACCCTCTACGGCTGGACGGCGAACCCGCTGGTCGAGTACTACATCGTCGACAACTGGGGCACGTACCGGCCCACGGGCCAGTACAAGGGCACCGTCACCAGCGACGGCGGTACGTACGACATCTACAAGACCACGCGGTACAACGCCCCCTCCGTCGAGGGCGTACGGACCTTCGACCAGTACTGGAGCGTCCGGCAGTCCAAGAGGACGGGCGGCACCATCACGGCCGGCAACCACTTCGACGCCTGGGCCCGCGCGGGCATGCCCATGGGCAACTTCAAGTACTACATGATCATGGCGACCGAGGGTTACCAGAGCAGCGGCAGCTCCAACATCACCGTGCACACGGGACCGTGACGATGAGGGCCGGGCCACGCGCACGCGCACTGCTCACGACGCTGGCCGTCCTCGCGACGGCCGCGACCACCACCCTCACCGCCGCCAACCCGTCCCAGGCCGCCGCCTGCGACGGATACGTCGGACTCACCTTCGACGACGGCCCGTCCGGCAACACGACCGGACTGCTCAACGCACTCCGCCGGAACGGGCTACGGGCCACGATGTTCAACCAGGGCCAGTACGCCGCCGCCAACCCGTCCCTGGTCCGGGCCCAGGTGTCCGCCGGCATGTGGATCGGCAACCACAGCTACACCCACCCGCACCTGACCCGCCTGAACCAGGCACAGATCGACTCCGAGATCTCCCGGACCCAGCAGGCCATCGCGAACGCGGGAGGCGGCACACCGAAACTGTTCCGCCCGCCGTACGGCGAGACGAACGCGACGGTCAAGTCGGTCGCGGCCCGCCAGGGCCTCACCGAGATCATGTGGCACGTCGACTCACAGGACTGGAACGGCGCGAGCACCGACGCGATCGTCCAGGCCGCCGGCCGCCTCACCAACGGCCAGGTCATCCTCATGCACGACTGGTCGGCCAACACCCTTGCAGCGATCCCCCGCATCGCCCAGGGGCTGGCGGCCCGGGGCCTGTGCGCGGGGATGATCTCCCCACAGACGGGGCGTGCGGTGGCTCCCGGCTGAGGAGGGATCAGCGGGGACACCGCGGGGAACACCCGTACAACCGAGCGCACTTCCGGCGCGGCGGCGACAAGTGCCGTCGCGCCGGCCCGTGTTCTACAGCGACGGCCCGGGAGGAGCGGTTCCGCCTCCACCGCCGGTGGCGTGCCGCTCCATCGCCACCTTGAGCAGAGTCTCGCGCAGCGTCTCCCGGGTACGCCCCCGGGTCTTCACCGCATGGCAGTTGGGGCAGAGGGCCACCATCTGGCTGGGGTGGTCGCGGCCTCCCAGGGCCAGGTCGACGACGTGGTCGACCTCGAGGAGGGGGTGGTCGCGGTCGGTGACATCGGCCGGCTGGCCCGTGCAGCCGGGGTTCTCGCAGCGGCCCTGGCTGCGGCTCAGAACCAGATAGCGGGCGGCCCGGGAGCGGACCGGTCTGTGGGTGGTCCGGGAGACACGGCGGCCGTGGGTCTTCGATTCCTGTTCCTCGACGAGCCTGCAACCGCGTTCGTACTCGGCGGCGGTGATGAGCCACTGTTCCGGTGCGCGATCCGGCGGGGTGTGCGGTTCGGCCGACTCGACGTCGTCCAGACCGACGTCGGCGAGGAGCGGGGCGGGGTCGAGGTCCTCGAAGAACGTGCCGAGGAGTTCGTCGAGGACGGCGAGGCGGGTCACCGCGGAGTGCCGGAACCGGTCGTACACGGGCTCGGCGAGGCCGCCGAGCGGCTGGTGCGTGGCGAACCATCGCTTCAGCTGGGCGTCGCCGTGTGCGGTGGGTACCGGGCGCGGGCAGTCCCGCAACTCCCAGATGTCGTCGCGGTGGAGAGACGCGACCGGGTAGTCGGGGCGCAGGCGCTCGCCCCTCACTCCGTGTCTCCGCAACAGATCCTTGAGCGCTTCCTCGGTCTCCGGCCAGGGAAGGAGCCGGGGCTCGCCGCGGAGGGCGCGTCCCATGGCCCACAGCAGCGCGATCGGTTTGTAGAGGGCGCGGCCGTTTGCGGAACGGTTCACCTTCAGGTGGGTGATCCGGGAGATCAGCTCGTCATGGGGCGGGTCGCCCGCCCCGGGCTCCTCGACGACGTCGAAGCCGAGGCGTTTCAGGAGGCGGGCGGCGTGCTCCGCGCCACCGGAGAAGCCCTTCGCGTCCGGGGACAGTGCCCGCTCACCGGGCAGGAAACCGTGTGCCGCCCCGACGATCGCCTTGGAATCGTAGTGCCTGCCCCCGTGCACCAGCAGGTAGCGGCGCGCACGCCGGAACCCGTGGCTCTTCAGGAAGGCGTCCCGTCCGAGCCGGTCACACTCCTCGATCGCCTTCTCGATCTCGACGCGCGATATGTCCGCGAGTGCCATGCCGGAAACCCTATGCGACCGGTCTGACAGCGCGGGATTTTCCGGCCTGTTGATGCTCCTATTGCCGGTCAAGCGGCACAGGCCGACCTGTTCGTACGGCGGTTTCTGGAGGTGGGGATCGTCGGGCGCACCACCCGCTACGACACCGACCCGGAGTTCAACCCGGACGGCACGGAAACCGTGCGGGTCATCGCCGAGCACTTCGGGCTGCCTGCCGCAGCCCTCGCGCCGGGGCGCGAGTAGGTCGGCGTACTTGAGTACGCGTGCTCATGACGGTCCCGCCAGGCCGGAGTGACCATGGCGGTATGAAGAATCGGGGAATGCTTTCGGCCGGGGCCACGCTCGTCCCGGGGGTGCCTGTCGCCGCCTGGGGGCTGATGGGGCAGCAGAACTACGACGGATTGCCGGCGAGTGAGCTGGACTACGCCTATCAGCCGTGGGACATCGGGGACGGTGTGGCCGCCGGTGTCGGCGGGCTCGCGCTGGTGCTGGCGGGGGTCGGTGCCGCGATGCTCGTGCGGGGTGCGCGGCGTGGCGCGATGGACCGGCGCTGGTGGGGGGTGGTCGGGCCGCTGGTGGTCGTCGGGCTCATGGCCGGTGTGGGCTGGCGGATCCTGACCGCGGGGGTCGTCGGGGCCAACATCGGTGCCGGGCTGCTGATCATCTTCGGTACGCCGGTCGCCGCCGGGCTGGTGCTGTGGGCCCTGGGGCGCGGCGTGTGGCTGGCGACGCGACGGCACGGGGACGACGGCGGGACCGGCGGCCGGCGCCTGGGCGGTTTCGCCTCCGGCGGGGTGTGACGGGCGGCGGCTCGCTTCCGCGTGGCCGAAACCCCGCGTCGCGCGGGCCGAGCGCGCCGGTCAGGGACCGCTCGTCTTCCCGGTCGGCGACCAGGTCTTTGGCCCGGTGACGGGGTGGGACAACATCCGTATCCGACTGCGGAGTTCACCTAGGTTGGTGGACCGGTCCCCCTCTCCCCACCCCCCAAGGAGGCCCTGCCGTGCTCGACGACAGCCTGCGTGACCGTATCGACACGTCCAAGCCGCACTCGGCCCGCTTCTGGAACTACTTCGTCGGCGGCAAGGACCACTACGAGGTCGACCGCGAGATCGGCGACCAGATCAAGTCGATCTTCCCGGGCCTGGTCGACGTGGCGGTCACGAGCCGTCGGTTCCTGGGACGGGCCGTGCGGTATCTGGCCGTCGAGCAGGGTGTGCGGCAGTTCCTGGACGTCGGCACCGGGCTGCCGACCGCCGACAACACGCACGAGGTCGCCCAGCGCGTGGCACCGGACTCCCGGATCGTGTACGTCGACAACGACCCCATCGTGCTGGCCCACGCGAGCGCCCTGCTCACCAGCACACCCGAGGGCCGAACCGCCTATCTGGACGCCGACCTGTACGACCCGGAGGCGGTCCTGGAGGCCGCCGCGGGCACGCTCGACCTGTCCCGGCCGGTCGGCCTGATGATCCTCAACACGCTGGGGCACGTCGCCGACTACGAGCGGGCGCGTGAGCTGGTGCGGCGGCTGATGGCGGGGTTGCCGGCCGGCAGCCACCTGGTGATCAGCGACAGCACCGCGACGAGTGAGGGCATGATCGCCGCGTCGGAGGCCTACAACGCGAGTGGGGCGGTGCCGTATTACGTCCGTGAGGTCGCCGAGATCGCCGGGTTCTTCGACGGGCTGGAGTTGGTGGAGCCCGGAGTCGTACGGGTGCCCGAGTGGCGGCCGGAGCCCGCCGTTGTCAACGCCGCCGGTGTGGATGCGTACTGCGGCGTGGGCCGCAAGCCATAGCGTCCGTGGTTCGGTGCGGCGCCGTGGGGGCTGGTCGCGCCCACGCGGCGGAGCCGCACATCGATGCAGCCCGCGCCCCTGGGAAGCCACCCGGCGATAATCAAGGACATGTCCGCACCACCCCCTGTCCCCGAGCCCGTCCAACGGCTCATCGGTGATCTGCTCGCGGTGGGTGACGCGTACGCCCTCGTCCTCGCGGGCGGGTACGCGGTGCTGGCCCACGGGCTGGTGCGGCGGGCCGGACCGGACGTGGACGTCGTCACCGAGCACCCCGCCGGGATGGACGGCATCGCCGACACCGTCCGGACGGGGCTCGTGGCGCGCGGCTGGCTCGTGCGGACGCTGGAGAGCGATCCGCTGTCCGCCCAGTTCCTCGTCACCGACGCGGCGACCGGTGCGGAGTACGAGGTCGGCCTCCGCAAGGAGGTGCTGTGGCGCCCGCCCGTGCTGACCGGGCTCGGGCCGGCCCTCTCCCTCGACGACCTCGTCGGCACCCGCGTGCGGGACCTGGCCGACCGCGGCCTCGCCCGCGACCTGGTCGACGTGTACGCCGCCTCGGCCCGCTGGAGCCACCCCGAACTGGAGGAACTCGGCCGCCGCCACGCCTCCGAGCCCTTCGACCTCACCGACCTCCAGGCGCGGCTGACCGGCACGGACTGGCTCGACGACAGCGCGTTCACCGCCCACGGCCTCGACGCCCCGGGCGTCGCCGGACTCCGCCGCTGGGCCCAGGAGTGGGCCGACGACATCGCGGAACGGCTCATCGAGGGCGGGGCCCCGGACGAGAGCGCCCCCGACGAGGAGTGACCCGCGCGGGACTGACCGGTCGGTACCCTGACCGGATGGGGAAAGGGGCAACCGGGCAGGTGGGGGTGGTCGCCGCGCTCGTACGGGCGGCGTTCCTGGTGGACGGTGTGTACGCGGAGGCCAGCCGGGCGTACGGGCTGACACCGCAGCAGGGGAAGCTGCTGTGCGTGCTGATGCCGCAGCCGTACGGGATGGGCGAGCTCGGGGAGATGCTCGGGCTGGCGAAGTCGAGCCTGACCGGGCTGGTGGACCGGACGGTGCGGCGCGGACTGGTGCGGCGGGAGGCCGACCCACGCGACGGCCGGGCCGTGCGGGTGGGGCTGACGGAGGAAGGCGCCGCGCTCGCCGGGAAGTTCTATGCCGAGACCTGCCGCCGGATGGAGGCCCTGCCGTCCGGGCTCAACAGTGCCGAACGGGAGCGGCTGGCCGTACTGCTGTCGCGGGTCGTGGCCGACAACGGCGTTCCCGAGGTGTTCGTGGAGGCCGAGCAGGTGTTCGCCGCCGAGTAGCGGCCCTTCCCGGGAACCCTCCAAGCCTTCCAG
>NZ_NGFN01000300.1 GCF_002148965.1 Streptomyces swartbergensis | reverse complement strand
CCGCCGCGGAACCTCCGCYAGGGCGGCGGGTCCGGCAGCACGGGTGGGGCGTCCTGCGGGTGTCCGGTGGCGTGGAAGACCCGCCAGTCGTCTGCGGCCGTCCGTTCCTGTGCGCTCATGCCGAAGCCTCCTAGCTCAGCTGGCGAGATCGCCGGGGTCGGTGGTCTGGACGTCGACGACGCGCGTGGGGTCGTCCCAAAGGAAGCCGACGTTCCTTGCCAGGTACTGGACCGCGTCCTCCGCGCCGCTCTCGGCGTTCAGACGCATGCGGTGCATGACGGAAGGAAGCTGTACGGGCATCGTGACGGCCGCGAAGACCGCGGTCACCACCTCGCGCCTCTCCTCTATGAACACGCCTCTGCGGTCCCAGACGGCCAGCCCGATCCCCTCCGCGATCGCCGCTTTGAGTGCCTCCAGGGCGGACGCCCCGCTCGGCGCGTCCAACAGCACTGCCGTACTTCTTGTTTCCCCCGCGAGAGCGATCTGCCACGCGCGCAGCCGCCGGGCGTCCGCTTCTCTCCAGGCGTGCACCGTGATCCCGTGCTGCTTCAGAGCCGCCCAGCGCCGCTGCCACTGCTGCCGGACCACGGCGTTGTCCGTACGCATGCGTTCCAGGCTGCGTAGATGCACTCCGTACCGCAGGCCGAGCGGAGTGGGCTCACCGTCGCCGATGGCGAACGTCAACCCGGCCACATCGTGGTTCATCAGATCGTACGGAAGGAGGAACTCTATGTACGCAGGCGGCTCCTTGAGTCCGCCCGCGTCCGGTTCGCGGGGCACCAGCCAGAGCTGGGTGCCGCGCCGGAGCGCCTTGTCGACCGCTCGGCCGAGGTCGTCCAGGGGGATCGTGTCCGGTTCGCCGGGGCGGGGGTCCCAGCGGCCGGGGGTGGCGTTCGTCCAGGTCCGCACGGTCACGTCGGTGCTGCCGTCCCGGGCCGGCTCGACGGCGACGACGAGGGTGCGGGGGATGTCGGGCGACCACATCACCGCGGCGCGTCTGTCCCGGCGTCTCGCCACTTCGGCGATCAGGCGCGCGCGTACGGCCCAGTCGTCGACCCATGCGGTCAGCGCGTGGCGGTGGTCGACGGTCCGGGCGAGGCGGGCCGCGTGATCGAGGAGGAGGACGGCGGGCGGCAGGCCGTCCTCCTGCACGTTCCATTCGAGGAGGTGCGTGAAGAGCTGCTCGGGGGTGAGTCCGTCGGGCAGGTCGAGGCCGGCGAGTTCCTCGGCCAGCCCGTCCCGTAAGCGTGCGGCGGGCAGGTCGCCGCGGGATAGGGCGACGCGGGCGCTCTTCTCGTCCTCTCTGGACAGCGGCCCGATCAGGGCGGGGGCAGGAGCGATCAGCCGTTCGAGTTCGTCTCCGGCCGGGGCGCCTTCGAGGATGCGGACCACCCCGACCAGTACGTGCTCGCCGCCCGGCACGCTCAACGCGGCGGTCACCAGGCTCACCACGTCCTCACGGAGCCGCACGCCGCGCAGGTCGACCGGCCGGCGGAGCTGGCCTGCGAGCAGACTGGCGAACTGCACCCGGCTCGGCGCGTCCTCCACGCAGCCCAGCTCGCAGAGGACGTCGGTGAGCTGTAACAGCAGCTCGAAATCCGGCTGACGTCCGGGTTCGCCGGACTCGCCGGGCGTCGCACCTGTCTGCACCGACTTTCCCCCTGAGTCGGTTCACCTGCCTAGACCGACCAGCGAAGTTAGCACGGCAACCCACGGTTCACCAGGGACGGTTGGGACCGGGACCACGGCGTCCGGCCGGATCGCGCCGGGGTGGCGCGAGCCGGCCGGACGCCGCCGCACGGGGTCACAGCCGCGGGTCGACCGGCTCCGACTCCAGGGCCAGCACCCCGAACACCGCCTCGTGCACCCGCCACAGCGGCTCGCCCTCGGCCAGCCGGTCCAGGGCCTCCAGACCGAGCGCGTACTCGCGGATCGCCAAGGAGCGCTTGTGGTTGAGGAACCGGGAGCGCAGGCGGGCCAGGTTCTCCGGGCGCGTGTACTCGGGGCCGTAGATGATCCGCAGGTACTCGCGGCCGCGGCACTTGATGCCGGGCTGCACCAGGCGGCCCTGTGCGTCGCGGACGAGTGCGCCGACCGGCTTGACGACCATGCCCTCGCCGCCGCGGCCGGTCATCTCCAGCCACCAGTCGACACCGGCCCGGACGGACTCCGGGTCGCCCGTGTCGACGTAGAGCCGCCGTGTGGTCTGGAGCAGGCCGCTGCCGTCGTGCTCGACGAGCCGGTCGAGCAGGGCGAGCTGCTCGTCGTGCGGCAGGGCGGCCAGGCTGCGGCCCTGGACCGCGAGGATCTGGAACGGTGCCAGGCGGACGCCGTCCAGGCCGTCCGTGGTCCAGCAGTAGCGGCGGTACGCCTCGGTGAACGCGGCGGCGTCGGCGGACCGTTCGCGGGTGCGGGACAGCAGTCCGATCACGTCGACGCCCCGTGCCGCCGCGCCCTCCAGCGCGGCCAGCGCGCCCGGGAAGACCGCGCCGGACGCGGCGCCCACGGCGGCGTACTGCGACCGCAGCAGCCCGGACGCCTTCAGCGACCAGGGCATCAGCTCGGCGTCGAACAGCAGCCAGTCCCCCGCGCCGGAGGCGCTATTGGATGCAGCCAGGTGGTCCCAGAGTCCGGCCTCGTCGATCGCCGTGCGGAGCCGGTCGAGGATCTCCTCGGTGAGGGAGTCGTCGTCGAGGAACGGGCGGCCGGTGCGGGTGTAGAGGGAGCCCGTGGGCCCGTCCACGCCGAAGCGCTTGCGGGCCGTCTCCGCGTCCCGGCACACCAGGGCCACCGCCCGCGAGCCCATGTGCTTCTCCTCGCACACGACCCGCGCGACACCGTCCGCCGCGTACTGGGCGAACGCCTCGGCCGGGTGCTCCAGGTAGCCGTCGACGTGACTCGTGGCCGTCGGGGCCATGGTCGGCGGGAGGTACGGCAGCAGCCGCGGGTCCACCGCGAAGCGGCTCATGACCTCCAGGGCCGCCGCCGCGTTCTCCTCGCGGATCGAGATCCGGCCCTGGTGCCGGGTCTCCACGACCCGGCGGCCGTGCACGTCCGCCAGGTCCAGCGGACGGCCGTCCCGTCCGCCGGGGGCCTCGGCGCGCAGCGGCTTGGCCGGCTCGTACCAGACCCGCTCGGCCGGTACGTCGACCAGCTCGCGCTCCGGCCAGCGCAGCGCGGTGAGCTTGCCGCCGAAGACGGCGCCGGTGTCCAGACAGATGGTGTTGTTGAGCCAGGTGGCCTCCGGGACCGGGGTGTGGCCGTAGACGACGGCCGCCCGGCCGCGGTACTCCTCCGCCCACGGGTAGCGCACCGGCAGGCCGAACTCGTCGGTCTCCCCGGTCGTGTCGCCGTACAGGGCGTGGCTGCGGACCCGGCCGGAGGTGCGGCCGTGGTACCTCTCGGGCAGCCCGGCATGGCAGACGACCAGCCGGCCGCCGTCGAGGACGTAGTGGCTGACGAGGCCGTCGATGAACTCCCGTACCTCGGCGGCGAACTCCTCGCTCTCGCCCGCCATCTGCTCGATGGTCTCGGCGAGTCCGTGGGTGTGCTGGACCTTGCGGCCGCGCAGGTACCGGCCGTACTTGTTCTCGTGGTTGCCCGGCACGCACAGGGCGTTGCCCGACTTCACCATCGCCATCACGCGGCGCAGCACGCCCGGGCTGTCGGGGCCGCGGTCGACCAGGTCGCCGACGAAGACGGCGGTCCGGCCCTCGGGGTGGACCCCGTCGGAGTAGCCCAGCTTGACGAGCAGCGACTCCAGTTCGGCGGAGCAGCCGTGGATGTCGCCGATGATGTCGAAGGGGCCGGTGAGGTGGGTCAGGTCGTTGAAGCGCTTCTCGGTGACGACCGTGGCGTGCTCGACGTCCTCCACACCCCGCAGGACGTGCACCTTGCGGAAGCCCTCGCGCTCCAGGTGCCTGAGGGAGCGGCGGAGTTCACGGATGTGGCGCTGGATGACCCGGCGGGGCATGTCCGCGCGGTCGGTGCGGGCCGCGTTGCGCTCGGCGCACACGTTCTCGGGCACGTCGAGCACGATGGCTATCGGCAGGACGTCGTACTGCCGGGCCAGGTCGATCAACTGGCGGCGCGCGTCCGACTGCACGCTGGTCGCGTCCACGACGGTGCGGCGGCCTGCCGCGAGACGCTTGCCGGCGATGTAGTGCAGGACGTCGAAGGCGTCCTTGGTGGCGCTCTGGTCGTTCTCGTCGTCCGAGACGAGACCGCGGCAGAAGTCGGACGAGATGATCTCGGTCGGCTTGAAGTGCCTGCGGGCGAACGTGGACTTGCCGGAGCCGGAGGCGCCGACGAGGACCACCAGGGAGAGGTCGGTGACGGGCAGGACGCGCCCCTCGCGTACGTCGGTCATGCCGCCTTCGCCTCCTTCGGGGTGGTCTGGGTGAACACGGCCATCTGGGTGGGCGGTCCCACCTCCGGGTCGTCCGGGCCGACGGGTATGAACTCGGCCTCATATCCGTGCCGTTCGGCCACCGCCTCCGCCCAGGCCCGGAACTCCGCGCGGGTCCACTCGAAGCGGTGGTCGCCGTGCCGGACGTGGCCGGCCGGGAGGCTCTCCCAGCGCACGTTGTACTCGACGTTCGGGGTCGTCACCAGGACGGTCCTGGGCCGTGCCGCGCCGAACACGGCGTACTCCAGGGCGGGCAGCCGGGGCAGGTCGAGGTGCTCGATCACCTCGCTGAGCACGGCGGCGTCGTACCCCTTGAGCCGGTGGTCGGTGTAGGCGAGCGAGCCCTGGAGGAGCTTGACGCGCGCGGCCTGCCGCTCCCCCATGCGGTCCAGCTTCAGCCGGCGGGAGGCGATGGTGAGCGCGCGCATCGACACGTCCAGTCCCACGATCTCCGTGAACGCCGGGTCCTTGAGCAGCGCCTGCACCAACTGGCCCTGACCGCAGCCGAGATCGAGCACCCGGGCAGCCCCGGACGCCTTGAGGGCGGCGGTGATCGCCTCCCGGCGCTGTACGGCCAGCGGGGTCGGCCGCTCCTCGGTCTCGGTCTCCGCCTCGACCGCGTTGTCGATCTCCTCGACCTCGCTGTCGTCCGCCTCCGCCAGCCGCACCAGCTCCAGCCGCTCCGTCGCCTGCCGGGTCAGCGACCAGCGGCGCGAGAGGTAGCGGCTGGTGATCAGCTTCTGCTCGGGGTGGCCGGGCAGCCAGCCCTCACCGGCGCGCAGCAGCTTGTCGACCTCGTCGGAGGAGACCCAGTAGTGCTTGGCGTCGTCCAGGACCGGGAGCAGGACGTAGAGGTGGCGCAGGGCCTCGACGAGCGTGCGGTCCGCGGACTCCAGTTCGAGCCGGACGTAGCGCGAGTCGCCCCACTGCGGGAACTCGGTGTCCAGCGGCACCGGTTCGGCCGTGACCGTCCAGCCCAGCGGCTCGAAGAGCCGCCGTACGAGCCCGGGGCCGCCGCGGGCGGGCAGCGCCGGCACCGCGATGCGCAACGGCCGGGGTACGGCGGGCAGTTCGGGCCGGGCGTTGCAGACGCCCTTCATCGCGCTGGAGAACACGCCGCTCAGCGCCACTGCGAGGAGGGAGGATGCGGCGTACGGGCGGTCGTTGACGTACTGCGCGAGTGCCGCGTCCGGGGCGCCGCCCCGGCCCTTGCCCTTGCCGCGCCGGACCAGGGCCACCGCGTCGACCTCCAGCAGCAGCGCCGCCGTGCAACGCTCGGCGTCCGCCTCGGGGTAGAGGACGTGGGCCGTGCCGTAGGACGTGGAGAACGCCTGCGCCTTCTCGGGATGCTTGTGCAGCAGGAAGCCGAGTTCGGTGGCGGGGCGCTCCGGGGTGCCGGTGGTCGTGATGGTCAGAAACACGGTGGGTCGACCTTTGATCAGTGGTCTGAACTGCGGATACGCCCCA
The DNA here is from genome assembly GCF_002148965.1 of Streptomyces swartbergensis. Classification (GTDB taxonomy): domain Bacteria; phylum Actinomycetota; class Actinomycetes; order Streptomycetales; family Streptomycetaceae; genus Streptomyces; species Streptomyces swartbergensis. The sequence continues at coordinate 4,534 of NZ_NGFN01000300.1, read as the reverse complement.
CCGTACAGAGCGGGCACCGGCAGCACCCGGGAATTTTCGCTAGCCTCCTGATCGACCGGGCGTTCGAGGGGGATTCAGGAAGAGCGCCCACGCACGCGGAGATGCGGAGGCCTCACGTGACAGACGCCGGGACCAGCGGGGGACAGATCGACACCGGCAAACCCCACTCGGCACGCATGTACGACTACTACCTCGGCGGGAAGGACAACTACCCGGTCGACGCGGAAGCGGCCGAGCAGGTGATATCCCTCTTCCCCGCCGCCAGGGAAATGGCGCGGACCAACCGCTTGTTCATGCACCGCGCCTCCCGGCTGCTGGCCGGGCGAGGCATCCGGCAGTTCCTGGACATCGGAACCGGCATTCCGACCGAGCCGAACCTCCACCAGATCGTCCAGGGGATCGTCCCGCAGGCCCGGGTGGTGTACGCGGACAACGATCCGATCGTCCTCCGGCACGCCCAGGCGCTGCTGCACAGCGCGCCGGAAGGAAAGACCGCCTATGTCCACGGCGACGTGCGGGAACCGGGGAAGATCATCGCGGCGGCACGGGAGACCCTCGACTTCACCCAGCCGGTCGCGCTGTCCCTCGTGGCCCTGCTGCACCTGGTGGGCGACGAGGACGAGCCCGGCCGGATCGTCCGCGAGCTGCTCGAAGCCCTGCCGTCCGGAAGCTACTTGACGCTCTCCCACGCGACGGGCGACTTCGACCCGGAGACCTGGGAGCGGGTCGTCGAGGTGTACCGCAAGGGCGGGACGGCGGCGCAGGTGCGCACCCGCGACGAGTTCTCGGCGTTCTTCAGGGGCCTTGAGCTGGTGGAGCCGGGGGTGGTACTGGCCGCTCGGTGGCACCCCGAACTCGGCGAACAGCGCGGGGGCGAAGAGATGCCTCTGTATGTGGCGGTCGGCCGCAAGCCGTGACCGAGGCCGTCCGGCGGATCGCGCTGCTGCCCGATCCGCCGGTCCCTCGCCGTCCTGCCGTGCCCGTCCTACGAAAGCTGGGACTGCACCTGCGAGGAGATCAGCTCCAGGTGGTCGAGGTCGTCCAGGTCGAGGATCTGGAGGTAGATGCGGCTCGCGCCGACCTCGGCGTAGCGGCCGATCTTGTCGACGACCTCGGCCGGGGAGCCCGCCAGGCCGTTGAGCTTCAGTTCGTCGGGCTGGCGGCCGATCGCGGCGGCCCTGCGGGCGACCTCCTGGTCGTCCCGGCCGACGCAGACGACGAGGGCGTTGGAGTAGGTCAGGTCGTCACCGCTGCGGCCGGCCTCCTCGGCGGCGGCACGGACCCGGCCGAACTGGCGCTCGCTGTCCTCGACCGAGGCGAAGGGAATGTTGAACTCGTCGGCGTACTTCGCGGCCAGCCGCGGGGTGCGGGTGGCGCCGTGGCCGCCGACGAGCACGGGGATCTTCTCCTGCGCGGGCTTGGGCAGCGCGGGAGAGTCCGTGAGGTCGTAGTAGGTGCCGTGGAAGTCGAAGGTCTTGCCGAGCTCCGTCGACCACAGGCCGGTGACGATCTCCAGCTGTTCCTCGAGGCGGGCGAACTTCTCCTTGGGGAACGGGATGCCGTAGGCCTTGTGCTCCTCCTCGAACCAGCCGGCGCCGAGGCCGAGCTCGACCCGGCCGCCGGACATCTGGTCGACCTGCGCGACCTGGATGGCGAGCACACCGGGGAGCCGGAAGGTGCCGGCGGTCATCAGGGTGCCGAGCCGGATGCGCTTGGTCTCGCGGGCGAGTCCGGCCAGGGTGATCCAGGCGTCGGTGGGACCGGGCAGGCCGTCCACGGAGCCCATGCGGAGATAGTGGTCGGAGCGGAAAAAGGCGTCGAAGCCGAGCTCTTCCGTGGCCTTGGCCACGGTGAGCAGAGTGTCGTAGGTGGCCCCCTGCTGGGGCTCGGTGAAGATGCGAAGATCCATGCTTCCATCCTGCACGCCGGGGTGCGGGGCGACGAGCTCGGACCCCCGTCCCGTCCGGTCCCCGGTCGGGTGAAATTACGTCCATACCGCGGGTCACGCGTGACCGGGCCAGTGACCGGCCTCGTTGGTGATCGTTGGCTCGGGCGGAGCCGGAGCCCCCGGCTTCCGCACCGGCCGTGAGCGCCGGGGCGTCACCCGCGTCGGCCTCCCCGGGGGGCCAGGGGCCGAGGAGGCCGTCATGTCCGAAGAGACCGTGCCGCAGCAGGGCGGGACCGGGCAGCCGAAAGGGCTGTTGCAGCAGATGGAGGAGCTGATGGCGGCGTTGAACGCGGACCTGTCGGCGCTGGACGCGGATCTCCAGGCGGCGGGGGACGCCGACCGGAGGTCGGGCGAGGAGGAGCAGGTCGGCTGAGCTCTGCTCCCGGGAACGGGCCGGGGTCGGCCTTCGGCGGCCCGCTACCCCGCCTCTCTCTCCGGTAACGCCTGTTCCCGGTCCGCGAGTCTGCGGAGCATTTCCAGGACGCGGTCCCGGGACTCGTCCGCCGCGTCGATGGCCTCCATGCACTGCCAGTACGTGCCCTCGTCGTCCGCGGCGCAGGCGAGGCCCACGAGGGCGATGCCGACCTCGCCGAGGAGACCACCGAGGTACATCAGGGTGTGGCGGGCGTCGCCGAGCTCGGTGAGCTGGCCCGCCCGCAGCTCACCGGGGGCCAGTTCGGGCGGGTCGAGGACACCGCAGCCGCGGCCCGCCAGCTCGGTCAACCCCAGTGCCTCGCCTCGCAGTTCGGGCGGGCCGGCGACCGCGAGGCGACTCCCTATCGCCTGCGCCAGGGCCTGCGCCTGCCACACCTCGGCCAGGATCCCCGGCACGTCACCGCCCGCCGCCAGGGACCGCCTGCTCGTCACGATGAGCCGCACCGCGTCCATGCGCTGCCCCCGTCCTGTCCGACGCGCTCCGCGCGTCCGTCCACCCGAACTCCCTTGTTCACTACCCAGAGTGAAGGGCTGTGAGACGAAAAGCCAGAGGAAGACGGAAATCTGCGGACAACAATTCTGATTCGGGCCGTGTTTTGATTACGCAGAGTACAAGTGGACTGTGTGGCTCCTGGCGTGGACTGTGCGACTCCTCAGAGTGGGCTGCGCGACTCCTAGATCGGGAACCTCCGCTCGTTGCGGTCGATCTTCGCGTCCAGCGCCGCCAGCGGATCGATGCCGAGCACCTCGCACAGCTGGAGCAGATACGCGAGCACGTCGGCGACCTCGTCGGTGACCCGGTGGGCGGTGTCCGGGTCGGCCATGACGCGGGCCGACTCCTCGGGCGTCAACCACTGGAAGATCTCGACCAGTTCGGATGCCTCCACGCTGAGCGCGGCGGCCAGGTTCTTGGGGGTGTGGTACGGCTGCCAGTTCCGCGCGGCCGCGAACTCGGCCAGCCGGCGTTGCAGTTTCGCCACGTCGAGAGGTTCTGTCACGGCTCCAGGTGTACCACCGTGACGCCGTCCGTTCCGGCGGCCCACGACGCGTCGCTCACCGCGCCGGCCAGCCGGATGTGGCCGCGTTCGCACATGCGGGCCGCGAGCCGCAGCAGTTCGCTCCGCTGGCCGGGGTCGAGTCCCCGGTCGAGGCCGTCGGCGAGCACGGTGAGGGTCTGGAGGGCGGCGGGCACCTCGCCGGCCGGGTCGACCTCCAGCACGCCGGGTCCGGTGAGCAGCACCAGTGCGAGCGCCACGTATCTCAACTCCCCGTCGCCCAGCCGGCGGAGCTCCGTCCGGATGCCGTCGCCCCGGTCCAGCGCCGCCCGCACCGTCCCGTCGGCCGACGGGACGGCGAGCACGTCCGCCACCGGCCCGGCGCAGCCGGCGCGCACCGCCGCGACGAACTGCGTGTGCCGCCGTGCGCACTCGGCGCGGGTGCGCCACAGGACGTCGGCGAGGTTGCCGCAGCCGCCGAGCAGCCGCCCGGAGCCGGCCGGTACGGGGCCGCGCATCCGGCCGGGGTCGGGATCGCACGCGAAGACGGAGCGCAGGGCGACCACCATCTGCTCCGCGGCGGCCAGCACTCTGCGCTGCCCGGGCGTCCGGCCGGCCACACGCAGCGGCAGCAGGGCGGTGCCGAGCCGGTCGTCCGGCAGCGGGCCATGGGGCACCGGTGTCGGCCCGGCCGTGTGCCAGGCGGCCTGCACGGCGCACTTGCCGGGGTCGCGCAGGGCGGTCTCCAACAGGACCAGTCCGCCGGCCGTCAACCGCTCGCCCACGACGCGCAGCCGGGGCTCGGCCTGCACGGCGAGGTCGAGCCGGACCGGGCCGGCGGGCCCGTCGGCCGTGCAGCCGATGCGGAAGCCGCGGCGGCGCTGCGCGTCGGGCCGGGCCCGCTCCGGTACACAGCCGACGGGGTCCGGGAACACCTCGCCGAGCGCCGCGCCTCCCCCGAGCCGGGCGAGTGCCTCGTACGCGCGCAGCGCGCTGGACTTGCCGCAGCCGCTGGGCCCGGCGAGGAGGGTGAGCGGGCCGAGCGGGAGTACGGCGCGGCGGTGGCCGGCGAACGCGGACAGCCGCAGCTCGGTGATGCGCGGCCGCTCGGGGTGCGCGGGGCCGCCCGTAGGCGGGCCGGGCTGCGCGAGGGGGG
>NZ_NGFN01000030.1 GCF_002148965.1 Streptomyces swartbergensis | reverse complement strand
CACCACCACCGCGAAGGCGAAGGCGCGCACCCCGCCGAAGCAGCCACAGGCCGCCGCAGGCACGCGCACGCCCCCTCACGCCACCGAAGCGATCCGCATCCTGATGTCCTCCGGCGACAGAGCGCCCTTCGCCGTCACATGGTCCCCCGACGACTCCCCCCGCAGCCGCCGCCCGATCCACGGCACCAGAAACTCCCGCGCCCAGTGCACATCGTCCCGCCGAACCTCGAGCGCCCCCCGCGCCGGCAGCGGCGGCCACGGCTGCTCCGGGTCGGCCGGAACCTCCAGCCCGAGCACCTGCCCCGCGCGGAGCGCCACCCGCGTGTGCCCCTCCGGCGACAGGTGCAGCCGGTCGGCGTCCCAGGCCCTGCGGTCCTGGACACTGCGCAGGGACCACAGGTCGAGGACCGGGCAGCCGTACCGGTCGGCGATGGCCCGGACATGCCCGTTGTACGTCGCGATCTTGCCCCGCAGGTGCTTGAGCACGGGCATCCCACGGGTGTCGAACCCGGTCGTCACCATCACCGTGCCGGCCGCGGCGGTGAGCCGCATCAGGGCCCGTTCGAACCGCTCGGCCACCTCGTCCGGGTCGGTACCGGGCCGCAGGATGTCGTTGCCCCCGGCGCAGAACGAGACGAGGTCCGGGGCCATTTCGACGGCCCGCGGAACCTGGTCCGCCACGATCTGGTCGAGGAGCTTCCCGCGCACCGCGAGGTTGGTGTACCGGAAGTCGCCTTCGGGCCGGCGGTCGGCGAGCAGGACGGCGAACCGGTCGGCCCAGCCGACGAACGCCCCGTCGGGGCCGGGATCACCGACGCCCTCGGTGAAGCTGTCCCCCACCGCCACGTACGACCCGATCACTGCTCTGCTGTCACTCTTCGAATCGTCTGCCACAGCCGCTCATGATTCACCCTTTAATGTGACCTACGCGACCGTAGGCAGGGGTTGACGGGCGGTGAGATAAGCCACTTCCCAAGTGTTCGCCAATTCCGGAATAGGTCACCCTTCAGCGGTGTTGGGGAGTCAATCGCCACACCCGGAAGCCGGTGATCCGGAAGTGGCTCCACACGGTCCGGAACGCGAAGTGCCCACTGGTGTACGGCCGCGGGTCCGTGTAGTCGAAGACGAGGCGCCCGTTGTTCCACCACCTGACCGTCGAACCGTCGGAGACGATCCGCACCCGGTGGGGCTCACCCGGCACCAGCAGCGGCTCGGTGTAGTCGTAGATCAGGGGCCGCACACCGGGCTCGCCGACGTACCGCCGCAGCCGGGTCGTGGTGTTGTAGTTGGCGCCGTAACCGGCGTAGTACGTCGTCAGGTGGTCGTACTCCTCCAACGCCCCACCGCGCGGAGTGGCGAAGAGATCATCCGGGGAGCGGACGTCGGTCGCGTTCCAGAAGTTGTTGAGGTCCGAGACGCGGTCGTTGACCCCGCCCTCGGAGACCGGCGTGGCGGTGTATTCGAGGACGTACGGCCCGTCGAGCCTCCGCCTGAACCACACGGTCGCCCCGCTCGGTACGTCGATCTCCAGAACGCCGCGAGAGGCGGTCACGGTCCCGCCGTCCTGGAGTTCGGTCGCCCACTGGGCGAGGCCGTGGCAGAAGTCGTCGTGGGCGATGAGGCGGCGGTGCCGGGGCGCGGCGTGGGCGGCGCCCGTCGGGAGGAGGGCCGCCAGGCCGGCTCCGGCGGCCAGGGCTGCGAACGCTCTGCGAGTGGTCGGCACGGGACACGTCTCCTCGGGGATCCGCCTGGAAGGCTCTAGAAAGCGCTTGCGCTCCGGACGGGATCACTGTGTCCCAACTGCCGCCCGCTGTCGATCCCTCGGGCCGGCCGATCACCACGAGCCCACGCACACACCGAAGGCCGGACCCGGGGATCGGGGTCCGGCCGACGGTTGCGTGTCAGGCAGGTGGTCGTGCGGTCGGTCAGCCGACGGAGACGCCGTGCGAGCGCAGGTAGGCGACCGGGTCCACGTCCGAGCCGTAGTCCGGCGTGGTGCGGATCTCGAAGTGCAGGTGCGGTCCGGTCACATTGCCGGTGGCGCCGGAGAGGCCGATCTGCTGTCCCGCGCTCACGGTCTGGCCCGCCGAGACGGAGAGCGAGGACAGGTGGGCGTACTGCGCGTAGCTGCCGTCGTTCAGCTTGATGACGACCTGGTTGCCGTACGCGCCGCCCCAGCCGGCGGAGACGACCGTGCCCGCGCCGACAGCCTTGAGGGAGGTGCCCGTCGGGACGACGAAGTCGACACCGGTGTGGTAGCCGCTGGACCACATGCTGCCGGACATCCGGTACGGGGTGCCGACGGTGGCACCGTCCACCGGGGCGCTGTAGCCGCTGGAGGTCGCGGCGGCCGGCTTGGCGGCAGCCGGCTTCGAGGACGACTCGGAGGCGGACGACTTCGGAGCCGAGGGCTTGGAGGCCGAGGACTTCGTGGACTTCGAAGCGGAGGACTTCGACGAGGACTTCGACGGTGCCGAGGACTTGGACTCGCTCGCCGCCGCCTTCTTGCCGATCGACAGCTTCAGGCCCGGGTGGATCAGCGACGGGTCGTCGCCGACGGCGTCACGGTTGTCCGTGTAGAGCTTCTTCCAGCCCCCGTCGACGTTCTGCTCGTCGGCGATCTTCGCGAGATAGTCACCGGCCTGCACGGTGTACGTGCGGGCGCCCGTGGCCTTTTCGACGGCCTTCTTCTCGGCGGCCGGAGCGGACTGGACGGTCTTTTCCGGAGCCGACTGCGGGGTGGCGGCGTGGGCGCCGGCGGCCCCCATGAGCGGAAGGGCGAGTGCGGCCCCGCCGGTTCCGGCGACGGCGATGGAGCGGGTGAAACGCTGGGTTTTCGGGCGGCGGTGCTTACCCTTCGCGGGCATGGCGAATTCCTCTCCGGCGCCTACGAGGTGAGCTGTCGGGTTCGGGCTGGAGATGCCCGGCCGCGCCGAGGCGCGGCTTAACCCCAAGCCGTTCCGGGAACCGGAACAGGCGTCTTACCTGTGGGTCCCCCGCTCCTGCCGTACGTCGGGTCAGTGTGTGCGGGCTCCGGGCGGCGGCAGGATTAGGCGTCCGTCCGGATTGGTGTGGAACGTAAGCGACCAAGACGCGAAGCGACAAGCTTGCGGTTGCCCGTGACGGCGTTTTTCTTGACGCGTCGGCACATTTTCCGTCACGGAGCGTGGATTACCGATCTCCCGCTTTCCTCAATAACCCTGAACAACACGTGAATTACGTGCACATGGCAACAACACATCGTCACGAATATGACGATGCTCACGCACCCCGACCTCATCTCCTTTACGATCGGGGCACGTTATGTCGAAATAACCGAAGCACTCCCTATTCGGACAGAACGGCTACTTACGCTTAAGCCGGACGACGGTGGCGTCCAGATCCCCGCGCAGACCGACCCGCAGCCCGTGATGGAGCAGCACCGCGCCCCGGTGAATTTCGCCCGTTTCGAGGCATTCGTACGATGCCGCGGGGTCGAGGCCCCGCAGCCGGAGCGCCGGAACGGGCTCGCCGTAGCGCTGTGCCTGGAGCCAGGCGAGGACGACGGTCTCGTCGCCGAGCAGGTACTGCACGGCGCTCAGGCCGCCCTCCGGCGGGCGCAGCCGGTATTGGTCACCGCGCTGCACGACGGGCCGGATCTCCTTGTAGAGCTCCACCCAGTCCCGCGCCTCGGCGAGTTCCCCCTCCGTCCACTTCGTGAGGTCACCTCCGACCCCGAGCACCCCGGCCATGGCACTGACGAACCGGAACCGCAGGGAACTGGCCCGCTGGTTGAGCATGGCGTTCGGGCTGTCGGTGACCCAGGCGGCCATGACCCGGGCCGGATGGATCTGGCTGAAGCCGTGCTGGATGGCGAGCCGGTCGAGCGGGTCGGTGTTGTCCGAGGTCCACACCTGGTCGGTGCGGCTCAGCACACCGAGGTCGATCCGGCCGCCGCCGCCCGAGCAGGACTCGAAGGCCACCCCGGGGTGAGCGGCCCGCAGCCGGTCCAGCAGGGCGTACAGGGCATGGACGTGGTCGACCCACAGCCGCTGCGGGTAGGGGTCGTCCGGCCAGCCGGCGTCGGTGAAGCAGCGGTTGAAGTCCCACTTGACGTAGTCGATCGGGGCGCTGGAGAGGAGCCCGTCGAGCTGCTGCCAGAGGTACTCCTGGACGTCCTCGCGGGCGAGGTTCAGTACGAGCTGATTGCGGAACTCCGTCCGCTTTCGTCCCGGTTGGTACTGCACCCAGTCCGGGTGCGCGCGGTACAGGTCGCTGTCCGGGTTGACCATCTCCGGCTCGACCCAGATCCCGAACTGCATGCCGAGGCCGTGCACGTGGTCGGCGAGGGGCTTGAGGCCGCCCGGGAAGCGGTCCGGGTTGGGAGTCCAGTCACCGAGCCCGGCCCGGTCACTCGTACGCGCCCCGAACCAGCCGTCGTCGACAACGAACAGCTCGACGCCCATGGCGGCGGCCCGCTCGGCGAGCGCCCGCTGCTGCTCCTCGGAGATGTCGAACTCGGTGGCCTCCCAGGAGTTGAACAGGACCGGCCGGTCCTGGTCGGCGTCCGGGATCACGTGCGCCCGCTGGTAGGCGTGCCAGGCGCGGCTCGCCCCGCCGAAGCCGCCGTCGCTCCAGAGCCCGGCGAAGACGGGGGTCGTGTACGACTCCCCCGCGCCGAGCATCAGCAGGCCCGAGTCGTCGTACCCGGCCCCGCCGGTGATCTGCACGCGCGCGTCAGGGAGCTGGGCCACGGCGATCCGCCAGGACCCGGACCAGCCCAGGGCGCAGCCGTAGACCTCGCCGCTCTCCTCGGTCGCGTCGGTGTCGAGCGCGACCCACGGCAGGTGCTGGTGACCGGTGTGGCCGCGGCGGCTGCCGATGACCTTCTCGCCGTGGGTGAGGGCGGAGCGCTCCAGCCGGGACTCGGCGCCCCAGCGGCCGTGCAGCTGGGACAGCCGCCAGGTGTCGCGGTCGGGCAGGGTCCAGGTGGCGGAGTCGGCGCGCAGCACCTCGACGGCAGGGCCGTGGTTGCCGAGGGCCACCCAGCGCTCGACGACGTCCGTCGAGGAGCGCATCCGGTAGTGCAGCGTGATGGTCAGATCGCCGTCGCGGAAGCGCAGCCGCAGCTCGCCGCCCTCGGCGTCATGCCCCTCGTAGGTCCACTCGGTGCCGCGCCGCTCCGGGGTGCGCACGGACAGGGCGGGCCGGACGAAACGGGGACCGCCCTCGACCGGGTACTCCTCGCGCCCGTCGAGCGGGGATTCGAAGGGCCAGTAGTCCGGCAGCGGCCGGACGGCGAGTGCCTCGGCGTCGGCGAGGCCGATCCGGGGGCCCCAGTGCAGGTGCAGCAGTTCGTCGCGCTCGGTGACGTGGACGGCGTAACTACTGGCCGGACCGGAGAGCACCCACGTACGACCGTCTTCGGAGATGTCCAGCATCAAGGCCTCACAGATTCGAACAGGCCCGACCAGGTGCGACCAGGCCCCAACATCATCAAGGGCTGCGGGGGCTCCGGGCAACGCCTGTGGACAACTCATTGCCCCAGGCAGGCATGTCGTATCGTCGAGTGGTGCCCGTCGACGAGCCGCGTCGGCGGCGCCGAAGGGGAGGAGCCCTCGTGACGCAGCAGGTCCCGTCGACCGAGCCCGAGCTGGCCGGAGTGCGCAACTTCCGGGATGTGGGCGGACTGCCGACCGTGGACGGACGACGGGTGCGGCAGGGGGTGCTGTTCCGCAGCGGCCACCTCGCGCATGCGACCGGTGAGGACGCCGCCTTCATGACCACCCTGGGCCTGCACACGATCTTCGACTTCCGCAACGAGGCCGACCAGAAGCTCGAAGGGCCGGATGTCGAGCTGCCGGGCGTGCGCAATGTGAACCTGCCGCTGAGCGACCCGGCCGACGGCGCCGAGTTCTGGCGGATGGTCCGCGACGGCGACCTGGACCAGCTGCGCGCGATCCTCTCGGACGGCAAGGGCGCGGACCGGATGATCGCCTCCTACCGCACGATCATCCGGAACCGCACGGCCGAGCACTCCCAGGTGCTGCACGCGCTCGCCGAGGACAGCGTCCCCGCCCTGATGCACTGCGCGGCGGGCAAGGACCGCGCGGGTCTGTCCATCGCGGTGACACTGCTCGCCCTGGGCGTCGAGCGCGAGGCGATCGTCGACGACTACCTGAAGTCCAACGCCAAGCACCGCCGCTACAAGGTGCACCGCAGCAGCTCCGCCGCCTCGGCCTACTCCCCCGAGGTCATGGAGCTGCTCAGCCCCCTGTTCGACGCGCGCGCCGAGTACCTGGCGGCGGCCTTCGACACCATCGAGGAGACCTGGGGCTGCGTCGACGCCTATCTGGAGAAGGGGCTCGGGCTCACCCCGGAGACCCGGGAGCGGCTGCGCGAGCGACTGCTCGACTGAGAAGTACGGCTAGCGGGCCCCCGCCTCGAACAGGAAGTACACGAACGCGGCGAAGATGTGCCCCACCACGAGGTAGACGAACAGCCGCACCCACAGGGCGCGGGGAAACTTCTCCTCCATGTCCTTCACGGCATGTCTCGCATGTCTCGTATGTCTCCAGGGGTGGGGCCCAGGCACAGGGCGGCCGTGGGGCTCTGCAAGAGGGTGTGGACGAAGAGCAGTTCGACGCCGTCCGGGTCCTGGGCGGCGATCCGGTGCGGGGTCAGCGAGTCGAAATGGGCGCTGTCGCCGGGCGCGAGCTGGTGCGTGGTGTCGCCGAGGCTCAGCCGCAGCCGTCCCCGGAGCACATGGAGCCACTCCTCGCCGGGGTGGACGCGCACGATGTCACCCTGGGAGCCATGGGGGACGTGGACGCGCAGGGCCTGCATCCCGCGGCCGGAGGCGCCCGCCTGCCAGTAGGTCCAGCCGCCCGCCGCGGTCGGTTCCATGTCGGCGGCGCGGACGACGGCGTCCCGGTCGGCGACCGTCTCGCCGAGCAGCTCGGAGACCGTCGTACCGTAGATGCGGGCGAGCGCGAGGAGCATCGGCAGGGAGGGCTGGCGTTGTCCGGTCTCCAGGCGGGAGAGGTGGGCGGGCGACAGCCCGGCGGCGCGGGCCGCGGCCTCCAGGGTCAGGGATGCCCGGCGCCGCAGTGCACGCAGTTGCGGCGCGACGGCGGGCAGCGCACCGGCCGCCTGGTCAGCCGGCGGGGCGGCCCCGGAGGACCGCTCGGTCTCGGAGGAGCTCATGCCTCCATTCAGCCGGAGCCTTGCCTCAGCGGCAAATTCCTTGCCTCTGAGGCAAAAGCGCTGTCGTTCGCAGCCTGGTCAGGCGCTACCGGTTGGCCACCGCCTGCTTGACCAGCGTCTTGCCGAAGTCCCAGACCAGCCCGCCGTCGTGCGCGTCGTCCATCACGGCCGTGAAGGCGTCGACGAACCGGTCCACCTCCCGCTCGCCGATGATCAGCGGCGGGATCAGCTTGATCACCTCCATGTGATCGCCGGAGACCTGGGTGAGGATCCGGTGCTTCTGGAGCAGCGGTACGACGACCATCTGCGCGAACAGTCCCTTGCGCGCGGCCTGGAGCATGGCCCAGCGGCTGCGCAGCTTCAGCGACTTCGGCCGGCCGAACTCGATGCCGATCATCAGGCCCCGGCCGCGGACGTCGGCGAGCATCTCGTACTTGTCCGTCAGTGCCGCGAGCCGGGATCGGAGCTGTTCCCCGGTGGCGCGGACACCGGCGACGATCTGCTCGTTCTCCATCACCGACAGCACCGCCAGGCCCGCCGCCATGGCCTGCGCGTTGGACCCGAAGCTCGCCGAGTGGACCAGCACGCGGTCCATGGACGAGTAGACCTTCTTGAAGATCCAGTCCTTGCCGAGCGTGGCGCCCACGGGCACATAGCCGCCGGAGAGGGCCTTGGCCACGCACACCAGGTCGGGTTCCACACCGTCCTCATGCTGGTAGCCGTAGAAGTCGCCGGTGCGGCCGAGACCCGTCTGCACCTCGTCGGCGATGAGCAGCGCCTTGTGCCGGTGCAGCAGGTCCTGGGCGGCCCGCAGATAGCCGGGCGGGGCCTCCAGCACGCCCTTGCCCTGGATCGGCTCGACGATCAGGGCGGCGACGTCGCCCTTCCTCAACTCCCTTTCCAGCGCGTCGAGGTCGCCGAGCGGTACGGCCGTGTCGGGCAGCAGCGGGGCGAAGCCGTCGCGGAAACCGGACTCCCCGTTCACGGAGAGGGCGCCGGTGGTCAGGCCGTGGAAGGCGTGCGCGCAGTACAGGATCCTGGGCCTGCCGGTGACGAACCGGGCGAACTTCAGCGCTCCCTCGACCGCCTCCGTGCCGCTGTTGCCGAAGAACACCCGGTCCAGGTGCGGGCTGTGCGCGAGCAGCTTCTCGGCCAGCAGGCCGGGCAGCGGCTGGCAGTCGAACCGGGTGAGGTCGGCGAGCTGCGCGTCCAGGACGTCGTGCAGCGCCTTGCGCACCACGGGATGGTGGCGGCCCAGGCCCATCACCCCGAACCCGGCGAGCATGTCCAGGTAGTCGTTGCCGTCCGCGTCGTAGAAGTAGGCGCCCTCGGCGCGCTCGTAGACCTTGTCGAAGCCGATGGTGTGCAGCATGCGCGGGAGCTGGTGGTTGAGGTACCGGGTGTGCAGCTCGTAGCGCTCGGCTCCGCGTTCGGCCAGCAGTGCGCCGAGGTCGAACGCCCCGGCCTGCGACGACTCCGACGCGGACTCGGCGGTTGTCATTCCTGTGGCTCCTTGGACAGCTCTTTCTTCACGGTCAGGCTCGCACTGATCCGTCCGGCGACCTCGACCGGTGTGAGGCCGATGTCGGCGAGCACCTCGCCGCGCTTGGCGTGCGCGAGGAACTGCTCCGGGATCCCGAAGCGCCGTACGGGGACGTCGACTTCGGCATCGCCCAGGGCCAGCGCCACGGCCGAGCCGACCCCGGCCGCCCGGCTGTTGTCCTCGACGACGGCGACCAGGCGGTGTTCGGAGGCGAGGCCCGGGAGCGCCGGGTCGACCGGTTTGACCCAGCGGGGGTCGACGACGGTGCAGCCGATGCCGCGGGCTTCGAGCAGCTCCGCCGCCTGGAGGCACACCGGCGCCATGACGCCGACGGCGACCAGAAGCACCTCCGCTCGGTCGGCGCGGTGCAGCACGTCCAGCCCGCCCACCCGGTCGACGGCCGGGATCGACGGGCCGACGGACTCCTTCGGGAAACGCAGCAGTGTCGGCGCGTCGTCCACGGCGACCGCCTCGCGCAGCTGGGCGCGCAGCTGGTCGGCGTCGCGCGGCGCGGCGATCCTGAGGCCGGGGACGACCTGGAGGACGGACATGTCCCACATGCCGTTGTGGGAAGCCCCGTCGACGCCGGTGACCCCGGCCCGGTCCAGCACGAACGTCACCCCGCAGCGGTGCAGGGCCACGTCCATCAGGAGCTGGTCGAAGGCGCGGTTGAGGAAGGTGGCGTAGACGGCGACGACCGGGTGCAGGCCGCCCGTCGCCAGGCCCGCCGCGGACACGGCCGCGTGCTGCTCGGCGATTCCGACGTCCCACACCCGGTCCGGGAACCGTTCGGCGAACCCGCCCAGGCCGACCGGGTGGAGCATGGCGGCGGTGATCGCGACCACGTCGTCCCGCTCCTCGCCGATCCTGACGATCTCCTCGCCGAACACGGAGGTCCAGGAGGGGCCGCCCGCCGGCGAGAGCGGCACGCAGGTCAGCGGGTCCATCACCCCGACGGTGTGGAAGTGGTCCTCCTCGTGGGCGAGGGCGGGTTCGTAGCCGCGGCCCTTCTCCGTGAGGCAGTGGACGAGGACCGGTCCGTGGAAGCGTTTGGCACGCCGCAGGGCGGACTCCACGGCCCCGATGTCGTGCCCGTCGATCGGGCCCACGTACTTCAGGCCCAGGTCCTCGAACAGGCCCTGCGGGGCGAACGCGTCCTTGAAGCCCTTCTTCGCGCCGTGCAGGGCCTCGTAGAGGGTGTTGCCGACCAGGGGCGTGGCCTGGAGCACGTCCTTGCCCCAGGCCAGGACCCGCTCGTAGCCGTCGGTCGTGCGCAGGGTCGCGAGGTGGTTGGCGAGGCCGCCTATGGTCGGGGCGTAGGAGCGTTCGTTGTCGTTGACGACGATGATCAGCGGCCGGTTCTTGGCGGCCGCGATGTTGTTCAGGGCCTCCCAGGCCATGCCGCCGGTGAGCGCCCCGTCGCCGATGACCGCGACGACATGGCCCTTCTCCCCCTGCACCTGGCGGGCCTTGGCGAGCCCGTCGGCCCAGCCCAGCGCGGTGGAGGCGTGGCTGTTCTCGATGACGTCGTGCTCGGACTCCTCGCGCGAGGGGTAGCCGGACAGGCCGCCCTTGCCGCGCAGCTTGGAAAAGTCCTGGCGTCCGGTCAGCAGCTTGTGGACGTAGCTCTGGTGGCCGGTGTCCCACAGGATGCGGTCGACCGGCGACTCGAAGACCCGGTGCAGGGCGACGGTGAGCTCCACCACCCCCAGGTTGGGCCCCAGATGACCCCCGGTCCTGGCGACCGCGTGCACCAGGAACTCCCTGATCTCGTCGGACAGTTCGCCGAGTTCCGCCTCGGCCAGCGCCTTCAGGTCGCGTGGTCCTCGGATGGTCTCCAGAATCGTCACGATCGGGCCCCCTTCGAATTCCGTGCTCTTCAGCTCACGGTGACGGCCGGCTCCCCCGACCCCACGCCGTCCTGCTCCATCTGCTCGGCGAGCTTCATCGCCTCTTCGATCAGCGTCTCGACGATCTTCGATTCGGGGACGGTCTTGATGACCTCGCCCTTGACGAAGATCTGCCCCTTGCCGTTGCCGGAGGCCACCCCCAGATCGGCCTCCCGCGCCTCGCCGGGACCGTTGACCACACACCCCATGACGGCGACCCGCAACGGCACTTCCATGCCCTCGAGCCCGGCCGTGACCTCGTCGGCGAGCTTGTAGACATCGACCTGGGCGCGACCGCAGGACGGGCAGGAGACGATCTCCAGCCGCCGCTGCCGCAGCCCCAGCGACTCAAGGATCTGGATGCCGACCTTGACCTCCTCGGCCGGCGGCGCGGACAGCGACACCCGGATCGTGTCGCCGATGCCCCGCGACAGCAGGGCGCCGAAGGCCACCGCCGACTTGATCGTGCCCTGGAACGCCGGACCCGCCTCCGTCACGCCCAGGTGCAGCGGATAGTCGCACTGCTCGGCCAGCTGCCGGTACGCCTCGATCATCACGACCGGGTCGTTGTGCTTGACGGAGATCTTGATCTCCCGGAAGTCGTGCTCCTCGAACAGGGACGCCTCCCACAGCGCGCTCTCCACGAGCGCCTCGGGGGTCGCCTTGCCGTACTTCTGGAGCAGCCGCCGGTCCAGCGACCCTGCGTTGACGCCGATCCTGATCGGCGTGCCGTGGTCCTTGGCGGCCTGCGCGATCTCCTTGACCCGGTCGTCGAACTGCTTGATGTTGCCGGGGTTGACGCGGACGGCGGCGCAGCCCGCGTCGATGGCCGCGAACACGTACTTGGGCTGGAAGTGGATGTCCGCGATCACCGGGATCTGCGACTTGCGCGCGATGGTCGCGAGCGCGTCCGCGTCGTCCTGGGTCGGGCAGGCGACCCGGACGATCTGGCAGCCGGACGCGGTGAGTTCGGCGATCTGCTGCAAGGTGGCGCCGATGTCCGACGTACGGGTCGTCGTCATCGACTGCACCGACACCGGGGCCCCGCCCCCGACCGCCACCGGACCGACCTGGATCCGGCGCGAGACGCGCCGCTCCGCGATCGGCCGGACCGGTACCTCGGGAACGCCCAGCGGGATGGCGGTCATGGCCTCACTCCCGGTTTCCGGAGACCGTCTCGCGCATGGCGCGCAGGGACTCCTTCAGCGATCCCATGGTGGCGAGGACGGCGGTGGGCTCGTAACCGCAGTGCGCCATGCAGTTGGCGCAGCGCGGGTCCTTGCCACGGCCGTACTTGTCCCAGTCGGTGTCCTCGACCAGCTCCCGGTACGTCGGCACATACCCGTCGCTCATCAGGTAGCAGGGGCGCTGCCAGCCGAACAGCGAGTAGTTCGGGATCGCCCACGCGGTGCACGGGAAGTCGACCTTGCCCTCCAGGAAGTCCAGGAAGAGCGGGGAGTGGTTGAGCCGCCAGCGCCGCCGGTTGCCGCCCGCGAAGGCCTTCTTGAACAGCTCGCGGGTCTGCTCCACGCCGAGGAAGTGCTCCTGGTCGGGGGCCTTCTCGTAGGCGTACGCGGGCGAGATCATCATCTCGTCGACCTTGAGGTCGTCGTTGAGGAAGTTCAGCACCTCGATGATGGTCTGCGGTGTGTCGGTGTTGAAGAAGGTCGAGTTGGTGGTCACCCGGAAGCCCTGCCGCTTGGCCTCCTTGATGGCCTCCACGGCCTCGTCGAACACGCCCTCCTTCGCCACCGACTCGTCGTGCCGCTCGCGCAGCCCGTCGATGTGCACCGCGAAGGCGAAATAGGGGGAGGGCTTGAACTTGTCCATCTTCTTGCGCAGGAGCAGGGCGTTGGTGCACAGGAAAACGTACTTCCGCTTGGCCACCAGCTGACGCACGATCTCGTCGATCTGCGGGTGCATCAGCGGCTCGCCACCGGCGATGGACACCATGGGGGCGCCGGACTCCAGCACGGCCCCCACGGCCTGGGCGACCGGCATCCGCTGCTTGAGCACCCCGGCCGGGTGCTGGATCTTGCCACACCCCTCGCACTTGAGGTTGCAGGCGTACAGCGGCTCCAGCTCCACGATGAGCGGGAACTTGTCCCTCCGGCGGAGCTTCTGTTCAGCCAAGTATGTAGCGACCTTGATGGACTGTCGGAGCGGCATGGCCATCTGGCTCACCTCCTGGGGAGCAGCAAGGAACGGTGCCATTCGAAGAAAGCGGGAAGGACCGAACGAAGGACACGGAAAGCCGATATTCCACCGCGCACCGTGCCGATCCGGACGAGTTCATGTTCTGGAGCGTCCACGACCACCCGGACGGCCGCAACCGGGCGCTCGCCCGCGCGCACGGCGCTCAAGAGCGTGGCCGCCGACTCCATGTCGACCGCGATTGCGCCGGTCGCGCGCAGAGCGGACCGTTCGTGACCTCGGACGACGTGGTCGGAGCCGGTGAGCGGCCCGGTGTGCACGGTCCGCCCGGGCACCGCGCGGCCCAGCTCCTTGACCAGCAGGTCGGTCCCGACGCAGGCGGTCGCACCGCGGGGGTCACGGGTCTCCTCGGCGACGACCAGGTCACCGGGGTGCATGCCGGGCGCGAGCCCCGCGCAGAAGCCGGTGGCGAGGACGGCGGCGTCGCGCAGGGCCGGGCCGGCGAGCATCCGGGTGACGGACCGCTCGGCCGCCGCCGGCCCCATACCGGTCCGCAGCACGGTGACCGGCCCGTCGGCGCCGCCACGGTCCCCCGCGCGCAGGGCGAGCTGCTCGATGCCGAGCGCGCAGGCGATCAGCAGCGGGGCCGGAGCGGGCTGCGTGCTCATCAGCTCCCCTCGGCCTCGGCGAGCGGCTTCCCGGTCTCTGAGCTCCCCGTGGCCGCGGCGAGCGGCTTCCCGGCCGCCCCGCTGCCGTGGTGCCGGTCGGCGAAGGGCTCCCCGTGCAGGTACCGGCCGAGCGCGGTGAGCGGGAACACCTGCCGGTAGAGGTGGTAGTTGATCGAGAAGTCCCACGGGAAGCCCGTCCCCGTGAAGTACGGCTCGTCCCAGGAACCGTCCTCCCGCTGGGTGGCGGCGAGCCACTCGATGCCGCGTTCGACCGCCTTGGAGTCCCGCTCCCCCGCCGCGAGCAGGGCCATCAGGGCCCACGCCGTCTGGGAGGCGGTCGAGGCGCCCCTGCCGCTCCACTCCCTGACGTGCGTGTAGGAGCGCAGGTCCTCGCCCCAGCCGCCGTCGTCGTTCTGGACCGACTCCAGCCAGGTCACGGCCCGTCGGATCGCCGGGTGCGCGGCGGGGATGCCCGCGGCGACCAGAGCGGGTACCACGGACCCGGTGCCGTAGACGTAGTTGACGCCCCAGCGCCCGAACCACGAGCCGTCGGGCTCCTGTTCGGCCAGCAGCCACTCGATGCCGCGCCGGGTGCGCGGGTCGTGGGCGAGGCCCTCCACCGCGAGCATCTCGACGACGTGCGCGGTGACGTCGGCGGAGGGCGGGTCGATGACCTCGCCGAAGTCGCAGAACGGCAGCCGGTTCGGGAACGGGCTGGTGTTGTCGACGTCGAAGGCGCCCCACGCCCCGTTCTTCGACTGCATGCCGAGGGTCCAGCGCAGGCCGCGCCCGACGGCCTTGTCCATCCGCACCGGGTCGTGGTGGGCGATCCGGCGCAAGGCGAGGATCACCTCGGCGGTGTCGTCGATGTCGGGGTAGTTGTCGTTGTGGAACTCGAACGCCCAGCCCCCGGGCGGCAGTCCGGGCCGCTTCACCGACCAGTCACCGGGCCGGACGATCTCCTCGCCCAGCATCCAGTCCGCGGCCTTCACCAACTGCGGGTGGTCGGCGGGCAGTCCGGCGTCGACGAGCGCGATCGCGGCCAGGCAGGTGTCCCACACCGGCGACTGGCAGGCCTCGATCATCCGGGCCCCGTCCTCCCGCCATACGGCGAACCGGTCCAGCGAGGCGAGTCCCTCGCGCATCACGGGGTGCTGGAGGTCGTAGCCGAGCAGGTGCAGGGCGATGATCGAATACACGGCCGGGGGCTGGATGCCGCCCCAGCAGCCGTCGTTCTCCTGCCGCTCGATGATCCACCGGGCGGCGCTGTTCATCGCGGCTCTGCGCAACCGGCGCGGCGCGACCTTCCGCAGGGCGTGCAGTCCCTTGTCCATGCGCTGGAAGGCGCCGTCCCAACTGAAAGCCGGGGCAAGCGGCTTGGCCGGGTTCGGGTGGGCCGGGTCGGTGTGCAGCTCGTCCAGCGGGAAGGGCGCGGGGCGTACCGGCCGCTTCGCGGAGACGATCGTCAGCGGGACGATGGTCTGCCGCGCCCAGCAGCCGAAGTCATAGATGTTGAGCGGCACCCACTTCGGGAAGAAGATGAGCTCGGGAGGCAGTTCGGGCAGGTCCTCCCACTTCCACCAGCCGAACAAGGCCAGCCAGATCCGGGTGAAGACCCGGGCGGCGGCGATGCCGCCCTGCTCGCGGATCCAGGCGGAGGCCTTCGCCATGTGCGGTGCGCCGGGCTCGTCACCGGCCAGGCGGAGGGCGACGTAGGCCTCGATGGTGGTGGAGAGTTCGCCGGGGCCGCCGTAGAAGGTGGCCCAGGTGCCGTCCTCGCGCTGCTCGCCGCGGATGAAGAGCGCGGCGGCCCGCGTGGTCTTCTCGTCGCGGATGCCCAGGAACTGACGGAGCAGCAGGTCCTCGGCGTCCATCGTGACGTTGGTCTCGAGGTCGCCCTTCCACCAGCCCTGGGCGTCCTGGCGCGAGAGCAGGAAGTCCGTGGCGCGCTGTGCGGCGCGGGCGGCGGCTTCCGGTACCCCGGCCGCCACGGGGATGTCGGTGTCGGTTTCGCTGGCCGCGGCGGCGCGGGGTGGCAGGGCCCCGGTGCTTCCGTCGGTCGTCGCTGTCATGGCTTCCCCTTCGTGCAGTGGTGCAAGGTGTGCAGCTGCTGTGGGTCCGCCGTCGGCCGGTGTCCGTGGTGTCTCGCGGCACCGGCCGGCGACTACGCGAGGGTTATTCGGCCGATAGTGATCATCTCTTTCGTACGACGACGAAGTCCGCGAGCGCCGTGAACTGCTCCCGCACCCGGTCGGGCATGTCGACGGCGTCGAGGGCTTCGATGGCGATGGTGTGCTGACGGCGTGCCTCGTCGGCGGTCCACTCGCGGCCGCCCGCCTCCTCGATGAGGGCGGCGCGGGCCGCGAACTCCTCCTCGGAGAAGTTCTCGAAGTCGCTGGCCTTGGCGTCGGCGGCGAGGAGTTCGCCGAGCCGCTCGGAGGCGGAGCCGCCCGCCGCGAGCGCGGCCACGACCGGCAGCGACTTCTTGCGCTGGCGCAGGTCGCTCCAGGTCTGCTTGCCGGTGGAGACCGGGTCGCCCCAGATGCCGAGGAGGTCGTCGACGGCCTGGAAGGCGAGGCCCAGGTGGTAGCCGTACTTCTCCAGCGTGTCGGCGGTGCGGTCGTCGGCACCGCCGAGGACCGCACCGATGGAGCTGGCGCAGGCGAGCAGGGCGCCGGTCTTGTTGCCCTCCATCTCCAGGCACTCCTCGACGCTGACGCGGTCGCGGTGCTCGTAGGAGATGTCCTGGGCCTGACCGTCGATCAGGGCGCGGGTGGCGGTGGTGAGACGGCGGGTGGCGCGGCCGGCCTCGACGGTGCCGAGTTCGAGGAGCACCTCGTTGGCGAGGGCGAACAGGGCGTCGCCGACCAGGATGGCCTGGGCGGGGCCGTGCACCTTCCAGACCGTGTCGCGGTGGCGGCGCTGCTCGTCGCCGTCCATCAGGTCGTCGTGGAGGAGGGAGAAGTTGTGGACGAGCTCCACGGCGACGGCGCCGGGGATGCCGGTCTCGGGGGCGGCTGACATGACCTCGGCGGACAGCACAGCGAGGGCGGGGCGAACGGCCTTGCCGCCATCCCCCGTCGCGGGCCGGCCCTGGGCGTCGATCCATCCGAAGTGGTAGGCGGCAACAGTGTCCATGGGAGGTGCCAGGCGGTCGATGGCCGCCCGCAGTACCGGAGTGGCCAGGGTCCGGCCGCGCTCCAGGAGCGCGGTCACGTCCACCGCCTCGGCAGTCTTCGAGGCCGGGGGCACAGTGGGCACAGTCTCTCCTCTTGTTGCGGTACCGGGGGTGCGGGGGCCGCCTGCCGCGCTGTCCTGAGCGAGCATCACGCCGCCTCCTCGAACTCGAAGAGGTGGCGAGGGCGGGGCCGGCCCAGGGCGCCCAGCACGGCGTCCGCCGCGCTCACACCACTGCGGACCGCACTCTCCATGGTCGCGGGCCACCCGGTGGCGGTCCACGCTCCGGCCAGGTACAGGCCGGATGCCTTGGTGCGGGCGCCGGGCCTGAGGCGCCCGACGCCGGGGGTGGGAGCGAACGTCGCGGTGCGCTCCCGGGTGACGAAGAAGTCCTTCACTTCGGCGCCGCGGGTCAGCGGCAGCAGCCGCTCCAGCTCGGGCAGGTACCGCTCACGCAGCACGGCCACGGGCTCGTCGATCTCGTCCTGGGCCGCCGACTGGGACAGGGCGAGGTACTGCCCCTCGCGCAGCCCGGACGCCTCGGTCCGGTCGAAGACCCACTGCACCGGGGTGCCGAGGGCGGTGAAGAACGGCCGGCCGAGCACCTTGCGGTCGTACACCACATGGACGTTGAGGATGGGTGCGGTCCCGATCTCCAGGAGCCGCTCGGGCACGTCCAGGGCACCCGCGGGCAGCAGGTCGTGCGCCTCGCGCTGCGGTACGGCGAGGACCACCGCGTCCGCCTGAATCGTCTCGCCGGGAACCTCGATGCTCCACGCGCCGTTCCCGTTCTGGGAGACGGAGGTGACGCGTGTACGGATCTCGGTCCGGACGCCCGCGGAGTCGAGCGCCTTGCGGGCCAGTCGGTCGTGCAGGTCGCCGAGCGGGACGCGCGCCCAGCCGATGTCGGCCGCGCCCGGGTCGGACAGCAGACCGGTCTTGAACACCATCGCGGCGAGCCCCAGGGAGGCGTCGCCCGCGACCGCGTTGAGGGTGGCGACCCCGACCAGGTCCCACAGGGCCTCGATGGCGCGCCTCGACTGGCCGTGCGCGGCCAGCCAGCTGCCGAAGTCCTGCGTGTCCAGGGCCGGATCGGCGAGGTCGAGCCCCTTGAGCGCGAGCGCGGCCCGGCCCACCTTGGCGCGGTCGGCGAGCGACAGGTGCGGATAGGTGGCGAGGCTGCGGCCCAGGTGCAGGGGCACGGGCAGCGCGTCGCGCCGCAGCCTGCCGAGGCGCCGCCCCGCGGGCCGTGCGACGTCCAGGACGGGCACGTCGAGCCGGTCCTGGAGCGGAGCCAGCGCCGCGCCCTCGATGCGGTCGAGGAACCAGCGGTAGGCGGTGCAGCAGCGCAGGTACACGTGCTGTCCGTTGTCGACGGTCAGCTCGCCGCGCTGGAAGGAGAAGGCCAGGCCGCCGAGTCTCGGCCTGCCCTCCAGCAGGGTGACGCGCACGCCGGCGTCGGCGAGCGCGAGCGCGGTGGTGACGCCGGCGAGCCCGCCGCCCACCACGACGGTGTGCCGCCCGTCCGTGACCGGTCCCCGGGATCCCGTGCCGTGGGTCATCGTGCGCCCTCCCCTGCCCGGTGGCCGTCCTGCTCGAACGGCGCGCGACCGACCGTCTCCGTCAGGGACGCCGTCCCACGCCGGAGGGTTGCCCGCCACTTGTCTCCGACGGTGTGGCCGGGAGGGGAGTCGTGGCGGCGCTCGGCCGCCGGGGTCACTGGCGTGGGACCGCCCGACCCGGCGCCGACGACCGCGACGTGCCTGCGTCGGTGTGCCGGGGAGGGGACCGGTTCGTTCTCGTGGCGGGCCTGCGGGACGTCGCGCCCGCGCTCGGCCGCCGGGGTGACGCGGGCGGGACCGCCCGGCCCGGCGCCGGTAACCGGGGCGCTCCCCCGCCGGCAGACGGAGGAGAGCACCGACTCGCTCTCGTAGCGGGCCTGCGGCACGTCGTGGCCACGCTCGGCCGACGACGCAACTCGGGCCGAACCGCCCGACCCGGCGCCGGTAACCGGGGCGCTCCCCCGCCGGCAGACCGAGGAGAACACCGACTCGCTCTCGTAGCGGGCCTGCGGCACGTCGTGGCCACGCTCGGCCGACGACGCAACTCGGGCCGGACCGCCCGACCCGGCGCCGACGACCGCGACGCGCCTGCGTCGACAGGTCAGGGAGAACACCCGCTCGGTCTCGTGGCGGGCGCGCGGCGCCGCGCTCTCCGGCGCTGCCCGGCAGCACAGGACTGCGGCCGCGCGGCGGGCGTGAGCCCGGTGGCCGGCGGCATCCCCCTGGACCGGTTCGTTCGTCACGCGCGCCTCCTGACGGTCCGTCGGGTCACGTGGCGGGCGTCGAGGCCGGACAGGCCGCGCACGGCGACATAGGCCTTCTCCCGGCCGGGCAGGGAGACGCGGCCGCGCAGCACGGCCTCGGGGTCGCGCTCGATGCGGTCGAGGAGGCGTCGGTAGATGCCGGCCATGGCGGCGACACAGGCGCCGCTGCGCCGGTCGAGCATGGGGAGCAGCCGGTAGCCCTCGGCGAAAAGAGCGCGGGCCCGTCGCACTTCGAAGTGCACGAGGCCCGCGAAGTCGGAGCCCTCCGGTGGCCGCGGCCCGCTGAAGCCGGCCGAGCAGCCGAACTTGGCGAGGTCGTCGGCCGGCAGATAGGTGCGCCCGTCCACGGCGTCCTCGCGGACGTCCCTGAGGATGTTGGTGAGCTGGAGCGCCAGACCGAGCGTGTCTGCATACTCCGGCGCGCGCTCGACGCCGCGCGCCCCCGGCTCGGTGCCGAACACACCGAGCGAGAGCCGCCCGATGGCCCCCGCCACACAGCGGCAGTAGACCTTCAGGTCGTCCCAGGTCTCGTAGGTCTCGCCGCGTACGTCCATCAGGACGCCGTCGATGAGCTCGTCCAGGCCGCCGAGCGGAAGCGGGAAGTGCCCGGCGGCGTGCGTGAGGGCGACGGCGACCGGGTCGGTGTCGTCGTCGGCCACCGCGCCCTCGCGGATCCGGCTGAGCAGCGTCCGGGTCTCCTCCAGCCTGGCCACCTTGACGTCGTCGGCGAGCGCGCCGTCGCCGATGTCGTCGACCCGCCGCGAGAAGGCGTACAGCGCCGACATCGCACGGCGCTGGGGCGTCGGCAGCAGCCGGATGCCGTAGGCGAAGTTGCGGGCCTGCCGCCCGGTGACGGCCTCGCAGTAGCTGTAGGCGGCGAGTACCGGTGGGGACGCGTGTGGTACCGACTCCACGGTCCGGATCACCCCTCTCCTCGCAGAGTCACGCCCACCTCACGCMGCAACTGGACCTTGCCGGGCTTGGGCGGGCCGGGAAGTACGTCGTAATCGGCGGCGGCGATCGCGCGGACGGCCGCCCTTCCCCCCGCCACGAACCCTGCGAGCAGCAGCTTCAACCTGCCGTGGACGCTACCCACCAGGGGGGCGCCTTCATTCAGGAGATCCAGGGCCCTTTGCGCTTCGTACGCAATCAGCGCACGGACCGACGCTCCGGCGGATTCCGTGGCGAGGTCGGCCTCCTGGACGTGGAAGCGTTTCATGTCGGCGGCGGGCAGGTAAACGCGGTCGCGGCCGAGGTCCTCGGCGACGTCCTGGAGGTGCTCGACGATCTGGAGGGCCGTGCAGATCATGTCGGAGCGGCGGACCCGCTCGGGCGTCGAGGTACCGGTGACGGCGAGGACCAGGCGGCCGACGGGGTTGGCGGACAGCTCGCAGTAGGCGAGGAGGTCGTCGTAGGTCTCGTACCGCGTGACCAGCTGGTCCTGGCGGTTGGCGGCGATCAGGCCGAGGAACGGCTCGGGGGTCACAGAGCGGCGGCGGACGGTCGGCTGGAGGCGGTGCAGCAGGGGATGCCGCGGGGTCGAGTCGAAGACCCTGCGCAGGTCGGCCTCGAAGGCGTCCAGCAGGACCAGCCGGTCCTCGGCCTCCTGCGGGGAGACACCGAGCAGGCGGGCGTCGGCGCCGCCGGGGGCCAGGTCGCCGTCGCCGATGTCGTCGACGAGGCGGGCGAAGCCGTAGACGGCCATGAGGTCGGTGCGCCAGGCCCGGGGCAGGAAGAACGGGGCCACGGGGAAGTTCTCACCCGCGGCCTTGTCGAGCGTGCCGCGCTCCGGATCGAGGGCGCGCGCCGTGCCGGTTCCCGTCACCGCCGGCTGCCCGGCGGGAGGACGGCACGTGCTGCGTGGAGCTGGGGAGTTTCCGTAGCCATTGCCGTCACATCTCCCGTTCTACACTGCCGACCCAATACACACTATTTCGGACACGCCGCCCAGCCGTCGCCGCACGGCGGTGCGACGAGCGATGTCGCGCATTATCGCCCTGATTGCCGTGTTTCGGGACCGGTACAGCTTACGTTGCACAACGCATCGCGGTTCGCCAGGGTGTCCCGCACATCACGAGAACACACGGATTGGCCCCAAGATTCCTAAGAAGGGCCGGAGTTGACGCTTCTTTTGCAGACGCAGGGCCCTGCCGGAACAGTTCCGGCAGGGCCCTGGACGGGCCGGGCTACTTGCCGGTGAACTTCTCGTACTCCTTGAGCACCTCGTCGGTCGGGCCGTCCATCCGCAGCTCGCCGCGTTCCAGCCACAGAACGCGGTTGCAGGTGTCGCGGATCGACTTGTTGTTGTGACTGACCAGAAACACGGTGCCGGCTTCCTTGCGCAGCTCCCGGATGCGGTCCTCGGAGCGCTTCTGGAACTTGCGGTCGCCGGTGGCCAGGGCCTCGTCGATCATCAGGACGTCGTGGTCCTTGGCCGCGGCGATGGAGAAGCGGAGGCGGGCCGCCATGCCGGAGGAGTAGGTGCGCATGGGCAGGGTGATGAAGTCGCCCTTCTCGTTGATGCCGGAGAAATCGACGATGTCCTGGTAGCGCTCCTTGATCTCCTCCCGGGACATGCCCATGGCGAGCCCGCCCAATATGACGTTCCGTTCGCCGGTGAGGTCGTTCATCAGGGCCGCGTTGACGCCGAGCAGCGAGGGCTGGCCGTCGGTGTAGACCTTGCCCTGCTCGGCGGGCAGCAGACCGGCGATGGCGCGCAGCAGGGTCGACTTGCCGGAGCCGTTGGAGCCGATCAGTCCGATGGCCTCGCCGCGGTACGCCACGAAGGAGACGCCTCGTACGGCGTGCACCTTGCGCACACCCCGTGCCGCGTCGTCGGAGCCGCGCTTGAGGATGCGGCTGAGTGCGGCGGTGGCGCTGCCCTTGCCGGTCTTGGCGCCGTTGACGCGGTAGACGATGTGCAGGTCGTCGGCGATGACGGTGGGGATCCGTTCGTCCTGCTTCTGGTCAGCCACGGCCGTACCTCTCCTCCGCCTTCCAGAAGTACACGAAGCCCCCGAGGGCGAAGAGCACGGCCCAGCCGCCCGCGGCCGCCCACACGTGGTCGGGGAGGTACTCGGAGCCGTAGTCGTTCATGAGGGCGAAGCGCATCAGGTCCATGTAGATCGCGGCCGGGTTCCACTGGAGGACGTTCGCGATCCAGTCCGGCTTGTCCTCCAGGAAGATCGGGATGGAGAACATCACCCCGGACGCGTACATCCACGTCCGCATCACGAACGGCATCAGCTGCGCGAGGTCCGGGGTCTTGGCTCCCGCCCGGGCCATGATCAGCGCGAGGCCGGTGTTGAAGCAGAACTGCAGGGCGAGCACCGGCACGATCAGCACCCAGGACAGGTCCGGGTAGTGGCCGAAGCCGACCGCGATGGCGAACAGCACGATCATCGAGAACAGCAGCTGCTGGAGCTGCTGGAGCGCGAAGGAGATCGGCAGCGAGGCGCGCGGGAAGTGCAGGGCGCGGACCAGGCCGAGGTTGCCGGAGATCGCGCGCACGCCCGCCATCACCGAGCTCTGCGTGAAGGTGAACACGAAGACGCCCGTGACCAGGAACGGGATGTACACCTCGCGGGACATGCCCCGGTCGGCCTCCAGGAGCAGACCGAAGATGAAGAAGTACACGGCCGCGTTCAGCAGTGGTGTGGCCACCTGCCACAGCTGGCCGAGCTTGGCCTGGCTGTACTGGGCGGTCAGCTTCGCCTGGGAGAAGGCGATGATGAAGTGCCGCCGTCCCCAGAGCTGACGGACGTACTCGATGAGGGACGGCCGGGCGCCGCTCACGCTCAGCCCGTACTTGGCGGCGAGCTCCCTCGCCGTGAGTCCCTCGTCGGGCGCCGCGGGCGCGCTCACCGCGACCGTGGCGTCGTGCGTTGTCTCACTCACTAGTGGAAACTTTCGTCTTCGAGATGCGCGGCCTGTGCGGGCCTGGCCTGAGCCGGGGTCCGGGGTACGACCGGGGGTCCCGGGTACGAGCTTGTCAGATCACCGGGGGCCGGCCCAGTCGGGTCAGCCGCCACACCGTACGCCACTTCATGGGCCGACGGCGTCCGCACGGGGTGGTCCAGCCCTCGCGGAATCCGCCGAACCAGGCGCGCAGGGCGGAGCGGGAGGGACGGCGTACGAGGGTGAGCAGCAGCCACACGCCGAGGTAGACGGGGACGAGGGGCGCGGGGAGGTTGCGGCGGGCGAGCCAGACGCGGTTGCGGGCGACCATGCGGTGGTAGACCGCGTGCCGCGAGGGAGCGGTCGTCGGGTGGTACAGCACCATGTCGGACCGGTAGTCGATCATCCAGCCCGCGTCGAGGGCCCGCCATGCCAGGTCGGTTTCCTCGTGGGCGTAGAAGAATTCGTCCGGAAGTCCGCCGACGTCGGCGAAGACCCGGGTGCGGACGGCGTTGGCGCCGCCCAGGAAGGTGGTGACCCGGGAGGAGCGCATCGGGTCGGCGGCGCGCAGCCGGGGCACGTGGCGGCGCTGGGTGACGCCGGTGTCCGGGTCGGCTATGCGGAAGCTGATGATGCCGAGCTTCGGGTCGGCCTCGAAGGCCTCGCGGCACAGCTCGGCGGTGTCGTGACCGGCCAGCAGGCCGTCGTCGTCGAGGAACAGCAGGATGTCGACGTCCCGGCCGGCGGGGCCGAAGGCCTCGATGCCGACGTTGCGGCCGCCGGGGATGCCGAGGTTCTCGGGCAGCTCGATCGTGCGGACGCCCTCGGGGACGTCCGGGACGGGCGAGCCGTTGCCGACGACGACCACCTCGACGGGGTCGCCGTCCTGCTTGGCGACCGAGTCGAGCAGGGCGCGCAGTTCGTCGGGGCGGTTGCCCATGGTGATGATGACGGCGCCGACCTTCATGCCGCTCACTTCAGCCTGCTTGAAGCGAGGATGGACACCAGGTGCAGGAGGGTCTGCACCAGCGCGATGCCGGCCAGCACCGCGACGCCGAGCCGGGAGAAGAACAGGTCGCCGCGCACCTGGTCGGCGATCGCCAGGACCAGGATCAGCAGGGACGCCTCGATGCCGAGGATCAGGCGGTGGAACTTGAGCGCGGCGGCGGCCTTGCGGGCCAGCGCCATGCCGGAGGAGCGCATCTCGGCGGCGGTCTCCTGGACCGGCGGCTTTCCGGCCTGGTGGCGGGCGACGCCGACGAGGTCGGTCTCGGCCTTGATCAGGATGGCGCCGAGGGCGGCGAGGGTGCCGAGGAAGGCCCACAGCCAGTCGATCCGGCCGCTGCCCCACAGGTCGGCGGCGCGCAGGCCGAAGCCGACGAGCACGGCGGCGTCGGTGAGGTAGGCGCCGACGCGGTCCAGGTAGACGCCGTTGAGGGAGTACTGCTTCTTCCAGCGCGCGATCTCGCCGTCGACGCAGTCCAGCAGGAGGTACATCTGGACCATGACGACGCCGAGCACGGCGCCCGGGATCCCCGGCACGAGAAGTGCCGGGGCCGCGAGCACACCGAAGACGGTCATCAGGTACGTGAGCTGGTTGGGCGTGACCCGGGTGTTCACCAGGTAACGGTCGACCCGCAGGGACACCTCACGCATGTAGAGGCGTCCCATCCAGTGCTCACCGCTGCGCCGGTCCTTCACCCCCGCGGGGTGAACGACGGGGCGTAGTTCAGCTACCGATGGCCTTGACATAGTCGGCGTAAGTGTCCTTGATCTGTTCGGTGTTCAGGTCGAGGTGTTCGAGGATGGTGTAGCGGCCGGGCCGGGTCTCCGGGGCGAACTCGACGGCCTTGACGAACTCGTCCGTGGTGAAGCCGATCTCGTCCGGCAGCACGGGCAGCCCGTGCCGGCGCAGCACCTCGGCCATGTACGCCGACTCCTCGTGCGCCCCGCGCAGCCACATCGCGAAGGCCGCGCCGAGACCGCACTGTTCGCCGTGGGCGGCGGCCCGCTTGGGGAACAGCAGGTCGAAGGCGTGGTTGATCTCGTGGCACGCCCCGGAGGACGGCCGCGAGTCGCCGGACACGGACATGGCGATGCCGCTGAGGACCAGCGCCTCGGCGAGCACCTGGAGAAAGTCGTTGTCCCCGATGCCGCCCGGGTGCCGCAGTACGGCCTCACCGGCCTGGCGGGCCATGGCCGCGGCGAGCCCGTCGATCCGCTCGCCCTTGACGCGGTTGGCCAGCTCCCAGTCGGCGATCGCCGAGATGTTGGAGACGGCGTCACCGATGCCGGCGCGGACGAAACGGACCGGGGCCTCACGGATGACGTCCAGGTCGATGACGACCGCGATCGGGTTCGGCACGCCGTAGGAGCCGCGGCCCGCGTCGTTGTCGAGGGTGGCGACCGGCGAGCACAGGCCGTCGTGCGCCAGGTTCGTGGGCACGGCGACCAGGGGCAGGCCGACGCGTGCCGCGGCGAACTTGGCGCAGTCGATGATCTTGCCGCCGCCGAGGCCGACGACCGCGTCGTAGTGGCCGGCCTTTATGTCGCTGGCCAGCCGGACCGCGTCGTCGAGGGTGCCACCGCCGACCTCGTACCAGGTGGCGCCGGGCATGCCGGGCGAGATGCGCTCGCGCAGCTTGGCGCCGGAGCCGCCGCTGACCGCGACGGCGAGGCGGCCGGAGTGCGAGATGCGCTCGTCGGCGAGGACGCACGCCAGGTCGTCGAGGGCACCCGGGCGGATGTCCACGACGAGCGGCGAGGGGATGAGCCGGGTCAGTACTGGCATGCGATCTCCCGTCCACGGGCGAGATCGTCGTGGTTGTCGATCTCCACCCACTTGACGTCGCCGATCGGCGCCACGTCGATACGGAAGCCGCGGTTCACCAGCTCCTGGTAGCCGTGCTCGTAGAACTGCTGCGGGTCGGTCTCCCACACGGTCTTGAGCGCGTCGGCCAGTTCGGGGGCCGCGTCGCCCTCGATGAGGGTGACGCCGATGTACTCGCCGGTGGCCTCGGCGGGGTCCATCAGCTTGGTGATCTTCGTCATGCCCTTGGCGGGGTCGACGACGACCTTCATCTCCTCGTCGGCCAGGTCCTTCACGGTGTCCAGGGCGAGGATGATCTTCCTGCCGTCGCCGCGGGCGGCGAGCAGCGTCTTCTCGACGGAGACCGGGTGGACGGTGTCGCCGTTGGCGAGGATCACGCCGTCCTTGAGGGCGTCACGCCCGCACCACAGGGAGTAGGCGTTGTTCCACTCCTCGGCCTTGTCGTTGTCGATGAGGGTGAGCTTGAGGCCGTACTTCGCCTCCAGCGCTTCCCTGCGCGCGTACACGGCCTCCTTGCGGTAGCCGACGATGATCGCGGCCTCCGTGAGGCCGACCTCGGCGAAGTTGGCGAGGGTCAGGTCGAGAACCGTGGGTTCGCCCTCTATGCCCGCGGGCCCCACCGGCACCAGCGCCTTGGGAAGGCTGTCGGTGTAGGGGCGCAGACGCCGTCCGGCGCCGGCCGCCAGCACGAGGCCGATCATGCGGGTTCTCCTTCATCGTGTACGGCGGGCGCCCCTGCGGACACCCAGAAGCGGATGCTCTCGACGAGCACCACCAGGGCCACGGCCACGGCGAGAGCCGTGAGCGCGACCGTGAACTGCGAGGCGGTGAGCAGCGCGGCGAGGACGGTGACGAGCAGCGTCCGTCCTTCGTGCCCCCCGATGGAACGCACCAGCCAGGCCGGGGGCGCTCCGGCGTTGCCGCGGATGCGGTAAACCGTGTCGTAGTGATGGTAGGCGACCGCGGACACCAGCCCGAAAGCCGCAGGAAGGGCTCCGTTCACGTCCGCCCGGGCCGCCAGGATCAGGACGGTGCCGTATTCGGCGGCGCGGAAGAGCGGGGGGACGAGCCAGTCGAGGGGGCCCTTGAGGGGGCGGGCGACGGCCAGACCCGAGGTGAGGGCGTAGGCGAGGGCGGCGACGATCGGCCAGGGTCCGCCGAAGCCGGTCAGCGCGGCCGTGAGGACCACGGCGAGACCGCCGAGGAGGGCGACGGCGGGGGTCGCGAAGCCCGGCAGCTTGCGCGCGGGCTTCTTGAGGGCCTCTGCCACTCCCTGGGCGAGCGGACCGCTGTCCGCGAGGTCGGCGAGTGCCCCGGCCGCCCGGTCGGTCCGCTCGGCCCGGCGGGTCAGGGAACGGAGCACCCGGCCCGCCGTGGTGTACGTCGCCGCGAAGGCGCAGCCGATGAGCAGTGCGTAGAAGGTGATACGGGGAGTCGTCACCGCCGTGAGCACCGCGATCATCGCCCAGCGCTCGCCGATGGGCAGGACGATCATCCGGCGTATCCAGACCGTCCAGCCGACGCTGTCGAGCTTGTCGGAGAGGGCGGCGGTGGGACTGGTGTTGGCCGTGGCGTCGTGGTTGGCCTCGTTGAAGGAGAAGTCCACGACGTGCCGGCAGGTCTGCAGGACCATGGCGCCGAGGGCGAGGGCCCAGACGTCGTCTCCGCCGCGGGCGGCACCGAGGGCGAGACCGGCGTAGTAGGCGTACTCCTTGGCCCGGTCGAAGGTGGCGTCGAGCCAGGCGCCGAGGGTGGAGTACTGCAGGGAGTAGCGGGCGAGCTGGCCGTCGGTGCAGTCCAGCACGAAGGACGCGATCAGCAGGACGCCGGCCGCGACGAATCCGCCGCGGGTGCCGGTGGCCGCGCAGGCCGCCGCTATGAGGGCGGTGAGCAGCGAGGCGGTGGTGACCTGGTTGGGGGTCAGGCCGCGGCGGGCGCACCAGCGGGCGATGTAGCGGGAGTACGGGCTGATGCAGTAGGTGGTGAAGAAGCCGTCGCGGGACTTCACGGCCGACTTCAGGCGTACGGCCTCGTCGTCGACGTCCGCCACCGCCTGCCGTGCCTCGTTGCGGGCCTGCGGGTCGGCGGGGACGGTGGCGACGAGGCTGCCCAGTTCGGGGCGGTGCACGTCGGCGCCGTCGGCGTCCAGGGCGGTGAGGATGCGGTCGGCGAGGCTGTCGACGAGGGTGGTGCCGCCGCCCGCGGAGTTCTCGCGGGCCATCGCCCGGGTCAGGGCCTGGCGGCCGGCCGGCTGGGCCGTGACGGCGCCCGGGATCGCGGCGAGCGGGAAGCGGGGGTCGGTCAGGCCGAGACGCAGCGCGTGCACATGCCCCATGAACCTGGCGTCGACCAGGGCGACCCTCTCCTCGGCCGGCACCCCTGCGAGCAGGGTCTCGGCCTCGGCGGCGTCGGCCGCCACCCGCACGTCGAAGCCGAGGGACCGCAGATCGCCCTCGATCGACGATCCGGGGACCGGCTGACCGGTGAGGATGGCGGTCGACAACCGAATTCACTCCCTGGGGACCGACGCGTCCGCGCCAGTGCTGTACATGGTGGGGGCGCCCGCGCCGGAAGCTCCCGGGCGGCATGTCGGCAGAGGCTATCGGATGCGGGGAGGGCCACGTTCACCGCCTGTTCGGCAGATCGATCTACGTGGTTCGCACAAGCCCTTGCCGCGATCATCATCGTGGATCCGGGGCCCGCCCCACAAACCGCGCCCCCCAGACCGGACATCGAGGACATCACGCGGGTCCGACCCAGAGCCACATAGGGTGGGCGACCATGACTTGGCTGATCACCGGCGGGGCCGGCTACATCGGGGCCCATGTGGCCAGGGCCATGAACGAGGCCGGGGAGCGCGTCCTCGCCCTGGACGACCTCTCGGCCGGAGTGGCCGCGCGGCTCCCGGCGGACGTACCGCTCGTCGAGGGCTCCTCGCTCGACGGCGACCTGCTGAAGCGGGTGTTCGCCGAGCACGGCGTGACGGGTGTGGTGCATCTCGCGGCGCGCAAGCAGGTCGCCGAGTCCGTCGCGCAGCCGACGCGGTACTACCAGGAGAACGTGGGCGGTCTGGTGACCCTGCTGGACGCG
Organism: Streptomyces swartbergensis; assembly: GCF_002148965.1. Taxonomy (GTDB): domain Bacteria; phylum Actinomycetota; class Actinomycetes; order Streptomycetales; family Streptomycetaceae; genus Streptomyces; species Streptomyces swartbergensis. The sequence goes on along the minus strand of NZ_NGFN01000030.1, from coordinate 13,085 downwards.
GTCGCCGGGGCCGGGATCGACCGCTTCGTGTTCTCGTCGTCGGCCGCGGTGTACGGCGACCCGGGGGTGGACCTCATCACGGAGGACACGCCCTGCGCGCCGGTCAACCCGTACGGCGAGACAAAGCTGGCCGGGGAGTGGCTGGTGCGGGCGGCGGGGCGCGCGCACGGGATCTCCACCGTATGTCTGCGCTATTTCAACGTGGCGGGCGCGGCCGCGCCGGAACTGGCGGACACGGGTGTCTTCAACATCGTCCCGATGGTCTTCGACCGGCTGACGCGCGACGAGGCGCCGAGGATCTTCGGTGACGACTACCCGACCCCGGACGGCACCTGCATCCGCGACTACATTCATGTCGCCGACCTGGCCGAGGCGCATCTCGCGGCGGCCCGGCGGCTCACCGGCGGGGGCGTCACCGGCGACCTGACGGTCAACATCGGCCGGGGCGAGGGCGTCTCGGTGCGCGAACTCATCGCGGTCATCGGCGAGGTCACCGGCGACCGCCGGCCACCGCTCGTCGAGGGCCGCCGCCCCGGGGACGCGCCGCGGGCGGTCGCCTCGGCTGCCCGGGCGGCCGGGGAACTGGGGTGGACCGCGCGGCGCGGGGTGCGCGAGATGACCGAGTCGGCGTGGCGGGGCTGGCTCCTGCACCACGGCTCCTGAGCGCGGCTTCCGCCTCATTGACATGCCCTGACCTGCACATCGTTTCCGCAGGTCAGGGCACATGACAACGGTGTTCAGTGCCGCGTTGCGCATACCCCCTCCCCGTAGTTCACTGGGCTGCCCGAGCACGATCAGGCAAACGCGGGAGGATGACCTTTCATGGGGGCTGGGCACGATCACGGGCATGCGCACGGCGCGCCGGCCGGCGGTACGGCGACCTCGGCGTACCGCGGCAGGCTGCGGGTCGCGCTGGCGATCACGCTCGGCATCGTGGTCGTCCAGATCGTCGGGGGGGTGCTCGCCGACTCGCTCGCGCTCGTCGCGGACTCGGCGCACATGGCGACGGACGCGCTGGGCCTGGGCATGGCGCTGCTGGCGATCCGCTTCGCGAACCTCCCGCCCAGCGACCAGGCCACCTTCGGGTACGCCCGCGCCGAGATACTCGCCGCTCTGGCCAACTGTCTGCTGCTGCTCGGGGTCGGCGGGTACGTCGTGTACGAGTCGGTCCAGCGCTTCGTCACCCCGGCGGACACCGAGGGCCACCTCGCCGTCGTGTTCGGTGCCATCGGCCTGGTCGCGAACATGGTGTCGCTGGCGCTGCTGATGCGTGGCCAGAAGGAGAGCCTGAACGTGCGCGGCGCGTTCCTGGAGGTGGCGGCGGACGCTCTGGGCTCGGTCACGGTGATCGTCTCGTCCCTGGTGATCATGCTCACCGGCTGGCAGGCCGCCGACCCGATCGCCTCCCTCGTCATCGCGCTGATGATCGTGCCGCGCACGGTGAAGCTGCTGCGCGAGACCTTGAACGTCCTGCTGGAGGCGGCGCCCAAGGGCGTTGACATGGCGGAGGTGCGCGCCCACATCCTGGCGACCGACGGGGTGGAGGACGTCCACGACCTGCACGCCTGGACGATCACCTCCGGCATGCCGGTGCTGTCGGCGCACGTGGTCGTCAGCTCGGACGTGCTGAGCGCGACAGGCCACGAGAAGATGCTCCACGAGCTCCAGGACTGTCTCGGCGGCCACTTCGACGTGGAGCACTGCACGTTCCAGTTGGAGCCGGGCGGGCACCGGGCGCACGAGGCGCACCTCTGTCACTGACGCGCCGCTGCCGAGACCTCTGGGGCTGATGGCGCTGGTGGGCGCCTTGTGCTGGGAGTGCGCCGGGGTGCGCAGCCCTCCGGCGCGCGCCCCGCGTCCTGGCTCTCACCACACCGGCGGGGACGATTTTCGGCCCACCGTGCCGGGCACGATCACCTACTGGGTGCCTCTTCCGGGGCCGAGCGGCGCCGTCCGCGTTCCGCGCCTCCGCGCGGGACATGCGGGCGCGGGCGTGACGTGCCGGGAGTGCCGGATTCGTACGGCAGACTTGGGGCGCGAAGACCGATGTGAAGGATGGGTATGCCGATCACACCTGCCACCGCGACGCACAGCCCGTCGAACGGCACCGCAGACGCGATTTTGCTGGAACTGGTCGACGAGGACGGCGTGACGATCGGCACCGCGGAGAAGCTCGCCGCCCACCAGCCGCCCGGGCAGCTGCACCGCGCGTTCTCGGTGTTCCTCTTCGACGAGTACGGCCGGCTGCTGCTCCAGCAGCGGGCGCTGGGCAAGTACCACTCCCCCGGCGTGTGGTCGAACACCTGCTGCGGCCACCCCTACCCCGGTGAGGCACCCTTCGCGGCGGCGGCCCGGCGGACCTTCGAGGAGCTCGGCGCCTCCCCGTCCCTGCTGGCCGAGGCGGGCACGGTCCGCTACAACCACCCGGACCCGGAGTCCGGCCTGGTGGAGCAGGAGTACAACCACCTCTTCGTCGGGATGGTGCAGGCCGTGGTGCGGCCGGATCCGCAGGAGGTGGCATCGACCGCGTTCGTGACTCCGCCGGAGCTGGCGGAGCGGCACGCCAAGGACCCCTTCTCGTCCTGGTTCATGACCGTCCTGGACGCGGCCCGGCCGGCGATCAGGGAACTGACCGGCGCGTCGGCCGGCTGGTGACGGCGGCCCTGAGGGCAGGGGCTACGGGAAACGCGCGGGCTTGAGCGGCAGGGTGACCCAGATCACCTTGCCGCCGCTCGCGGTGTGGTCGACCTCGCACACCCCGCCGGCCTCCTGGGTGATCTCGCGCACCAGCAGCAGTCCGCGACCGCCGGTCCGGCCGTGGTCGGTCTCCAGTGCGGTCGGCCGGTACGGGTGGCTGTCCTCCACGGACACGCGCAGCCACTCGGCGCCGACGGCCAGCTCGACGGCGATGGTCGGCGAGAGCACCGCCGCGTGCTTCACGGCGTTCGTCACCAGCTCCGAGACGATCAGCAGCAGCCCCTGGGCCAGGTCGTCCGAGACGGGCGCCCCCTGACGCAGCAGCAGGTCCCGGACGGCGTGCCGCGCCTGCGGCACCGAGGCGTCGACCGCTGGTGCGGTGAACCGCCAGACCCCTTCGTACGGCAGCGGATCCTCGGGCCCCGGGCCGAGGGGCGCCGCGCCGCCCTCTGGGCGTGGACCGAACCCACGCCCGTCGTCGTCCATCGTCCGGTCGCCACCCTCACGCTCGATTGTCGCCACACTCCGAGTGTTGGTAACGATGCGCTCCTTACCCCAGAGCTGACCAGAAGTCAGCAAGTATCGAGCACTTCTGACCGTTGGCGTATGACACAGTCAGTTGTGGGACTGGTCCTGTCCCTGTTGTGCCGTCTCGGCGAACTATTCGGGTTGTACGGGTTTGACATCCGGATAGCATCCGGCGCATGGAGCCGCAGCTGCTGTACAGCGTGACCGACTCGGTCGCGACGGTCGTCATCCGCCATCCCGAGAAGCGCAACGCCATGACGGCCGCCATGTGGCGCTCCCTGCCGCCGCTGCTTCAGGGGCTCGCGGGCGATCCGGCCGTGCGGGCGCTGGTGCTCACCGGCGAGGGCGGGACGTTCTGCGCCGGGGCCGACATCTCGACGCTGCGGGGCTCGCCGGAGGAGGCGCAGCGGCTGGCCGTGGAGGCGGAGGAGGCGCTCGCCGCGTTCCCGAAGCCGACGCTGGCGGCGGTGCGCGGGCACTGTGTGGGCGGCGGGGCGCAGCTGGCGGCGGCCTGTGATCTGCGGTTCGCCGAGGAGGGGGCGCTGTTCGGCGTGACGCCCGCGAAGCTCGGCATCGTCTATCCGGCGTCCTCGACCAGGCGGCTGGTCTCCCTGGTCGGGCCGGCCACCGCCAAGTACCTGCTGTTCTCCGGCGAACTGATCGACGCGGAACGGGCGCTGCGCACCGGGCTGGCCGACGAGGTGCTGCCCGAGGGGGAACTGGGCAAGCGGGTCGCCGAGTTCACCCGGGTCCTGGCGTCCCGTTCGCAGCTGACGCAGGCCGCGGCCAAGGAGTTCGCGAACGGGCGCACGGACCGCGACGCCCACTGGGCCGCGCGGGCACGCGAGAGCGGCGACACCGCGGAGGGCGTCGCCGCGTTCCTGGAGCGCAGGCAGCCGCGGTTCGGCTGGAGTGTGCCTACGTCAGGATGACGCCGGAGTGCGACCGGAGCAGTTCGACGATGTGCGCGGGGGCCTTCCCGGGTGATCCGGCGTCGTAGGGAGGCTGCGGGTCGTACTCCGTGGCGAGCTGGACGATCTGCGCGTGGTCCTCGCCCGCGATGCGGCCGAGCAGGGTCAGTCCCATGTCGATGCCGGAGGAGACGCCGGCGGCGGTGACGTACTTGCCGTCGGTGACGACCCGCTCCCCCGTGGGCTCGGCGCCGTGGCGCTTCAGCTCCTCCAGGGCGAGCCAGTGGGAGGTCGCGCGGCGGCCCCGGAGGAGTCCGGCGGCGGCGAGCAGCAGGGAGCCGGTGCACACGGACGTCGTCCAGGTGCTGGTGGCGTCGGCGGTACGCAGCCAGGTGAGCAGGGGTCCGTCCGCGGCTGACGGGAGCGGGCCCGGGCCGCCGGGGACCACGATGATGTCGGGGTTCGGTACGTCGTCCAGGGTGCGGTCGGCGAGGAAGGCGAGGTTCCCGGAGTCGTTCCGTACGGGGCCGGTCTCCTCGGCGACGAAGACGGTCTCCGCGTCCGGGAGCCGGCCGAGGGTCTCGTAGGGGCCTATGGCGTCGAGGGCGGTGAAGCGGTCGTAGAGGACGATGGCGATCTGCATGGGTCCCTTTCGTCGGTTCGGCGGGGTTCAGGGGGTCGTCGCGGGGCGGAAGCGGCGGCGGTACTCGGCCGGGGGTGTGCCCAGGGCCTTGACGAAGGCCCGGCGCATGGCCTCGGGGGTGCCGTAGCCGCTGGTGCGGGAGATCTCCTCGATGCCGTCGGTGGTGTCCTCCAGCAGGCGGCGGGCGTGTTCGAGGCGGACCCGGTCCACGTACCGGCCCGGTGTCATGCCGGTCTCGGACCGGAAGGCGCGGGCGAAGTGGCGGGGCGACAGACGGGCGCGGGCGGCGAGGGCCTCGACGGAGAGGTCGGCGTCGGGGCGTTCGGCGATGAAGCGCTGGACCTCCCGGAGGGGTTCGCGGTGTGCGGTCTGGGCCGCGAGCTGGGCGCTGAACTGGGCCTGGTTGCCGGGCCGGCGAAGGAACACGACCAGGTGGCGGGCGATGGTGAGGGCGGCGTCCCGCCCCAGATCCTCTTCCACCAGGGCGAGGGCGAGGTCGATGCCGGCGGTGACACCGGCCGACGTGGCGATGTGGCCGTCGCGTACGTAGACGGGGTCGGGGTCGATCTCGACGTCCGGGTGGTCACGGGCGAGCCGGTCGCAGTACGCCCAGTGGGTCGTGGCCCGGCGGCCGTCCAGCAGGCCGGCTGCGGCGAGCACGGCCGCGCCGGTGCAGACGGAGACCAGCCGGGCGGCGCGCGGCCCGTGCTCGCGCACCCAGTCGACCAGGCGCGGGTCGGGGCGCAGGGAGCCCGTGCCGCCGGGGACGAGGAGGATGTCCGGGTCGGACGCCGTGGTCAGGGACTCGTCGGGTACGAGGGTCAGGCCGCTGGTGGTCCGCACCGGCGCGCCGTCCAGGGACGCCGTGCGGATCCGGTACGCGCCCGGAGAGAGCAGCTCCGCGCCCGCGAAGACCTCCACGGGGCCGGTGACGTCGAGGCTCTGCACGCCCTCGAAGAGGACGGCGAGAACGGTGCGCTGGGCCATGCCGCCGATTCTTCGCGGGCCCGACGTGCGGCCGCAACGACGAGTTCCCCACCTTTCCTGCCATGAGGGGCGCGACCATAGAGGGCATACCAAGCGGTTGGTAACCTGCGCGGCATGACGACTGCCGCCCTCTCGCCGCTCGCCGGCCGACGCTGCCAGAACGTGCTCAACACCCTGCACGCGACGCACTACTTCTCGCCGGATCTGGGACGGGAACTCGGTGCCGCCGGGGTCACCCATCCCCACGCCGTGAACTTCGCCGTGCGGGCCGCCGCCCTCGGGCCGGTCGGGGCCGGGGCGGTGACGGCGACCTTCTACAACTACAAGTACGAGCTCGTGGCCCGGCACGTGCCTGCCGTGTGGGAAGCCGCGACGCCCGGCCAGGTGCTGGCGGCACGCGCGCGTGCCGTCGACGCGACGCTGCGCCGCCTGCTGGGCGAAGAGGCCCTGGCGTCGGCGGAGATGGCCGAGGCAGCGCGGCTCGCGCTGCGCGCCGCCGAGGCCTGCTCGCGCGCGGCGCGACCGCTGTACGCCGCCCATGCCGACCTGCCGGTCCCCGAGGAGCCGCACCTCGCGTACTGGCATGCGGCGACCCTGCTGCGCGAGCACCGGGGCGACGGGCATCTGGCCGTGCTGATGTCCGCGGGGCTGGACGGGCTGGAGGCCATGGTGACCCACACGGCGACGGGCAAGGGCATGGCGCCGAAGTGGGTCTTCAGCACCCGGGGCTGGAACCAGGAGGACTGGGATGCTGCGACCGACCGGCTGCGTGAGCGCGGGCTGCTGGACGCGACCGGCGAACTCACCGAGCGCGGTGTCGCCCTGCGTGAGGAGATCGAGCAGGAGACGGACCGCCTGGACCGGGCGCCGTACGAGCACCTGGGCGCGGACGGGGTGGCGCGGCTGACCGAGCTGGGGGCGGCGTTCGCGCAGGCGGCGCTCACGGCCGGGGCCTATCCGGCGGATCTGCTCGGCAAGCGCTGACCGGGGCCCGGGGAAGCGGTCGAGCCCCTCGGCCGTGCACCAGGCCGGGGACATGTGTTCGGCCGTGACGCATGGTGAGGCCTTGGTGAGGTACCCGGTCTCTCCCGGCCGCTGCGGTCGGGAAGGAGAAAGGGGAATTACGTGTTCCGTGCCATTGCAGACGTGCTGCGCCAGATCGGCGGTGCCATCGCCACCGTCGTGACGCTGCCCTTCCGGGCCCTGGCCCGGCTCTTCGGCGGCGCTTCGTCCTCCACCCGCAGCCGCAGGGCCTGACCAGGGTCTGACAAAGGCCGCCCCGACCTGCCGGATGCCGGCCTGACCCCCGAGTGTCGGTGCCACCTGCCACAATTGCCGCGCAACCTCAGTGGATAGGCGGTACGGGATCGTGACGACACCCGGGTCCCTCAAAGCAGGGTCCATCGAAGGCAGGATCGCCGAGGAGCTCGGCGTACGGGAGCGGCAGGTCAGGGCTGCCGTGGAGCTGCTCGACAGCGGTTCTACGGTGCCCTTCATCGCCCGCTACCGCAAGGAAGCGACCGAGATGCTCGACGATGCGCAGCTGCGCACCGTCGAGGAGCGGCTGCGCTATCTGCGGGAGCTGGAGGAGCGGCGGACGGCGATCCTGGAGTCGGTGCGCGAGCAGGGCAAGCTCACCGAGGAACTGGCAGCGCGGATCCGGGCCGCGGAGACCAAGGCGCGCCTGGAGGACATCTACCTCCCGTACAAGCCCAAGCGACGCACCAAGGCGCAGATCGCCCGTGAGGCCGGTCTCGAGCCGCTGGCGGAGGGGCTGCTCGGCGATCCGACCGTCGAGCCCCTCGCCGCGGCCGCCGCGTTCGTCGACGCCGACAAGGGCGTGGCCGATCCGCAGGCGGCCCTCGACGGCGCCCGGGCGATCCTCACCGAGCGGTTCTCGGAGGACGCCGACCTGATCGGCGAGCTGCGCGAGCGCATGTGGGTGCGCGGGCGGCTGGCCGCCAAGGTGCGGGAGGGCAAGGAGGAGGCGGGCGCGAAGTTCGCCGACTACTTCGACTTCGCCGAGCCGTTCACCGAGCTGCCCTCGCACCGCATCCTCGCGATGCTGCGCGGCGAGAAGGAGGAGGTCCTCGACCTCGTCCTGGAGCCCGAGGAGCCGACGGACGGCCCGTCGTCGTACGAGGGGACGGTCGCGCACCGGTTCGGGATCGCCGACCGGGGCCGCCCCGGCGACAAGTGGTTGCTGGACACGGTGCGTTGGGCCTGGCGCACCCGCATCCTGGTGCACCTCGGCATCGACCTGCGGCTGCGGCTGCGCACGGCCGCCGAGGACGAGGCGGTGCGGGTCTTCGCGGCCAACCTGCGCGATCTGCTGCTCGCCGCCCCGGCGGGCACGCGTGCGACGCTGGGCCTCGACCCCGGTTTCCGTACGGGTGTGAAGGTCGCCGTCGTCGACGCGACCGGCAAGGTCGTCGCCACGGACGTCATCCACCCCCACGTCCCGGCCAACCGCTGGGACGAGGCCATCGCCAAGCTGGCCCGGCTGGCGAAGGAGCACGCGGTCGAGCTGATCGCCATCGGCAACGGCACGGCGTCCCGCGAGACCGACAAGCTCGCCGGGGAACTGATCGCCAAGCACCCGGAGTTGAACCTCACGAAGGTGATGGTCTCCGAGGCCGGCGCCTCCGTGTACTCGGCGTCCGCCTTCGCTTCGCAGGAGCTGCCCGACATGGACGTGTCGCTGCGCGGCGCCGTGTCGATCGCCCGGCGGCTCCAGGACCCGCTGGCCGAGCTGGTGAAGATCGACCCGAAGTCGATCGGTGTCGGCCAGTACCAGCACGACCTGTCCGAGGTGAAGCTGTCGCGCTCGCTGGACGCGGTGGTGGAGGACTGTGTGAACGGCGTGGGCGTGGACGTCAACACGGCGTCGGCCCCGCTGCTCGCCCGGGTCTCCGGCATCACCTCAGGGCTCGCCGAGAACATCGTGGCGCACCGGGACGCCAACGGCCCGTTCAAGTCCCGTGGTGAGCTGAAGAAGGTAGCGCGGCTGGGCCCGAAGGCGTACGAGCAGTGCGCGGGCTTCCTGCGGATCCGCGGCGGTGACGACCCGCTGGACGCGTCCAGCGTGCACCCGGAGGCGTACCCGGTCGTCCGGCGCATGGTGAAGACCGCCGGGCAGGACGTCGCGGGTCTCATCGGCAACACGGGGGTGCTGCGCTCGCTGAAGCCGCAGGACTTCGTGGACGAGACGTTCGGTCTGCCGACGGTCACCGACATCCTCAAGGAGCTGGAGAAGCCCGGCCGCGACCCGCGTCCGGCCTTCAAGACGGCCGCCTTCAAGGAGGGCGTGGAGAAGATCTCCGACCTGTCGTCCGGGATGATCCTGGAGGGCGTCGTGACGAACGTCGCCGCGTTCGGCGCGTTCGTGGACGTCGGTGTCCACCAGGACGGTCTGGTGCACGTCTCCGCGATGTCGAAGACGTTCGTCAAGGACCCGCGGGACGTGGTGAAGCCCGGGGACATCGTCAAGGTGAAGGTCCTCGACGTCGACATCCCGCGCAAGCGGATCTCGCTGACGCTGCGCCTCGACGACGAGGCGGCTCCGCAGGGGCAGGGCGGCGGCTCCGGCGAGCGCCGGCAGCGCGGCGGGCGTCCGCCGCAGCAGCGGCAGGGCGGTCGTGGCGGCGGTGGCGTCCGCGGCGGCGGTGGTTCCCGTCAGGCGCCCCCGCCCGCCAACGGCGCGATGGCCGACGCGTTGCGCCGCGCCGGTCTGGCCGACCCGAAGGACGGCCGCCGCTGACGGCTCCGCCGGGGGTTGTGGGGAGCTGCGGGTCCGTTGTGGCTGGTCGCGCCCAGGCGGTGGTAGCCGCATATGGACCGCAGCTCCCGCGCGCGCCCCTGGCTGGAAGGGGAGCTTCGCCCCTTCCAGATCTAGAGTGGGCTATATGTCTGCTTCACGTGTCATCACCTGGAAAGTCTTCGCGAGTCAGGGGTTCGAGACCGCCTGGGTCCGGCTCGGGAACGGCGTGCTGCGGGCGCGCGGGCGGGCCGTCGGGACCGATCCGGAGCCCTACTGGGTCACGTACGACCTCGACACGGCCGACGGGTTCGTCACCCGCCGACTGCGGGTGACGGTCGAGTCCGCCGTCGGCAGCCGCACGCTCGATCTGCGGCACGACGGCGGGGGCGCCTGGACCGCCGACGGCGAGTGGCTCCCGGACGTCGACGGCGCGCTCGACTGCGACCTGGGGCTGTGCCCGCTCACCAACACCATGCCGGTGCTCCGGCACGGGCTGCTCCAAGCGCCCGGTGAACGGGAGCTCCTGATGGCCTGGGTGTCGGTGCCGGACCTGACGGTGCGGCCGTCCCGGCAGACCTACACGCATCTCGGACACGGGCGGGTCCGGTACGCGTCCGGCGACTTCCGCAGCGACCTGGAGTTCGACGAGGAGGGGTACGTCGTGGAGTACCCCTCCCTGGCCACCCGGCTGACGGTCCGTTAGCGTTCGGTCACCTTGCCGTCCGCCACCTCGATACGGCGTGTGACGTGTACGGCGTCGAGCATGCGGCGGTCGTGGGTGACCAGCAGGAGGGTGCCCTCGTAGGAGTCGAGGGCCGACTCCAATTGCTCGATGGCGGGCAGGTCGAGGTGGTTGGTCGGCTCGTCGAGGACCAGGAGGTTGACGCCGCGGCCCTGGAGCAGTGCCAGGGCCGCTCTGGTGCGCTCGCCCGGGGAGAGGGTCGCCGCGGGGCGCAGGACGTGGTCCGACTTGAGGCCGAACTTGGCCAGGAGGGTGCGGACCTCGGCCGGTTCGGTGTCTGGGACGGCCGCGCGGAAGGCGTCCATCAGGGGCTCCTGGCCGTGGAACAGCTTGCGGGCCTGGTCGACCTCGCCGAGCAGGACGCCCGAGCCGAGGGACGCGTGCCCGGCGTCGAGCGGGACACGGCCGAGCAGGGCGGCGAGCAGGGTGGACTTGCCGGCGCCGTTCGCGCCCGTCACCGCCACCCGGTCCGCCCAGTCGATCTGGAGGGACACCGGGCCGAGCGCGAAGCCGCCGCGGCGCACCTCGGCGTCCCGCAGGGTCGCCACGACGGCGCCCGACCGCGGGGCCGACGCGATCTCCATGCGCAGCTCCCACTCCTTGCGGGGCTCCTCGACGACGTCCAGCCGTTCGATCATGCGCTGGGTCTGCCGGGCCTTCGCGGCCTGTTTCTCGCTGGCCTCGCTGCGGAACTTGCGGCCGATCTTGTCGTTGTCGTTGCCCGCCTTGCGGCGCGCGTTCTTCACGCCCTTGTCCATCCAGGAGCGCTGCGTCTGGGCCCGGTCCTGGAGGGCCGACTTCTTGTCGGCGTACTCCTCGAACTCGTCGCGGGCGTGCCTGCGGGCGACCTCCCGCTCCTCCAGGTAGGCCTCGTAGCCACCGCCGTAGAGGTTGATCTGCCGCTGGGCGAGGTCGAGTTCGAGGACCTTGGTGACGGTGCGGGTGAGGAACTCGCGGTCGTGGCTGACGACCACCGTGCCGGCGCGCAGTCCGCTCACGAAGCGTTCGAGGCGCTCCAGGCCGTCCAGGTCGAGGTCGTTGGTCGGCTCGTCGAGGAGGAAGACGTCGTAGCGGGACAGGAGCAGGGAGGCGAGGCCGGCGCGGGCGGCCTGGCCGCCGGACAGCGACGTCATCGGCTGGTCCAGATCGACCGCGAGGCCCAGGGAGTCGGCGACCTCCTCGGCACGTTCGTCGAGGTCGGCGCCGCCGAGTCCGAGCCAGCGCTCCAGGCTCGTGGCGTAGGCGTCGTCGGCGCCGGGCGCCCCGTCGACCAGGGCCTGGGTCGCCTCCTCCATGGTGCGCTGGGCCTCGGCGACGCCGGTGCGGCGGGCCAGGAACGCCCGTACGGTCTCGCCGGGGCGGCGGTCCGGCTCCTGCGGCAGATGGCCGACGGTCGCGGTCGGCGGGGACAGGCGCAGCTCGCCCTGCTCGGGGGCGGTGAGTCCGGCGAGCATCCTGAGCAGGGTGGACTTGCCGGCACCGTTGGCTCCGACCAGGCCGATCACGTCGCCGGGCGCGACGACGAGGTCGAGTCCGGTGAACAGGGAGCGGTCGCCGTGGCCGGCGGCGAGGTTCTTGGCGACGAGGGTGGCAGTCATCAGACCGCGATCCTAACGGCCGTGCCGGGCGGTCCGCGGACGGGTTTCAGGGGGTCACGGCCGTCACCAGGACGTTGGTGGCGGTGCGTGCCACCAGGAAGGACTGCCCCTTGACCGCCTTGGTGCCGAGGGCGATGCGGTGGCGGCCCGGCTCCAGGACGCCGTCGAAGATCTCGTGGGTGTGGGTGCGGGAGAGCCGGTCGAGGCGGTACGCGGTGAGGGTGACCCGGCAGGCGGAGGTGACCTCGACGTCGGCCTCGCCGCCGGTGGCGGTCAGGCCGGTGAGGCGGCGCTGTTCCAGCGGGCTGCGGTCCAGGGCGTGTTCGATCTGGGCGACGAGGAGGGGGACGATCGGGGCGAGGCCGTCGACGTAGGGGACCTGGACCTTGGCGCGGTCGAAGGCGCGACGGACGGCGGCACGTTCCCGCTCGTCCGTCCCGCGGCCGAAGGCTACGGCGCCGTAGTCGCGCAGTTCGTCGGCGGGCACGTGGTCGGCGTCGTGCGCGATGTCGGCGCCGACGCCTATGGTGCGCAACGCCGCGGCGAGCTTGGCCAGGACGGCGACGCGGGCACCGATCAGCAGGACGCGGCGGGTGTCCGGGGCCGAGCCGTTCAGCAGGGCGCTCAGCGCCGCGCGGTACTCGGCGCCGCGGAAGCGGAACGGGCCGATGCCGTGGTAGCCGTTGAGCTCCAGGTCGGCGTGGTCGTCGGTCTGCCAGGCGAAGTCCCGCCAGATGAAGTCCTCGCCGTCCCGGCGGATGACCGCGGTGACGGCGCCGCAGGCCAGGTCCTCGCACTCGGGGCAGCCGTAGACGACGTACCGGCCGCCGGGCAGCGGTGCCGGGCTCTCCAGGAGCAGGCTGCGGACCTGCGCGGTGAAGATCGAGGGTGGTACGTCGGAGGCGAGGGGGGAGACCGCGTCGAGGTCGGACAGCTGGAACAGCAGCGGGCGTCCGTCGACGATGAAGTCCACGAAGTCCCGGTGGACCTGGTAACCACCGTCTGTGAGGACTCCGCCGGCCCGCATCGCGGGTGCCAGTCCGAAGGTCGTGTACTCGGCACACATATCGTGAGTATCCCCACACAGCGCGTGATGTGAGCACGGCATGACACATTCCGCTACGGTCCGGGCATGGCTGGTGAGCGCGGTGACGAGATCGTGGTGGTCGGTGGCGGGGTGGTCGGGCTGACGACCGCGGTGGTTCTCGCCGAGCGGGGG
>NZ_NGFN01000003.1 GCF_002148965.1 Streptomyces swartbergensis | reverse complement strand
ACCTCACGGAAGCCGAGCGCGAGCAGGCCCGCGACGCGCTCACGCGCCTGGAGGATCTGCGGGCCGCGCCTCGGCCGTGAGGCCGCGCAACAGCTCCGGCAGCGCCGTGCCGATGGGTTCGCGGACGATCTCGTCGGCACGGTCGTCGTACGGCGTGGGCTCGGCGTTGACGATGACGAGCCGGGCGCCGTGGTCGGCGGCGACACCGGCGAGGCCGGCGGCGGGCTGGACCTGGAGGCTCGTGCCGACGGCGACGAACACCTCGCAGGCCTTGCTGATGGCGACCGCCTCGCCGAGGACGACGGGATCGAGCCGCTCGCCGAACATCACCGTCGCCGTCTTCAGGACACCGCCGCACTCCAGGCACGGCGGGTCGTCCTCCCCGGCGTCGACCCGTGCCAGCGCGTCCTCCATCGAGCCGCGGGCGTGGCAGCCGGTACAGACGAAACTCCGTGCCGTGCCGTGCAGTTCGAGGACCTTGCGGGCGGGCATCCCGGCGAGCTGGTGCAGCCCGTCCACGTTCTGCGTGATCACCCGGACGGGCACCCCGGACCGCTCCAGTTCGGCCACCGCCCGGTGCGCGGCGTTGGGCTCCGCCTGAAGCGTCCGGTTCTCGCGCCGCATCTGCCAGGAGCGGCGGCGGATCTCCGGGTCGGCCATGTAGTACTCGTACGTGACGAGCTTCTCGGCCTCCGGATCCCGCCGCCAGAGCCCGTTCGGCCCGCGGTAGTCCGGGATCCCGGAGTCCGTGCTGATACCGGCGCCGGTGAGGAGCGCGACGAGGGGCTTGGCCATGGCACCGAGGGTAGGCCGGGCCGTACGACAGCGGCGAGCGGTTATCGCACGGGACACCGGCGGGTGAACGGCCGGAGCCGGTCAGGACACCCGGTGCCCGTTCTCCAGCTCCGCCGTGCCCGAGCCGTCCGCCAGCACGTCCAGGGCGGCCAGGACACGGCGGCCGAGGGCGCCCGGCAGATACTCGGGCAGCTCCTTGCGCGGGACCAGCCGCCAGGACAGCAGTTCCTCCTCCTGGAGGCGGATCGCCTTGAACTCGTCCTCGTCGAGCACCCCGCCGTCGTACAGATACGCCACCAGCGGCGGACGCCCCGTGCCGTGCACCCAGTCCACCGCCAGCAGCCGGCCGAGCTCCCGGTCCAGCCCGATCTCCTCGGCCGTCTCGCGCCGCGCGCCCTGCCGCGGGGTCTCGCCGTCGTCGGACTCGATCGTGCCGCCGGGCAGTGCCCAGCCCTCCCGGTAGTTGGGCTCGACGAGCAGCACCCGGCCCTCGCCGTCCCGGAACAGCGCGGCGGCGCCGGCCAGGACGCGGGGCAGGGACGCGATGTAGGAGGCGAAGTCAGAAGAGGTGGTCATTGGGGCAGGGTAACCACCCGATGACGGCTCAGCCGCAGGGGAAGACGTAGCTGGACTTGTAGTTGATGTAGAGGCTGCTGGAGGACGAGCCCATCTTGGCGGTTTGATCGATATAGCCGGATCACGGACAAGTGGCCGGAAAAGAGCAGGATGGAAGCGCTTTCAAGCGGAACGGTCCTGTGCACTCAGCGGCAGCGGCCGCTACTGAGCGTTCGCAGCGCCCGTGGCGCGAAGCGGAAGAACGGGCCGGCCACCCCGCTCGGCCGGTAAATGGCCGGTTCGATCCGGTCAGTCGTCCCGTTCGACCAGCCGCACCGTCCGCTCCGCCAGCTCGCTGATCCGCACCCCGTCGAAGCCGAACACCGCGCTGCGGACCGTGTCCTCCAGCGGCGCCTTCCACTGCTCCGGGATGGCCGCGGCCCCGCCGAACACACCCGCCACCGAACCCGCCGTCGCGCCGTTGGAGTCGGTGTCCAGGCCGCCCCGGACGGTCAGGGTGATGGTGCGGGTGAAGTCGCCGTCGCCGTAGAGCAGGCCGGCGGTGAGGACGGCGGCGTTCGGGACGGTGTGGATCCAGCCCATCCCAGTGGTCTCCTCGGTGACCGTGGTGAGCGTGTCCTCCCAGGACATCCGGGTGTCGTGCAGGGAGGCCACCCGGCGCACCGTGCGGGCCAGGCGGCTGCTCGCCGGGATCACGGCCAGGGCCTCGTCGACCGCGTGCCGCACCGTGGGCGCCGTGAACGCCGCCGCGATCAGCGCCGCCGCCCACATCGCCCCGTAGACCCCGTTGCCGGTGTGCGACAGCACCGCGTCCCGCCGGGCCAGCGAGGCGGCCCGGCGCGGCGCGCCCGGGCAGGTCCAGCCGTGGATGTCGGCCCTGATCAGCGCCCCGATCCACTCCTGGTACGGGTTGTCGTACGTCGCCGTCAGCGGCGGCTTCAGCCCGTTCGCGAGGTTGCGGTACGCGGCCCGCTCGGCGGTGAACGTCTGGAGATACGGCAGCCGCAGCAGCCACAGGTCTCCGACCTGCTCGGTGCTGAAGCCGAAGCCGTGGGTCTCCAGCAGGTCCAGGCCGAGGATCGCGTAGTCGACGTCGTCGTCCCGGCAACTGCCGTGGATGCGGCCGCGCACGCACTGGCGCCACTCGGGCCGCAGCTCGAACCCGTCGTGTTCGCTGATCGGCTCGGGCAGGTAGTCGGTCAGCGGCAGTGCGGCGGCCTGCCGCAGGTAGCGGTCGATGCGGTCGCGCGTCCAGACCTCGCCCTGCTCGACCGGTTTGCCGAGCATGTTGCCCGCGATGCGGCCCAGCCAGCCGCCGAGGATGCGGTTGGCGAGGTCTGTCTGGGTGTGCGCAGGGGGCATGGTTATCGTCTACCCGTTTTCGGCACGCCTGAGGGGCGGGGGACTGCGGCGTGCTCGCGGCTGCCGGTGCGTCGTGGCCGGTCGCGCAGTTCCCCGCGCCCCTTGGGCGCGCCGTTTCAGGGGGTGGGCAGAAGCTGACGGCCGAGGCGTCCTCCGGTTAAGGTCACAGCGGCGCGACTGGCCTTGACGTGCGTGAGGGCCCGGAGAGCAAGGGGAGTGCAAGTGGCGGACGCAGCAGTGAGCGATGCCCGGAAGACACAGCGGGTGCTCGTCGCCGCGGACAAGTTCAAGGGGTCGCTGACGGCCGTGGAGGTCGCCGAGCGGGTGACGGCCGGGCTGCGCCGGGCCGTGCCGGACGTCGAGGTCGAGGCGCTGCCCGTGGCCGACGGCGGTGACGGAACCGTGGCCGCGGCGGTCGCGGCCGGGTTCGAGCGCCGGGAGGTACGGGTCGCCGGCCCGCTCGGCGACGAGGTGACGGCGGCGTTCGCGCTGCGCGACGGCACCGCGGTCGTGGAGATGGCCGAGGCGAGCGGCCTCCAGCGGCTGCCCGCCGGGGTCTTCGCACCGCTCACGGCGTCCACCTACGGCTCCGGCGAGCTGCTGCGGGCCGCGCTGCACGCGGGCGCCCGCACGATCGTCTTCGGGGTCGGCGGCAGCGCCACCACGGACGGCGGCGCCGGAATGCTGTCCGCGCTGGGCGCGCGCTTCCTGGACCCGGACGGCGAACCGGTACCCCCGGGCGGCGGCGGCCTGGCCGGTCTGGCCACCGCCGACCTGTCCGGCCTCGACCCCCGCCTCACCGACATCGAACTGGTCCTCGCGAGCGACGTCGACAACCCCCTGACCGGCCCGAAGGGCGCGCCCGCGGTCTACGGCCCGCAGAAGGGCGCCTCGCCGGACGACGTGGCGGCCCTGGACGCCGCCCTCGCGCACTTCGCGAAGGTGCTGGAGGAGTCGGCCGGACCGAAGGCCGCCCGGTACGCCGCCTCGCCCGGCGCGGGCGCGGCGGGCGGCATCGGCTACGGCGCGCTGCTCCTCGGCGCCCGTTTCCGCCCCGGCATCGAGGTCATGCTCGACGTCCTGGGCTTCGCCCCCGCCCTGGACCGCGCCGACCTGGTGATCACCGGCGAGGGCTCCCTCGACGAGCAGACCCTCCACGGCAAGGCCCCGGCGGGCGTCGCCGCGGCGGCCCGCGCGGCCGGCAAGGAGGTCGTAGCGGTCTGCGGCCGTCTCGCCCTCCCTCCGGAGGCCCTGGGCCGTGCCGGAATCCGCCGGGCCTACCCTCTGACGGACGCGGAGCCGGACGTGGCGAAGTGCATCGCGGAGGCCGGGCCGATCCTGGAACGGGTGGCGGAGCGGATCGGGCGGGACTTCCTGACCTGAGCGGGGCTCTTTCGCCCGGCTGTCCCGGCCTCGACCTCGAACGCCGAATCGGCTGAGGCCGCCCGGCCCGCGCCTCCTGCCCGGCCGCAAGACAGGCACGAGCACCGGCACAAGCAAGGGCCCCGAACCGAAATCCGGTCCGGGGCCCAAGCCAAGAACAAGCCGCTACGGCATTACGGAAGCTGCGCCGCCCGCGCTTCCCTGCGGTTGTCACGGAAGGTGTTCACCCGGCGCGCCGTGGCGAACAGCGGGATCGTCGCCGCCATCACGATCTGCAGCGCGCAGCCCATCTGCAGCAGCACCTGGCCGCCCGGCGCGTCGAACGCCCACGCCGCCAGCATGCCCATGGCCGACACGATCCAGCAGAGCACCGCCACCGCGAGGATGCCCCGCGGCTTCGGGTATTCGACCCGGCTCACCATCAGCCAGGCGGTACCGACGACCGCCAGCAGTGTCGCCTCGAACGGCAGCTCCAGCAGCACGATCGAGACGACCGTGAGTGCACCGAACGGTGAGGGCATGCCCTGGAACGTGCCGTCCTTCACGGTGACGCACGAGAAGCGGGCAAGCCGCAGCACCACCGCCAACAGCACAACGATCGCGCCCACCGCCGCGACCCGCTCGTGCGCGTCCCTCGCGACCATGCCGTACACGAGCACGAAGTACGCGGGCGCCAGACCGAAGCTGATCAGATCGGAGAGATTGTCCAGCTCCGCGCCCATCGGCGACGACCGCAGCTTGCGGGCGACGAGGCCGTCGAACAGGTCGAAGACAGCCGCGCACAGCATCAGTATCACGGCCGTGGCCGCGCTGTTGCGGGCCATGCCCGAAGCATCACCCGAGAGGTGCGGGATGAGGATGCCGGTGGTGGTGAAGTACACCGCCATGAAGCCGCACGTCGCGTTACCGAGCGTGAGCGTGTCCGCTATCGACAGCCGGAGAGACAGCGGCAGTTCTTCCGCGTCGTCCTCGTCCTCGGCGACCCAGTTCGTGGCCTGTGTGTCGGGATCAATCACGGTCAATTCGAGTCACCCCCGCGGTCGTGGTCTGACCAACCTCGACAGCGACGTCGACACCTTCCGGAAGGTAGATGTCAACGCGCGATCCGAAGCGGATCAGGCCGATGCGGTCGCCCTGCTCGACCTTGGTGCCCTGCGGGATGTACGGGACGATCCGCCGCGCGACCGCGCCGGCGATCTGCACCATCTCGATGTCACCGAGCTCGGTGTCGAAGTGCCACACCACGCGCTCGTTGTTCTCGCTCTCCTTGTTGAAGGCGGGAACGAAGCCACCGGGCACGTGCTCGACCGACGTCACCGTGCCGGCCAGCGGCGCGCGGTTGACGTGGACGTTGAGCGGGCTCATGAAGATCGCGACGCGGGTGCGGCCGTCCTTCCACGGCATGATGCTCTGCACCACACCGTCGGCGGGCGAGATGACCCGGCCCTCGCCGATCTCGCGCTCGGGGTCGCGGAAGAACCACAGCATTCCCGCCGCGAGCGCGGTGGCGGGAACGGCGACGGCCCTGGCGGCGCCGGAGCGGCGGGCACGGGCCAGGCTGAGGGCTGCGGTGGCGACGGTCGGCAGGAGCCACGGCGATGCTCCGCGCGCGAGGCGTACGCCGGCCCGGCTGTCGCGAGATGCAGAGGTTTGGCTGTGGGGCATGGATGACCTTCGTAGCGGATGATGCCGCACTCTGACGGGGGACGGCGGCTTTCCGGCGATCGTAGCGGCTCGGGGCCCTAACTGGGTAAGCCAGGAAGCCGAGTCGGCGGCCCAAGAGTGCTGACGAGGTGTGATCTTCTTCTCCAAGAAAACACCCCGTATCCGGACATCTAGCCCTGGAATCGATACTCCTCGAGCAGTCGCCGACCGATGATCATTTTCTGGATCTCGGCGGTACCTTCACCGATCAGCAGCATCGGTGCCTCACGGTAGAGGCGCTCGATCTCGTACTCCTTGGAGAAGCCGTAGCCGCCGTGGATCCGGAAGGCGTCCTCCACGACCTCCTTGCAGTATTCGGAAGCGAGATACTTCGCCATACCGGCTTCAAGGTCGTTTCGTTCCCCGGAGTCCTTTTTGCGAGCTGCGTTGACCATCATCGCATGCGCGGCCTCGACCTTGGTAGCCATCTCGGCCAGCTTGAACTGGATCGCCTGGTGCTGGGCGATCGGCTTCCCGAAGGTGTGACGCTGCTGCGCGTACTGGACGCCCAGCTCGAACGCACGCTGAGCGACACCACAGCCACGTGCCGCCACGTTGACGCGGCCGACCTCCACGCCGTCCATCATCTGGTAGAAGCCCCGGCCGGTGGCCCCGCCGAGCACTCGGTCGGCGGGAATCCGCAGGCCATCCATGATGAGCTCGGTGGTGTCGACACCCTTGTAGCCCATCTTGTCGATCTTGCCGGGGATGGTGAGGCCGGGGCGGACCTCGCCGAAGCCCGGCTCCTTCTCGACCAGGAAGGTCGTCATCGACTTGTGGGGCGCGGTGCCCTCGGGGTGACCTTCGTCACTTCGGACCAGAACGGCCACCAGAGACGACGTCCCGCCGTTGGTCAGCCACATCTTCTGGCCGTTCAGAACGTACTCGTCGCCGTCCTTCACCGCCTTCGACGTGATCGCTGACACGTCCGAGCCGAGGCCCGGCTCCGACATCGAGAAGGCGCCGCGGATGTCGCCGGCCGCCATCCTCGGAAGGAAGTGGTCCTTCTGCTCCTGCGTGCCGTGCTGCTTGAGCATGTACGCCACGATGAAGTGCGTGTTGATGATGCCGGACACCGACATCCAGCCCCGGGCGATCTCCTCCACGCACAGCGCGTACGTCAGGAGCGACTCGCCCAGACCCCCGTACTCCTCGGGGATCATCAGGCCGAACAGGCCCAGCTCCTTGAGGCCGTCGACGATCTGCTGAGGGTATTCGTCGCGGTGCTCCAGCTCGGTCGCGACCGGGAGGATCTCCTTGTCCACGAAGTCGCGGACGGTGGACAGGATCTCCTGCTGGATGTCCGTCAGACCGGCGGTCTGGGCGAGTCGCGCCATGGCTACTTCTCCTGCTCCTTGAGCTCGGGGCGGCCGGGCTGCTCGCCGCCGCGCTCCTTGATGTACGTCTCGGTCGGCACCATCACCTTGCGGCGGAACACGCAGACCAGCGTGCCGTCCTGCTTGTAGCCCTTGGTCTCGACGTAGACGATGCCGCGGTCGTTCTTCGACTTCGACGGCCACTTGTCGAGCACGGTCGTCTGGCCGTAGATCGTGTCGCCGTGGAAGGTCGGTGCCACGTGCTTGAGCGACTCGATCTCCAGGTTGGCGATCGCCTTGCCGGAGATGTCCGGCACGGACATGCCGAGCAGGAGCGAGTAGATGTAGTTACCCACGACGACGTTCTTGCCGAAGTCCGTCGTCTTCTCCGCATAGTTCGTGTCCATGTGGAGCGGGTGGTGGTTCATGGTGAGGAGACAGAACAGGTGGTCGTCGTACTCCGTGACCGTCTTGCCCGGCCAGTGCTTGTACGTCGCCCCGACCTCGAACTCCTCGTAGGTGCGTCCGAACTGCATCGCGCTCAGGCCTCCGGGATCTCGAACGTGCTGGTGCGCCGCATCCCGGCGGCGCGGCCCTTGCCCGCGATGACCAGGGCCATCTTGCGGCTGGCCTCGTCGATCATCTCGTCGCCGAGCATCGCCGAGCCCTTCTTGCCGCCCGCCTCGGACGTGTAGTAGTCGTACGCGTCCAGGATCAGCTCGGCGTGGTCGTAGTCCTCCTGGGACGGCGAGAAGATCTCGTTGGACGCCTCGACCTGACCCGGGTGCAGCACCCACTTGCCGTCGAAGCCGAGGGCGGCGGCGCGCTGGGCGACCTCGCGGTAGCCGTCGATGTTGCGGATCTGGAGGTAGGGGCCGTCGATCGCCTGGAGGTTGTTGGCGCGGGCGGCCATCAGGATCTTCATCAGGATGTAGTGGTAGGCGTCCGCCGGGTAGCCGGGCGGCTGCTCGCCCACGACCAGCGACTTCATGTTGATCGAGGCCATGAAGTCGGCCGGGCCGAAGATGATCGTCTCGACGCGCTGGGAAGCCTGCGCGATCTCGTTGACGTTGTTCAGGCCCTGGGCGTTCTCGATCTGCGCCTCGATGCCGATCTTGCCGACCTCGAAGCCCATGGTCTTCTCGATCTGCGTCAGCAGCAGGTCGAGGGCCACGATCTGCTGGGCGTCCTGCACCTTCGGCAGCATGATGCAGTCGAGGTTCTGGCCGGCGCCCTCGACCACCGTCACGACGTCGCGGTACGTCCACTCGGTCGTCCAGTCGTTGACGCGCACGACCCGCGTCTTGCCCGTCCAGTCGCCCTCGTTGAGGAACTTGACGATGGTGTGCCGCGCCTCGGGCTTCGCGAGCGGGGCGCACGCGTCCTCCAGGTCGAGGAAGACCTGGTCGGCGGGGAGGCCCTGCGCCTTCTCCAGGAAGCGGGGGTTCGAGCCCGGTACCGCCAGGCAGGAACGCCGGGGGCGAAGGCGGTTGACCGTGGTCATGCGGAGACCTCCAGGGGGTCGAGCTTGTTCGCTTTCCGGATCTCGTCGACGATGCGGCCGATGATTCCGGTGATGTCGAAGTCCTTCGGGGTGAAGACCGCGGCCACTCCGGCTGCCCTGAGCTGCTCGGCATCCCCGTTCGGGATGATGCCACCGGCGATCACCGGGATGTCTGTGGCACCGGCCACACGCAGCCGTTCGAGCACGTCCGGCACCAGCTGGGCGTGCGAGCCGGACAGGATGGACAGGCCGACCGCGTGCACGTCCTCCGCGAGGGCCGCGTCCACGATCTGTTCGGGCGTCAGCCGGATGCCCTGGTAGACCACCTCGAAGCCGGCGTCACGCGCGCGCACGGCGATCTGCTCGGCGCCGTTGGAGTGCCCGTCCAGGCCGGGCTTGCCGACCAGGAAGCGCAGCTTGCCCACGCCCAGCTCCTTGGCCGTCAGATCCACCATGCGGCGGACCCGGTGCAGCGTGCTGCCCTCCTCGGCGGGGACGGCCACCGGTGCCGACGAGACACCCGTGGGCGCCCTGAACTCGCCGAACACCTCGCGCAGGGCCCCGGCCCACTCGCCGGTCGTGACCCCGGCGCGGGCGCACTCCAGGGTGGCCTCCATGAGGTTCTCGGTGCCCCGGGCGGCCTCCTTCAGCCGCTCCAGCGCCTTGCAGGGGCGCGGGTGGTTGAAGGGCGGCTGGTAGCGGTTGTCGCGCCACTGCTGGAGCGCGGCGATGACGCGGGCCTCGACCTCCGGGTCGACCGTCTGTATCGCGGTGTCCAGGTCGGCGGTCAGCGGGTTCGGCTCGGTGCCCTCGAAGGCGTTGACACCGATGATCTTCTCCTGGCCGGACTCGATCCGGCCCCGGCGCTCCGCGTGCGAGGCGACCAGTTGCGACTTGAGGTAGCCGGACTCGACGGCGGCCATCGCGCCGCCCATCTCCTGGATGCGGTCGATCTCCGCGGACGCGGCCTCGACCAGTTCCTCCACCTTCGCCTCGATGACCTTCGAGCCCTCGAAGATGTCCTCGTACTCCAGCAGATCGCTCTCGTACGCCAGCACCTGCTGGATGCGCAGCGACCACTGCTGGTCCCAGGGGCGGGGCAGGCCCAGCGCCTCGTTCCAGGCGGGGAGCTGCACGGCACGCGCGCGTGCGTCCTTGGAGAGCGTCACGGCCAGCATCTCCAGGACGATCCGCTGGACGTTGTTCTCCGGCTGCGCCTCCGTCAGGCCCAGGGAGTTGACCTGGACGCCGTAGCGGAAGCGGCGGTGCTTGGGGTTCTCGATGCCGTACCGCTCGCGGGTGATCCTGTCCCAGATGCGGCCGAAGGCGCGCATCTTGCACATCTCCTCGATGAAGCGGACGCCCGCGTTCACGAAGAAGGAGATCCGGCCGACGACGTCACCCATGCGCTCCTGCGGCACCTGCCCCGAGTCGCGCACGGCGTCGAGAACGGCGATCGCGGTGGACATCGCGTACGCGATCTCCTGGACCGGCGTGGCGCCCGCCTCCTGCAGGTGGTAGCTGCAGATGTTGATCGGGTTCCACTTCGGCATGTGGGAGACCGTGTACGCGATCATGTCCGTCGTCAGCCGGAGCGACGGCACCGGCGGGAACACGTGCGTGCCGCGGGACAGGTACTCCTTGACGATGTCGTTCTGGGTCGTGCCCTGGAGCTGGGTGATGTCCGCACCCTGCTCCTCGGCGACGACCTGGTAGAGCGCCAGCAGCCACATGGCCGTGGCGTTGATGGTCATCGAGGTGTTCATCTGCTCCAGGGGGATGTCCTGGAACAGCCGGCGCATGTCACCGACGTGCGCGATCGGCACGCCGACCCGGCCGACCTCGCCGCGGGCGAGGATGTGGTCGGAGTCGTAGCCGGTCTGCGTCGGCAGGTCGAACGCCACCGACAGACCTGTCTGGCCCTTGGCGAGGTTGCGCCGGTACAGCTCGTTGGACGCCTCGGCCGTGGAGTGACCGGCGTAGGTCCGCATGAGCCACGGACGGTCCTTCTGACGCTCTGTCATCCAGCAGCCCTCAGATGTTCCGGAAGCGGTTGATGGCGTCGATGTGCTCGGCGCGCTTGGCGTGGTCGCGCACGCCCAGGCCCTCCTCGGGGGCCATGCACAGCACGCCGACCTTGCCCTGGTGCAGGTTGCGGTGCACGTCGTAGGCGGCCTGGCCGGTGTCCTGAAGGGAGTACACCTTCGACAGGGTCGGGTGGATCTTGCCCTTCGCGATGAGCCGGTTGGCCTCCCAGGCCTCGCGGTAGTTGGCGAAGTGGGAGCCGATGATGCGCTTCAGCGACATCCACAGGTAGCGGTTGTCGTACTCGTGCATGTAGCCCGAGGTGGAGGCGCAGGTGGTGATGGTGCCGCCCTTGCGGGTGACGAAGACGCTGGCGCCGAAGGTCTCGCGGCCGGGGTGCTCGAAGACGATGTCGATGTCCTCCCCGCCGGTGAGCTCGCGGATGCGCTTGCCGAAGCGCTTCCACTCCTTCGGGTCCTGGGTGTGCTCGTCCTTCCAGAACTTGTAGCCCTCGGCGTTGCGGTCGATGATCGCCTCGGCGCCCATGGACCGGCAGATCTCCGCCTTCTGCGGCGAGGACACGACACAGATCGGGTTGGCGCCGCCGGCCAGCGCGAACTGGGTGGCGTAGGAGCCGAGTCCGCCGCTCGCGCCCCAGATGAGCACGTTGTCGCCCTGCTTCATGCCGGCGCCGTTGCGGGAGACCAGCTGGCGGTAGGCGGTGGAGTTGACCAGGCCCGGGGCGGCGGCCTCCTCCCAGCTCAGGTGGTCCGGCTTGGGCATCAGCTGGTTGGACTTGACCAGCGCGATCTCGGCGAGGCCGCCGAAGTTGGTCTCGAAGCCCCAGATGCGCTGCTCGGGGTCGAGCATCGTGTCGTTGTGGCCGTCCGAGGATTCCAGCTCGACGGACAGGCAGTGCGCGACGACCTCGTCACCGGGCCGCCAGGCGTTGACGCCCGGGCCGGTGCGCAGGACGACGCCCGCCAGGTCGGAGCCGATGATGTGGTACGGCAGGTCGTGGCGCTTGGCCAGCTCGCTGGTGCGGCCGTAGCGCTCCAGGAAGCCGAACGTCGACAGCGGCTCGAAGATCGACGTCCACACCGAGTTGTAGTTGACCGAGGAGGCCATGACGGCCACCAGGGCCTCGCCCGGGCCCAGCTCGGGCAGCGGCACCTCGTCCAGGTGGATCGACTTGCGGGGGTCCTTGTCGCGGGTGGCGAGCCCGGCGAACATCTCCGTCTCGTCCTTGTGCACGGTGATCGCGCGGTACGACTCGGGGAGCGGGAGGGCGGCGAAGTCCTCCGACGTGGAGTCGGGCGACTGGATCGCGGCCAGGATGTCCTTAACGGTCACGGTGTTGCCTCCGGCGGTGAGCGCCCTGAGGGAGGGGCGCCGATGGTTACGTCGGTGCTGCTGAGGGTCGAGGGTGTGCCGTCGGTTCGGCGGTGGTGCTGTTCGGCAGCGCTGGTGGCGCGGGAGGTTGCCTGTGACGCAGGCGTCCGGACGGGCAGGCGCTGGGCTTGCTGGGACATCGCCCGGACCTCTTCAACGTATGACACCGCGTGTCACCCCGCAAGGCACTGAGTGCCAGAACTTCCTCTCACATGAAATCTTTACGTAACAAATGAGCGATGATCGATCGAATGGTGCTATGGAACGCGCTGAAAAGGGGTCCTGACACGCCAAAACGGCCACCCGGTGGGGTGGCCGTCATCACAGAGGCGGAGTGGCTCAGCGCTCCTTCAGCGCCTGCTCGATCGTCCGCATGACCTCGTCCAGCGGGGCGTCGGTGCGGGCGACGGTCACCAGTACCTCGCCCTGCGCCGAGGCCGTGGCCGCGGCCGGCTGCGGCTCCGTGGAGCGCCCGGCCCCGATGCCCGTGCCGAACGTCTTGCGCACGATCGCGAAGGCGTGGTCCAGCTGCGCCTCCACGTCCCCCTGCCCGCCCGCCCGCAGCCAGCGCCGCAGGACGTGGTTGTGGGCGGTGACCACGGCGGACGCGGCGACCTCCGCGAGCAGCGGGTCGTCGTTGGCGTCGTCGGCGTGCGCGCGCTCGTCGAAGTGGCCGAGGAGATAGCGGGTGAACAGGCGCTCGTAGCGGGCCACCGACGCGATCTCCGCCTCGCGCAGGGTGGGCACCTCGCGCGTCAGCTTGTAGCGGGCGACCGAGATCTCCGGACGGGCCGCGTACATCCTCATGACTTCCTTGATGCCGCGGCACACCGTGTCGAGCGGATGCTCGTGCGCGGGCGCGGCGTTGAGCACCGCCTCGGCCCGGACCAGGGTGTCGTCGTGGTCGGGGAAGATCGCCTCTTCCTTGGAGCGGAAGTGGCGGAAGAACGTGCGGCGGGCGACCCCGGCCTGGGCCGCGATCTCGTCGACGGTGGTCGCCTCGTACCCCTTGGTCGCGAACAGCTCCATCGCGGCGGCCGCCAGTTCCCGGCGCATCTTCAGCCGCTGGGCGGCGGCGCGAGAGCCTGCGGCACTTTCCGGCGCGTCGGTCGTAGCCGATGTACGTGAGGACTTGGCGGGCTGGGACATGCCCCGAACGTACTGCATGTGCGCAGCTCGCTGCGCATGACCTGGTTCTCCGCCGCCGTCCGAGGACGGGGGGAACCGGTCCGGGCCGAGCAGGCCGCCCCACTCCGCGCCGGACCGGAACCAGTCGCCGGGACCGTCAGCGCTTGGCATATTCGCGGAAGCCACGGCCCGTCTTGCGGCCGAGGCAGCCCGCGGCCACCAGGTGCTCCAGGAGCGGTGCCGGGGCGAGCCCCGGGTCGCGGAACTCGCGGTGCAGGACCTTCTCGATGGCGAGCGAGACGTCGAGCCCGACGACGTCCAGCAGCTCGAACGGGCCCATCGGATACCCGCCGCCCAGCTTCATCGCCGCGTCGATGTCGTCGAGCGACGCGTAGTGCTCCTGCACCATCTTGATCGCGTTGTTCAGGTACGGGAACAGCAGCGCGTTCACGATGAAGCCCGCCCGGTCCCCGCAGTCGACCGCGTGCTTCCTGATCCGGCCGCAGACCTCGCGGACCGTCGCGTGGACGTCGTCGGCCGTCAGCACCGTGCGGACGACCTCGACCAGCTTCATGGCCGGAGCCGGGTTGAAGAAGTGCATGCCGATCACGTCCTGCGGGCGCGAGGTGGCCCGGGCGCAGGCGACGACCGGCAGGGACGAGGTGGTGGTGGCCAGCACCGCGCCCGGCTTGCAGACCTTGTCCAGCGCGGCGAACAGCTGCCGCTTGACCTCCAGGTCCTCGGCGACCGCCTCCACGGCCAGGTCGACGCCGGCGAAGTCGTCGTAGGTGCCCGTCGGCGTGATGCGGTCCAGGGTCTGCGCGGCGGCCTCGGCGGTCATCCGGCCCTTGTCGACCGAGCGGGACAGGGACTTGCCGATGCGGGCCTTCGCGGTCTGGGCCTTCTCCTCGCTGCGGGCGGCGAGGACGACCTCGTACCCGGCCTTGGCGAAGACCTCGGCGATACCGGAGGCCATGGTGCCCGAGCCCGCGACACCGACCGAACGGACCTCCCGTCCGGGCACGAGACTGCCGTCCTCCAGCGGGGTCAGCGCGTCCCGCACGACGGTGCCGCTGCCCGGCGCCTCGTACGTGTAGAACCCGCGTCCCGCCTTGCGGCCGGTCAGGCCCGCCTCGCTCAGCTGCTTGAGGATCGGCGCCGGGGCGTGCAGCCGGTCGCGGGACGCGGTGTACATCGCCTCCAGGACCGTGCGCGCGGTGTCGACCCCGATCAGGTCGAGCAGCGCCAGCGGGCCCATCGGCAGGCCGCAGCCCAGCCGCATCGCGGCGTCGATGTCCTCGCGGGAGGCGTACTTCGCCTCGTACATCGCGGCGGCCTGGTTGAGGTAGCCGAACAGCAGGCCGTCGGCGACGAATCCGGGGCGGTCGCCGACCGCGACGGGCTCCTTGCCCAGGTCGAGGGCGAGATCGGTGACCGCCGCGACGGCCGCCGGCGCCGTCAGCACCGAGGAGACGACCTCGACCAGCCGCATCGCCGGGGCCGGGTTGAAGAAGTGCAGGCCCAGCACCCGCTCCGGACGGGCCGAGTCGGCGGCGAGCCGCGTGACGGACAGGGCGTTGGTGCCGGTCGCCATGATCGTCTCGGGCCGCACGATGCCGTCCAGTTCCCGGAAGATCTGGTGCTTGATCTCGTACGACTCCGGCGCCACCTCGATGACCAGGTCGGCGTCGGCCGCGGCCCGCAGGTCGGTGGAGGTGCGGACGCGGTCCAACATCTCCGCGCGGTCCTGCTCGGTCAGCCGCCCGCGCTCGACGCCACGGGCGGTGGAGGACTCCAGGGCGGCGACGCACTTGGCGGTCTGGGCCTCGCTGATGTCGATGCCGACGACCTCGCGGCCGGCCTTGGCGAGGACCTCGGCGATGCCGGTGCCCATCGTGCCGAGGCCGACGACTGCGATGGTGCGCAGCGGGGACAGGGACGGGTCGGAAAGGGGAGTGGCCATCGCGGGACTCCAGGAATGAGGGTGACGACTTCGGAACGCGCCCGGGTGCGCCGAAGACGGACCGGCGGGAGCCGGACCCCGGGCGCACCGGGTGCGTGAAAAACGCGGGTGTTGTTGGCCGGGCTGCGAGCGCACACGCCCGGTGCCGTCGCCACGGGCGCGCACGCCCGGTGAAACGGCGGTTCCGACCGGCCCTGTCCCGGGGCCGAGCCGTACTGCGGTACCTGACGTACCGAACCGACTGCTCTCACGACGGCCGCGTCACCAGACCGCCGCGAGGAATACGAGTGGGTAACTCGCTCGTCTGAGCTTAACTCGCGGGTAACGAGCGCGCCAGCCCTCGTGTTTGTGATGTACGTCCCGAGCAGCTCGCGCCGCCCCTAATCTCTCAGTCATGGACGAAGAGTTGCGATCACTCACGGAGCGCTTACGGCAGGAGTCGGGGGCGTCGCCCGCCTTCGAGCGGCTCGTGGCGACCGACGACCTCGACGCCCTGGCCGCGGTGCTGACCGAACCCGGGCAGCCCTTGTGGGCGCGGGAGCTGGCCGCCTTCCGGCTGGGACTCGCCGGGGACCGGCGGGCCTTCGAGTCCCTGGTGCTGCTGCTCAACCACCGTGACCCGCCGCGCTGCGCCTCCGCCGCCTACGCCCTCGCCCGCCTCGGCGACCCGCGCACCGCCCGCGCGGCCGCCGCCCTCGCCACCAACGAACTGCGCGTCGCCTACGCCCTGCACCCCGTCCGGCTCCTGGTCGACCTGCGCGCCCCGGAGGCCGTGCCCGCCCTGATCACCACCCTTCAGCGACGGCTGCGCCCGCACGACCCGTACCGCCGCGTGGCCCTAGCCTGCGTGGAAGGGCTCGGCGCGCTGGGTGACGCCCGGGCCAGACCCGTGCTGAACGAGGCTCTCGCGCATCCGGTGCTGGCGGAGGCGGCGGTGCGGGCGCTGGGGCGGATTCCGAAACAGAGGTGAGTCAGCGGGGGCGGGTGAGCTCAGCGGGGGAGTGCGCGTGCGTACCGCACCTCCGGGACAACGACACCGTCCACCTCGAAGGGCTCCTCGGCGCCGTCCGCCTCGAAGCCGGCCCGTTCGTAGAAGCGGCGGGCCCGGCCGTTCTCCTTGAGGACCCACAGGAGCAGACGGCCGTGGCCCGCGGCGGCGCAGCGCGCGACGGACTCCGCGAGCAGGGCCTGCCCCGCGCCCTGTCCCAGGTGTTCCGGATGGACGTAGATCGCGTACAATTCGGCGTGAGCGGTGACGACTTCGCCGTCCCGGTACGGCCCGTGGCATGCCCAGCCCACGACCTCGCCGCCGGTGTCCTCGGCGACCAGGTTCACCACGCTGCCGTCGGCTTGGGCCAGATGTCCGCGACGGCGCTCGGCGTCCTCCGCGACGCTGAGCCCGTCCAGGTACGACCGCGGCATCAGCCCCCGGTACGCGCTCTGCCAGCCGCGGATGCGGATCTCCGCGACGCGGTCGCAGTCGGCGAGCGTCATCTCCCGTATCCGAAGCGCCCTTGTCGAGGGGTTCCGAAGCACCCTCGTCGAAGGGTTCACTCCGCCACCACCACCGCGAACGCCTCGACCTCCAACAGGAATTCAGGTCGGACCAGCCCTGCGACCCGCACCGCCGACGCCGCGGGCAGCCGGTCGTCGGGTATGTGCTCGGCACGGGCTGCTCGGATCGCGGGCATGTGGGCCATGTCCGTGACGAAGTAGGTGAGTTTGACGACGTGGTCGAAGGTCGCCCCGGCGGCGGCCAGGCAGCGCCGGAGGTTCTCGAAGACCTGACGGGCCTGCGCCGCCGGGTCGCCCTCTCCGACCGGCCGGCCCTGCTCGTCGAGGGGGAGCTGTCCCGCGATCGCCACGAAACGGCCGGTGCCCATGACGACGTGGCTGTACTGGGCCGCGGCGGCGACCCCGTCCGGCGCGGGAATTCTGGTCAGCTCACTCATGGATCCCATGGTGGACCACGGCACCGACCCGTGCGTTCAGAAGGTGCGTTCCGCCGCGTTCACGCGTGGGGTCGCCTCCAACGCGGCGCGCAGCTCGTCGGCCGGGAGCGGCGCGGCGGGTGACTGGAGCATGTGCTCGACCGGCACGTCGGGGTCGGCCAGGTAGATGCGGGTGTAGGCGCCGGACTCCGGTTCGAAGCGCCGGCTTTCGCCCAGCGTTCCGGCGTCGACGGTGTCGCAGCCGAGCCGGTCGATCAGCGCCGCTGCCCGAGCCTTCGCGTCGGGATCGTCGCCGGCGACGGGCAGGGCGCTGCCGTCCGCGGCCCCGGCGGCCGGGCGAGTTGCGGGATGTGGTGGGCCAGGATGTTGTTGAACGCCTTGACCAGCAGGGCGCCGGGCAGCAGCCGTTGGGCCAGTTCGGTCGTGGTCACCTCCTCGGAGTCGAGTTCGGCGATCCGGCCGTCGCGGGAGGGGTCGTAGTTGCCGGTGTCCAGCACGGTCCGGCCCCGCAGCAGGTCGGCGGGCAGAGAGCGGTACGCGGTCAGCGGGCGCTGAGCAGGGTCTGCTCCCCGGCGCGGGCGGCCTGCTCGACGGTGCCCGCCGTGGCTCGCGGCCCCAGCTCCTCGACCAGGCCCGTCACCATTTCCGTCCCCCCGGCAATACGGAGGTGGCCTCCGTATTGTCGGGGGGACGGATCCGGCGAGTGGGAGGGGCGGCCCGGGTCGCCCGGCGGCTCAGGCGGACGCCAGCTTCCGGATGCGCGGGTGGTTCTCCAAGGCCCACCGCACGGTCTTCGGTGGGCGCCCGAGCAGGGTTTCCAGCTGGTCGGTGACGCCGCGGTACCCCCCGCCGCCCATCAGCCGGGTCAGGGTCTTCAGGTGCTCCGCGATGTGCGGATACGCGGACATGGCGGTGTCCACGTAGATCTCGTTCCAGGTTTCGACGTCTTCGGGAACGTAGACGACCGGGCGTCCCAGCGCGGCCGCGTAGTCCTCCGCGAACCCGTGCATGTCCTTCAGTTCCGGGCCGGTCAGATCGTAGGACTTCGCGATGTGCGGCTCCGGGTCGGTCAGGATCTTCACGCACAGTTCAGCCACGTCGTAACCCGCGATGGGCGCGAGCCGGTGGTGGCCGAAGGGCAGGCGCAGTTCACCGTTGCTCAGCGGCTCCAGCGCCAGCCAGGTCAGGAGGGGATTCTCGACGAACATGGCCGCCCGCACATGGACCGCCGGGAGGCCGGACCATTCCAGCACCTGCTCGGCGACCCAGTGGGCCCGTTGCTGCGGCGACCACTGCGTGACGAGTCCACCGAGCCATGAACGCCGCTCCTCCTCCGGCGCTGTCATCTTCTCGAACGTCATGAAGGACTGCTCGTACTCGGAGATGTTGACGAAGACCTCGATGTCGCCCTGGGCCCGCGCCGCCGCTGCCATCAGGCTGACGGCGTCGGTGTAGTACGGCGACAGGCTCATGCTGAAGTAGATGCGGCGCACGCCCTGCAGCGCGGCGGTCACGTCGGCGATGTCGAGCAGGTCGCCGACGAAGACCTCGGCCCCTGCCTGGCGGAGCGCGTGGGCGCGTTCGTCGTCCTGGCGCACGAACGCGCGCACCGGCTGCCCTTGGTCGAGCAGCATGTCGACCATCGTTCGGCTCACACCACCGATCTCGCCGGCGGCACCGGTGATCAGGATGGGGTTGCGTTCTGGCATCGAGGTGTCCTCTGTCTGGTGGGGGTGGGTCATCGGGGCGCCGGGCCGTCGATGCGGGTGAGGAAGTCGAGGAGTGCGGCGTGGACCTCGGCGGGACGCTCCTGCTGCGTCCAGTGCCCGCAGCCCGGCAGTACCACCGGACCGTGCAGTCGAGGCGCCACGGCGGTCAGCGGGTCGGCCGATCCGCCCTGGCCACGGAACATCTCGCTCAGCGAACTGCCCCCGTCCGGGCCGCGCAGTGAGGTGACCATGTCGCGGTCTCCCACCACGTACAGGGCGGGGACGTCGATCCCCCGCCCCCGGAAAGGCGCGAGCAGTGCGTTGTTGCGTTCGAGGTTCCGGTACGAGTTGAAGGCTCCGGTGAATCAGGGCGATCACGTCGCCGACGAGGTGGAGCAGGGTGTACGACGTGACGTCCGGCGGCTGCTCGCTGCGGGCGTAACCGCGCTGGTCGGGGGCGACGACCCGGTATCCGGCCGCCGCCGGCGCCCCGAACCGGTGACGCCAGGAGTACCAGCTCTCCGGCCAGCCGTGCAGCAGCAGGACCAGCGGCCCCTGCCCCTGCTCGGCGATGTGCAGTCTGACCCCGTTCACGTCGACGAAGAGGTGGGTGAGCGGACTCTCCACGAGGAGCTCCCTGCGAGGGACGGGGCGGTGCGGGCTAGTGCTTCAGCTGGGCGTACAGGGCTTCCAGGTCCGCGGACAGCTGCGACTTGACCCACCGGGTGGTGTCGTCGGCCAGCACCTCGTGCGCCCCTGCCTCGATGCCGTCGAGCGCGGCCACGGCGACGCCGCGGGGGTCGGCCTTGGGCGCGTCGATGCCCGACGTCATGTCGGTGTTCACGTAGGCGACATGGAGCCCGGTCACCGCGATGCCGCGCGGCTGCAACTCCAGACGCAGAGAGTTGGTCTGCGACCACAGGGCGGCCTTGGAGGCGCTGTAGGGCGTGCCGTCGGCCAGCCAGGACAGGGCGGAGTGGACGTTGAGGATGTGACCCCCGCCCCTGCGCTCGATGACCGGCGCGAAGGCCCGGGTGACCAGCAGCGGCCCGTAGAAGTTGGTCTCCAGGTCCCGGCGTACGTCGTCCATCGGGGAGTCGAGGTACGAGGCACCGACGGAGGCGCCGGCGTTGTTGATCAGGATGGTGACGTCCTGCGCCTGCTCGGCGGCGGCTGCCACGGATGCCGGGTCGGTGACGTCGAGCGCCAGCGGAACGGCACCGGGGTGCGTCACCGAGCGCCGGTCGCGGGCGGTGGCGTAGATCTTGCCGGCGCCGCGTGCGTACAGCTCCTCGACCAGCATCTTGCCGATACCCCGGCTGCCTCCGGTGACGAGGACGTTGGCGCCTTTGATCGCTGTCACGACTACCTCCAGAACGCGGGAAACCGATCGGTTTCACCACAGTAAACCGATCGGTTTCGTCCTGCAAGTCGTGTCAGGTCGCCCGTGGCGGTCTGCGGCCCCTCTTATCGGGCCGGGACCACGGGCAGGACGATGCGGGACGGCCGGGCGGGGTCGTGGAACACCCGCTGCCGGGCCGCTCGGGCCGTGGTCGCGCTCTCCTCCGGCTCACCCGTGTTGAGGTTGCGGTCCCAGCGCGGGAAGTTGCTGGAGGTGACCTGGACCCGTATCCGGTGCCCCGTCCGGAAGACGATGCTGGTCGACCACAGGTCCACGACGTGCTCGGCCGCCTCGCCCGGTGTCGCCGCGCGTACGCGCACGATGCCGTCGGCCACATTGCGGGAGACGCCGTTCTCGTCGACGTCGCACAGGCGTGCCACCCAGTCGGTCGAGGGCCCGTCCGTGGCGGCGAAGAGCACCGCCCGGACCCGGCCGGTCACCTCGACGTCCTCGGTGAGCGGTTCGGTGGTGAAGACCAGGACGTCCTCGCGCGCCTCCACGGCCGTCTGGTCGAGTGGCCCGGGGCGGAAGTCGTCGGACATGTAGATCGCGCCGCCGGTGGTCGGCACCGGATTCATGGGGTCGTAGGTGAACTCCTCCGGCTGCTCGGCGGTGGACGGCGGCTCCGGGGTCAGGCGGCCGTCGGCGCGCAGGTGGAAGTCGGTGTCCACCGCCCGCGATAGCGGCCATTCCGTCTCCACGCGCCACTGGTTGATCCCCATGACGAACAGCAGGACGTTGCCCGTGTCCGGCTCCAGAGGCTCACCCTCGCCGAGGGTGCGCCGGAACCAGTCGAACTGCATGTCGTGCACGCGTCCGCGCATGCCCATGTACTCGGAGTGCGCGGCGAATCCGAAGTTGACGTCACCGACCACGTGCTGCCAGTTGGTGTGGGTCCACGGGCCCATGACCAGCGTGGCGGACCGGCCGGCGCGGCGCATGGCGGTGAAGTTGTCGAGCGTGCCCTGGCTGAAGATGTCGTACCAGCCGCCGAGCTGGAAGGTGGGCAGGTCGACCTCGTCGTGCCGGCCCGCGACGCGGCAGGACCGCGCCCAGTCGGGCTCGCGCCGGGAACGCTCGTAGCCGAGCTCGGGCAGGTCGTGCCGGGCGAACGCCGGGAACCGCCCGGCGGGCAGCTCCGCGTAACCGCCGCTCGCCAGGCCGTCCAGATCCCGCACGAGCCCGGTGATGCCGCTGACGAGCCCGTCGAGGTCGGTGCGGTGACGGCGCATCAGGGTGTCGGCCCCCTGCATGAGAGACCAGGAAGCGGTCATGCCGAGCTCGATCGCGCCGCCGCGCGTCCACAGGCCGTCGTCCGGATCCGACCACGTGATCAACGGGGCGATCGCCTGCAGCTCCGGCGGCTTCGACAGCGCCGCCATCCACTGGGTGTTGCCGAAGTAGCTGCCGCCGATCATGCCGACGGAGCCGTTGGAGCCGGGCAGGGCGGCGGCCCACCGCACGGTGTCGTAACCGTCGCTCTCCTCGTACGTCCACGGCTCCCATTCCCCGTCGGAGGCGAACCGTCCACGGGTGTCCTGTATGACGACGATGAAGCCGCGCCTGGCCGCCGCCAGAGGATCGAGTACGACGCCCATCAGGGGCGTCTGCTTGCCGTACGGCAGCCGGCTCAGCAGCACCGGCCACGGTCCCGTGTCGCCGGGCCGGTAGACATCGGCGCGCAGCACCGTGCCGTCACGCATCTGGGCCGGAACATTGCACTCGATCTGAATCTCCGCCATGTACTGCTCCCTTGTGTGCCGTGACGTCGGCCGGTCACGCCACCGCGTTCAACAGGTCGGCCGGTGTGGATTCGGCGGCAGGCAGAAGTTCCGGGACCAGTCCTTCTCCCCGTGGACGGGCGATGCCGCGCACCAGCTCCCGGGGTCATTGAGAAACCGACCGGCACCTTACGGTAAACCGATCGGTTTTCATGTGCAAGAGGGTGACGAGGGGCCAAGGTCTACGAGTGGTGCGTCAGCGCATGTCTGCCGCATCGAGCAGGGTGGTCACGGTGGGTGCGACGAGCCCGGTCAGCCTGTCGGCTCCGATCCCCGCGCGGGCGCTGGCGCCGTCGAACACCAGGCTGAGCTGCCGGGCCAGCAGGTCGGGATCGCCCGCCCCGCCCTGTTCGGCCTCGGAGCGGAAGAACTCCGTCAGGTTCGCCTTGATCCGGTGGGCCACTCGGCTCGCGGGGTGGTTCTGATTCTTCAGCTCGATCTGCACGGCCAGGTACGGGCAGCCCCGGAACTCGGGCGCCCCCGACTGCGACTCCACCTGCTCGAAGACGTGCAGGATCCGCTCGCGGGGTGACCGGCCGTCGTCCGCCGCGGGCAGGAGGGTCGCCACGAAGGCGGAGGCCCGCTCCTCCAGGCTCACTGCCAGCAGTTCGTCCTTGCTCTCGAACAGCTGGTACAGGGAGCGCTTCGACACCCCCGCCGCCTTGCACAGCGCCTCGACGCCGATGCCGACACCGTCCCGGTAGGTGAGCGTGGCCGCCGCCTCCAGCAGCCGCTCTCTGGTACTTGCCTTCACCTCGGTGGTCATACTGCGAGGTTAACCCGATGTGGAGGAAATGAAAACCGATCGGTTTTCGGGGGTCGGTCTCCGCTACGCCGGGACGGCGGTCTTCTCGGGCTCGGTCTCGACCGGGATACGGTGCAGCCCCTTGCGGTCGTACCAAGCGGTCACGCCGAAACCGAACAGCACGGCCACCGCGAGGCCGGCGCCCATCATCACCCAGCCCCGGGTCAGGCCCGCGTCGGCCTGGGCGTCGTAGTAGAGGATCGAGCCGAGGCCGCCGGTGATCTGCCGCAGCGGCTCGAACTCCGCGAGGAAGCGGTAGAAGCCGGGGAGCGCCTCGAAGGGCGCGGTGGCGCCGGCCGTCGGCACCGCCATCCCGGTGAAGACCAGCGTGACCACCAGCGTGCCGGGCGTGCCGAAGACGGCGAGGAGGGCGAGCGCGCCGATCCCGCAGACCGCGATGGCGCACACCGAGTACAGCCACAGCAGCGGCAGATGGGCGGCGTCCATCCCCGTGATGCCGATCGCGCCCGCCATGACCAGGGTTCCCATCAGCAAGGACAGACCGATCATCACCGTGCTGCCGATGGCGAGGGTCTGCACCCGGGTCGCCCGGATCAGCGGGCGGTGCAGGCGCAACGGGCCCATGTCGTTGTGGGTGTAGCCGAGGCGGCGTGGTTCACCTGGCCGCTGATGACATTGTGCGGACAGCATGCCGCAGACCACCAGGGCAAGCGCGTAGTAGAACGCCGTCAGACCCAGGCCGCTGTGCGAGTCGAGTGGATGCCCGTCCCTGACCGTGACGGCGGCCGGGTCGGCGAGCAGGACTCGCGCCGCGCCGGGCAGCTTCGCCTGCCCGGCCGCGTTCCGCGCGGTGAGTTCCCTGCCCACCTGGAGCGAGGCGCTCTCGGCCGCCTCCGTCGTCGCCGCCCGGGCCAGGCTGGAGCCCATGCTGCCGGCGGACTGGTTGGTCAGTACCGTCAGTGTCGGGCGGGACGGGGTCCCGGTCCCGGTCCCGGTGGTCGTCGTGCTGGTCAGTTCGGTGGTCGAGGAGGTGAAGCCGGCGGGGACGACGAGCGCGCCGTACCGCTTGCCCTCGCCGAGTTCCTCCTTCGCCCCCTTCTCGTCCATCACCTTCCAGCCGATCCGGTCCCCGCTCACGGGGGACTTGATGATCGACTCGGTGATCCGCGCTCCCAGGTTGATGTGCTCGCCCCCGGCAGCGGCCCCTTTGTCGGCGTTGACCAGCCCGACGGGCAGCTTCTTCACGTGGTCGACCGGATCGATGTCGGCACCGACGTAGAGCACGGCGAACAGCAGCGCGAGTACGCCCGTGATGACGCGTTGGCGATCCACAGAGGTTTGGCGCGCAGGACGCGGAAGGGGTGCAGGCCACTCATGGCTTACTCCGGCAGATCAGGGCGTTCGCTTCGCCGGAGGCTGCCAGCCGCCGGTGACTTCCTTGACGGGCTTGTGGGGGAAGCGGCGCTGGGCGTATTCCTGCGCGTGTGAGCCCGGCAGGACGTGGAGGGTCTCCTTCTTGTTCTGGAGCGGTCGCAGGACGGTGTCCATGAAGGTCTTGCGGTCGTCCAGATAGGGGCCCAGGACGTCCTCGCCGCCGGGGCAGACGGCCAGGCAGTAGCCGGACTTGTAGCCGGGGGGTGAGCTCAGGCTCTGCCACATGGAGGCGCTCTCGGAGTCGGTGACGCGGGAGCGGTAGTCGGCGGCGTCCTCGCTGTCGGCCACGGTCTGCGCCCGTCGGTGAACCCGCTCATGAACTCCCGGTAGTTGTGCGTGGTGCAGGCCAGCGCGTCGAACGCCCCGTCCTTGCTGATGGCGCCGATCGGGCAGGCGGCGACGCACAGCTTGCAGTCGATGCAGGGGTTGTAGTCCAGCGCCTGCCCGTACTCGCTCACCTCCGCGTCCACCAGGACGGTCGCCAGCAGGATGAAGCTGCCGAACTTCGGGTGGATGACGTTGCGGTGCAGGCCCATCACGCCGAGGCCCGCGGCCACCGCGACGGTCTTGTGCGCCACCACCCAGATCCGCTCGCTGGGGAAGCGGTCCATTTCCTGGGGGAAGCCGACCGACGGATTGAGCGCGCGGTAGCCGGCGTCCTGCAGTGCCTGGGTGACGCTGCGGGCGGCGTGGTTGGCCTGCTCGTCGGTCTGGTGGAACTCCTGGTTGGCCACGCTGCGGGCGGGGGAGCGGCAGTTGTCGCGGTTCATCCGGAACGCCATCGCGATCAGGGTGCGGGTGCCGGGCAGCGCGGACTGTGCGTGCTCGCGCTCACCGGCCAGGTCGGGGTGGTCCAGGCTGACCGCGGCGGCGTCGTCCGCGCCGGCCGCCAGGCACAGTTCGCGCAGCCAGGCCGCGTCGATCACCGCCGGCGGGCTCGCGACGTCACCCGCCGCGCGCCGGGCGAGCACGGCCCGCACCGACGGATGTGCGGCCAGTTTTGCCGGGATCCTGAGATCCGCCGACTGCCCCTCGGCGCCGCGCGCGGTTGTCATCCGTCACTCCCTGGTAGAGAAACCGGTCGGTTTCGGTTCACTGTAAACCGATCGGTTTCCCGTGTGCAAGGCCAAGAGGGGGCGTGAGGCTGCAGGGCTGCGGCGGAAACCTGTACTGGCTGGAGCGGTCAGAGTCACCTGACCTGACCACCTCCTAGAGGATCCGGCGTGCGAGTCCGGGTGTTTCGGCAGGCGACCATCTTTGGATGCGCTCGACCGCTCCTAAATGAGCGAGAGTTGAGTCGGCCCGGACACCGGCGGCTCCTCGGTCGGCTCCGGGGGCCGGATCCGGCGCGGCATCTGCGCGCGTGTGGGCCCGATGCCGTACTCCTCGGCCAGTTCGTGCACCTGACGGGTGATCCGGCGCTGGTACCACTTCGGGGCGTAGGAGCCCTCCGCGTAGAGCCGCTGGTAGCGCGCCACCAGGTGCGGATGGTGCTGCTCCAGCCAGGCCATGAACCATTCGCGGGCGCCGGGCCGCAGATGCAGCACCAGCGGTGTGACGGACGTGGCGCCGGAGGCCGCTATCGCCCGTACCGTGGCCCGGAGTTGGGCCGGCTGGTCGCTGAGGAACGGGATCACCGGCGCCATCAGCACACCGCAGCCGATGCCGTGCTCGCCGAAGGTCCGTACGACCTCCAGGCGCCGCTCCGGCGCGGGCGTGCCCGGTTCGACGGTGCGCCACAGCTCCTGGTCGGTGAAGCCGACCGAGACGGAGATGCCCACGTCGGTCACCTCCGCGGCCTGCTTGATCAGGTCCAGGTCGCGCAGGATGAGGGTGCCCTTCGTCAGGATCGAGAAGGGGTTCGCGTGATCGCGCAGGGCCGAGATGATGCCCGGCATCAGCTGGTAGCGGCCCTCGGCGCGCTGGTAGCAGTCCACGTTCGTGCCCATCGCGATGTGCTCGCCCTGCCAGCGGCGGGAACCGAGCTGGCGGCGCAGCAGCTCCGGCGCGTTGATCTTGACCACGATCTGGGAGTCGAAGCCCAGGCCCGTGTCGAGGTCGAGATAGCTGTGCGTCTTGCGCGCGAAGCAGTACACACACGCGTGTGAGCAGCCGCGATAGGGATTGACCGTCCACTGGAACGACATCCGGGAGACCGCCGGCACCCGGTTGATGATCGAGCGGGCCCGGATCTCGTGGAAGGTGATCCCGCGGAACTCCGGCGTGTCGAAGGTACGGGTGGTCACGGCGTCCACGCCGAACAGCGCGGCATCGGCCCTGCTGTGTTCGGAGTCCTCGGTGAGGTTGTCCCAGCGCATGACGCCTCCTCGGTAGCACTGCCCACAGAATAGAACACACGTTCCCTTGATCGTGCGAGGGTGTTTTCCGAACGTGTTCGACCGGGTTGGGCGACCCCGATTTGGGTGGCCGGGCAGCGGGGTGGTTGGCTTGCCTCCAACCCCCGAGAACCCATGTCCTGGAGGAAAGCGATGGCGCAGGTCGAGGCCACTACGGAGCGGATCGTCGCGGCGGACGCGGAGACGGTGTTCGACGCCCTCGCCGACTACAGCGGCACGCGCGCGAAGCTGCTGCCCGAGCAGTTCAGCGAGTACGAGGTCCGCGAGGGCGGTGACGGCGAGGGCACCCTCGTCCACTGGAAGCTCCAGGCCACCAGCAAGCGCGTGCGCGACTGCCTCCTGGAGGTCAGCGAGCCCACCGACGGCGAGCTGGTGGAGAAGGACCGCAACTCCTCCATGGTCACCACCTGGCGCGTCACCCCGGCCGGCGACGGCAAGTCCCGGGTCGTCGTGACCACCACCTGGACCGGCGCCGGCGGCATCGGCGGCTTCTTCGAGAAGACCTTCGCCCCCAAGGGCCTCGGCCGGATCTACGACGCGCTGCTCGCCCGGCTCGCCGCCGAGGTCGAGAAGTAGCCTCCCTCAAACCGGGAATTTCCAGGGGCCGTTGCGCCCCTCACCGGTTCGGGTGATCTCCATTCGGCTCCGACTTGTGCCGTAACTCGTCGCGCTTGCTCGTAGTTGTCGCTTTTACGCGGGAATTGTGCGGCAGCGCGACGAGGGGAGCGGTAGGTGGGCGGGATCACTCTGGCGCAGGACGAACCGGCGGTGGCACCTCCCGAACCCCCGGCCCCACCACAGGCCCCGGCCGCCGAACTGAGCCCGCGCAGGGTGCGGTTGGTCTTCGTCGCCCTCATGCTGGCCCTGCTCCTCGCTGCCCTGGAGCAGATGATTGTCGCCACGGCGCTCCCGAAGATCGTCGGTGAGCTGCACGGCCTGGACCGGATGTCCTGGGCGATCACCGCCTACCTGCTCACCGCGACCGTCGGACTGCCGATCTACGGCAAGCTGGGCGACCTGCTCGGCCGCAAGGGCGTCTTCCAGTTCGCGATCGTCGTCTTCGTCGCCGGCTCCGCGCTCGCGGGCCGGGCGCAGACCATGGACCAGCTGATCGCCTTCCGGGCCCTCCAGGGCGTCGGCGCGGGCGGCCTCATGATCGGTGTCCAGGCGATCATCGCGGACATCGTGCCCGCCCGGCGGCGCGGCCGCTACATGGGCCTGATCGGCGCCGCCTTCGGACTCGCCTCCGTGGCCGGACCCCTGCTCGGCGGCTACTTCACCGACCACCTCTCCTGGCGCTGGTGCTTCTACGTCAACGTGCCCTTCGGCCTGGTCACGCTGGTCGTCGTCGCCGTCGCCCTGAAGCTCCCGAAACCGGTCGGCAAGGCCCGGCTCGACCTCCTCGGCGCGCTGTTGCTGACCGCCGCCTCCACCTGCCTGGTCCTGCTGACCAGTTGGGGCGGCACCGAGTACGCCTGGGACTCGCGCATGATCCTCGGTCTCGGCGCCGGAGCGGCCGTGGCGACCGTCCTCTTCCTCGTCACCGAGCACTTCACCGCCGAACCCCTCATGCCGCTGCGGTTGTTCAGGGACTCCGTCTTCAACGTCACCGGCCTGATCGGCCTGGTGACCGGGGCCGGGCTGTTCGGCGCCGCCAGCTATCTGCCGACCTGGCTGCAGATGGTCGACGGCGCCTCCGCCACCGAGTCGGGCCTGCTCATGCTGCCCATGATGGCCGGCATCGTCGGCGCCTCGATCATCGCCGGGCAGCTCATCAGCCACACCGGCCGCTACAAGTCCTACCCGATCCTCGGCGGCGCCCTCTCCGTCGCCGGCATGTGGCTGCTGTCCCGCCTTGACGCCGACACGCCCCGGCTGCACTACAGCATCTGGATGGCCGTCCTCGGCGCCGGCATCGGCATGGTGATGCCGGTGCTGATCCTCGCCGTGCAGAACTCCGTGCGCCCCGCCGACCTGGGCACCGCGACCAGCGCCAACAACTACTTCCGGCAGATCGGCGGCAGCGTCGGCGCCGCCGTCTTCGGCGCCCTCTTCGCCGACCGGCTCGCCGACGCCCTGGCCCGCGACCTGCCCAAGGGCGCGGGCGACCGGCTCCCCGACCCCGAGTCCATCACCCCGCAGCTCGTGCACGGCCTGCCCCCGGCGCTGCGCGACGGCTACATCGGGGCGTACGCCGACGCCATGCCGCGGATCTTCCTCCACCTGGTGCCGGTGCTCGTCCTCGGACTGGTCATCGCCCTCTTCCTCAAGGAGAAACCCCTGGTGTCCCACCACGTATCCGTCACTGACCCGGACACGGCGCCGGGGAGCACCCCGATCCCG
The DNA here is from genome assembly GCF_002148965.1 of Streptomyces swartbergensis. GTDB lineage: Bacteria > Actinomycetota > Actinomycetes > Streptomycetales > Streptomycetaceae > Streptomyces > Streptomyces swartbergensis. The sequence goes on along the minus strand of NZ_NGFN01000003.1, from coordinate 40,819 downwards.
CAGGCCCGCGCTTCCCACACCGCCGGGATCCCCGTCTGCGGCTCGGTGCAGCACCACGACGGGACCGTCGTGCCCCGCGCGGCGCTCACGCTCATCGACGCCACGGGACAGCAGACCGGGCGGGGCGCCAGCGGCGAGGACGGGCGCTACGCGCTGGCCACCCCGGGCCCCGGCGCGTACGTGCTGATCGCCGCCGCGGGCGGCCACCAGCCGCAGGCGGTCTCCGTGACCGTCGGCGAACGCCCCGTCGAACTGGACATCGTCCTGGGCGGTGCCGGGAACCTCGTCGGCRGCGTGGTCACCGCCGACGGCACACCCGTGCGGGACGCCGGCGTCACCCTCACCAACGCGCACGGCGAGGTCGTGGCCACCACCCGCAGCGGCCGCGAGGGCGGTTACGTCATCACCGATCTGGTCGCCGGCGAGTACACCCTCGCCGCCAGCGCCCCCGCGTTCCGCCCGGCCGCACTCCCCGTCACCGTCCAGGCCGCCCGCGAGACCCGCCGGGACATCGAACTGGCCGGCGGCGCGGTCCTGCGCGGCACCGTCCGGGCGGGCGGCGGCCGGCCCGTGGAGGACGCGCGCGTGACCCTGCTGGACGCCGCCGGGAACGTCGTCGACACGCTGACCACCGGCCCCGACGGCACGTTCCGGTTCGTCGACCTGTCCTCCGGCGAGTACACCGTCATCGCCGCCGGATACCCGCCCGTCGCCACCGTGCTCCAGGTGGCCGGGGGCGGCCGCACCGAGCGGGACCTCCAGCTGGGACACGAGGACTGAACCCGCACCGGCGCGCGGGGTCGTGCGCCGGTGCGCACCCCGCGCGAGGAATTCCCGCATTGCGCACATGGCAACCGGCGGTCGCCGTACGGTGGTGACGCCGGCACAGATCTTGCGGATCCGTGGGGAGAGAGGGCCTGGGCCATGGACCGTGGCACCGAGAGGGCCGGGTACGGCTCGGTGACGGACCCCACCGAGCCCGGCCGTGTCCCCGGCAGCCGCTGGCCGACGGGATCGCCACCCTGGTCGGCGACTGGGGCCGGGCCTTCCTCGTGGAGCTCTCGGGGGCGGCCAAGGCGGTGCTGCGGGGGCTGGCGAGCGGACCCGCCGGTCCGCCGCCCAAGCTCGCGCCCGTGTTCCGGCACGGCCTCGCACCCGGCGAGGTCGCCGACGATGCCGTACCCGCATACCTGCGCTCGGCCGGTCTCACCGTCCTGGCGAGCGGCGAACTGCCTCTGGTGACCACGGAGTTCCACTCGGACGGCACGCGTATCGAGCTGCCCGCCAGGTGGCTGGTGGCGGGGCGTACGGCCTGAGACGGACGGTCAGCGGTCCGGGCCGCCCAGCCGGTCGGCCAGGCAGGCCAGGTACAGCGCCATGGCCGTCCGGTGCTCGCGCAGCGGGCGGCCGGTGAGCTGCTCGATCTTGTTCATGCGGTAGACGACGGTGTTGCGGTGGATGTGCAGCGCCGCGGACGCCCGGACGAGGCTGAAGCCGCTCTCGCACCAGGCGGTGATGGTGTCGCGCAGGGCCGGCCAGTCCGGCTGCTCCCGCAGCCGCGCGGCGGTCAGGTCGAGCAGCCGGGTGCGGGCGGACTGGCTCACCGCCGACAGGAGCTGGTGGACCCGCAGATCGCCGATCGAGTGGACGGTGGAGCCGCCGTCCACCCGGGCACCCAGGCGCAGCGCGTCGCAGGCGTCCTGGTAGGAGTCGTGCAGAGCGCCGACGGACGTGGCCGGTTCGCCGATGCCCGCGCGGGCGGTGAGCCCGTCCTGGGCGGCGATGACGTCCGTGACCCGGCGGCAGTCGGCGGCCGCCGCGTCCGCCGGGGCCCGGGCCGGGAGCCGGTGCAGGACGCCGATCCAGCCGGGAGCCGTGCCGGCGACGATGTCCTGCGGGTCGGCGAAGACGTCGCGGACCGTACGCAGCAGCTCGGAGCGAACGAGCGCCACGTCCCGGGCCCGGGCGCCGCGACGGGCGCCGGGGTCGGGCACGGTCACCTCGAAGGCCACGGCGACCCGGCGCAGCCGCAGGTCGAAGCCGAGGTCGGCGGCCCGGAACATCAGGAGGTCGCCCTCCACGACCAACGGGTCGTACGCGGCGATGTCGGTGAGCAGTTTCTCGGCCGCCCGCTCGGCGAGCAGCCGGGAGCGCAGCATCACGGACTCCCGGATCAGGATCTCCGTCTGCCGCTTCACCAGCAGACCGAAGCGGCCCACCTGGGCGGGGGTGCCGGTGATCCCGACGGTCCCCACCGCACGCCCGTCCGTGACCAGGGGCAGGGTGATCCCGGGCCGGACCCCGCGCAGCGCCTGGGCCTGAGAGGCGTTGTGCGTGGCGGGTTCCTTGGTGCGGACGACCTCGACGGACGCCTCGTGGAAGGTGCCGACGCGGCTGCTGTCGCCGCTGCCGATGACCATGCCCTCCGCGTCGGTGATCAGCACGTTGAAGCCGATGACCGCGGAGGTGTCCCCGGCGATCTCCTGCGCGAGTGACGGGCTCAGCATGGGCGATTCCTCCCGCCAGGGGCGGTCCGGGTTGGACGCACCGTACAGGGGAGGGGGTGATTCCGGCGACAAGTTCGTACGAAGTGAACGGTGACGCGCGGCGGGCCTGTGCCTAGCGTATGGGCCTCATCACCTCCCCGCCGGGGGCACAGTGTCCGGTGAATCGGCGGGATCCTTCAGCACCGAGACGGAAGGCCCGAGCCGATGATCCGTGTGCGCTCGCTTGCTCTCGCTTTGTCCGCGATGCTCCTGATGTCCACCGCCGCCTGCGGCTCGGGCGGGGACGACGCCCCGAAGAACGTGTCCGCCGAGACCGCCGCGCTGGGCACGCTCACGCCCGGCGTCATCAAGGTGGCCGTCCAGCCCTACGCGCCCTACACCAGCGTCCAGGGCGGCAGAATCGTCGGCCTCGACGGCGACATCCTCGCCTACGCCGCCAAGAAGCTGGGCCTGAAGGTCGAGCCCGAGGTGACGGACTTCGCCGGCATGCTCGCCGGGGTGCAGTCCCGCCGGGTCGACATCACCATCGGCGGCGTCGCCTGGTCCGCCGACCGGCAGAAACAGGGGCTGTTCACCGATCCGCCCTACTACTCGCCCCCGGCGATGGCCGTCCGCAGCGGCAAGACGTACAAGACGGTCGGTGACCTGGAGGGCCTGAACCTGGGCACCGTCGAGGGCTACGTCTGGGTCAAGTCCATCCAGGCCGTGCCGGGTGGCAAGCTGCACGCCTACCCCGACGCCAACGGCGTCTTCGACGACCTGGGCGCGGGCCGGGTCGACGTCGGCTTCCTCGATCCGCTGATCATCATCGCGGCGCAGAAGCAGCGCCCGGAGCTGAGGATCGACACGCAGTACCTGACGCCGCCRACCGCCGCGCAGGTGAAGGCCAAGCCCGCCTACGCGTACTTCCAGCCGTACCAGACCGGCTTCTACCTGCCGAAGAAGGCCACGAAGCTGGAGCGGGCGCTCTCCGCGCAGATCGACGCCATGTACGAGAACGGCGAGCTGGACAAGCTCGTCCGCAAGTACGGCGGCGACCCGAAACAGTTCCTCGTGCCCGCCGCCGACGTCGCCACGGCCCGCCGCGGCGTGGACCGTCCCCAGGACTGGACGCCCCCGTCCATCGCCCAGTGAAAGCAGCCGCCATGTCCGGTCTCTTCGAGGTGCCCTGGTCCGAATACCGGCCCGATCTCATCGACGCGCTCGGGCGCACCGTGTCCTACACGGTCGTGAGCTTCACCGGTGCGGTGCTGCTCGGCCTGGCCGTGGCGCTGCTCCGGCTCAGCAGGGCCTGGCCGGCGCGCGCCCTCGCCGCCGTCTACACCGAGGTGTTCAAGAACGTCCCGCTGCTCGCCATCATCTTCCTGACCTACTTCGGCCTCGCCTCGGCCGGGATCCGGCTGGACGTCTTCACGGCCGGCTGCCTCAGCCTGGTCGTCTTCTACGCCGCCTACCTGTCCGAGATCTTCCGCGCCGCGATCAGCGGCGTGCACGCCGGGCAGACCGAGGCCGGTGAGGCCCTGGGGATCGGCAGGACCGGCATCTTCGGCCACATCGTGCTGCCGCAGGCCCTCCGGCTGGCGCTGCCCGGCACCAACACCATGCTCGTCGACCTGCTCAAGTCGACCTCGCTGCTGGTCACCGTCTCCGCCGCGGAGCTGATGTCCGAGGGGCGGCTCATCACCTCGGCCACCTTCCGGGCCCTGGAGGTGTACCTGGTCATCGCGGCGATCTACTTCGCCCTCTGCTACCCGCTGTCCCAGCTGCTGCTGCTCCTGGAGCGGAAGGTCCGGTCGGGAGTGCCTCTGTCGCCGTGGCGACGGCGGCGCCTGCGGGCGGCCCGTGCCCTGCTGGCCGCCGAGCCGGCCGCCGTCGTCCCCGTGAAGGAGGTTTCCGCATGACCGAGTCAGTGGCCGCGGCGCCGCCCGCCACCCGGGCCTCCTCTCAGGCCGTCATACGGATCGAGGGGCTGTGCAAGTCCTTCGACGGCCGGCTCGTGCTCGACCGGGTGAACCTGGAGGTCGGCCGGGGCAGCATCGTCAGCGTCATCGGGCAGAGCGGGGGCGGGAAAACGACCCTGATGCGCTGCGTCAACCTGCTGGAACGCCCGGACCGGGGCACTGTCGAGGTCGCCGGGGAGACCGTCCACCAGGGCGGCCGCATGGTCTGCCGCGACCTGCCCCGGCTGCGCCGCACGGTCGGCATGGTTTTCCAGCGGTTCCATCTGTTCCCGCACCTGACCGCCGTGGAGAACGTGGTGCTCGCGCAGCGCAAGGCGGGAGTGCCCGAAGCGCAGGCCCTGGAGCGGGCCGTGGCGCTGCTGCGCCGGGTCGGGGTGGCCCACCGCGCCCTCGCCCAGCCGGAGCAGCTCTCCGGCGGCGAACAGCAGCGCGTCGCCATCGCGCGGGCCCTCGCCCTGAGGCCCGAGGTGCTGCTCTTYGACGAGCCCACCTCCTCCCTGGACCCCGAGGCGACCCGGGAGGTGCTGAGCGTGATGCGCGAACTGGCCGCCGACGGGATGACGATGCTGCTCGTCACCCACGAACTTCCCTTCGCCCGGGAGGTGTCCGACCACGTCGTGTTCGTCGACGGCGGCCGGATCGTGGAGGAGGGCCGGCCCGAGGACGTCCTGGACACCCCCGCCGAGGCCCGCACCAGGGAGTTCCTCGCGTCGTACGGGAACGCGTCATGAGCGCCGTGTCGGGTGTGGCGGGTCCCGTCGTCGTGGTGGGCGGCGGCGTGGTCGGGCTGTGCACGGCCTACTATCTGGCCGCCGCGGGGGTGCCGGTGGAGGTGGTCGAGCGGCGCCGGCTCGGGTCCGGGGCGTCCCGGGGCAACGCCGGCTGGGTCTGCCTCAGCCACTCGACGCCGGTGCCGGCCCCGGGCGTGGTGCGCTACGCCCTGCGCTCGCTGGGCCGTCCGGATTCCCCGCTGTACCTGCGGCCGCTTCCGGACCCGGCGTTCGTACGGTGGCTGTGGCGGTTCTGGCGCAGCAGCACACCGGCCGTCTTCAAGCGCGGCTACGCGGCGATCGCCGAGCTGAACCGCGAGACCTTCGGCCTGTTCGACGGCATGCGCGAGGCCGGGGTGGACACGACGCTGACCCGGCCCGGGATGGTGCACGCCTTCCTGTCGCCGGCCGAGGCCCGGCACCACCTCGCGATCCAGCGGGAGATGGCGGACGGGCACTACCCCGTGCCCGACGACATCGTCACGGGCGCCGAGGCGCACCTGCTGGACCCGGCGCTGTCACCGGCCGTGCGCGCGGCCTACCTTGTGGCGGGGGAGGGCGTGGTCGACCCGGAGGCGTTCGCGCGTGCCCTCGGCGAGGCGCTGGCCGCCGCGGGTGTGAAGATCCACGAGAACGCCGAGGTCACCGGGTTCCGGACGGAGGGCGGCCGGGTCACCGCCCTGCGCACCGCCGACAGTGAACTGCCCTGTGCGGCGGTCGTCGTCGCCGCCGGCATGCGCTCGCCGGACCTGCTCGGGTTCCTGGGACACCATCTGCCCCTCCAGGCCGGCAAGGGCTACAGCTTCTCCGTGGACCTGGACCCGGCGCCCCGCCACACGCTGTACTTCGGCGAGCGCCGGGCCGTCGCCTCACCGATCGGCGGCACCACGCGGATCGGCGGAACGATGGAGCTCAGCGGCAACAACAACCGTCTCGACTGGCGCCGCATCGTCGCCGTCGCCCTCGCGAGCCGGCCCTACCTGGGCCGCTGGTTCGACGACCCGGACGACCTGGTCGGCCTGATCCGGGACCCGTGGGTGGGCGGGCGGCCGTTCCTCCCCGACGGGCTTCCGGTGATCGACCGCGTCCCGGGGCACGACAACGCCTTCGCGGCCACCGGCCACGGCATGCTCGGGGTCACCCTGGGCCCGGTCACCGGGCATCGGCTCGCCGAGTACGTCGTCACCGGGCGGCGGCCCGAGGCCCTCGCGCCCTTCGGCTTCGACCGGCTGCGGAGCTGAGCACGACGCGGCCTGGCGGGCGCCTTTTTGTCGGTGTACGGTCACGTTGCCCCGGTCCGTGCACCTCCCTCGTCCCCCGGAGGACAGTCATGCCGATGCCCTGGTTACGGATGCTGGTCGCGTCGACGGCGGCGATGGTGCTGGCCGGCCCGCCCGCGGTCGCCACCGCCGCCCCGCCGGACCAGGACGGCGTGCGCGCGAGCGTGCACACCGCCGGGCGGGTCAAGGACGCCGGGGACGTCCTCCAGTACAGCTGGCCCGGCGTGTACTTCGAGGGCCGGTTCCGCGGCACCGGCGTGGGCATCGTGCTCGACGACCCGGCCGCCGACTACGACGTCCAGGTCGACGGAGCCACCGTCGCGACCCTCGTCACACCGGGCAGGACCACCCACTGGATCGACCGCCTGCGCGACGGCGTGCACACCGTCCGGCTCGTCAAGCGCAACGACACTCCCTGGAGCACCAGTTCGTTCGGCGGTTTCGTCGCCGCGCCCGGCGGGGCCGTCCTTGGCAGACCGGCCGCGCGCAGCCGCCAGATCGAGTTCGTCGGCGACTCCCTCACGGCGGGCTACGGCAACCTCTCGACCTCCCGCGACTGCACCGGCGAGCAGCTCAAGCGCACCACCAACGCCGACGTGAGCTACGGCGCCCTCACCGCCCGGCGGCTGCGCGCCGACTACCAGATCAACGCGTACTCGGGCCTGGGGATGGTGCGCAACTACAACGGCGGGTCGCCGGAGGTGAACTACCGCACCTTCTACGACCGCGCGCTGCTGAACGTGCCAGGCGACGTCTGGCAGAACCCGGGCACCTGGCGGCCGAAGCTCGTGGTGGTCCACCTCGGCACCAACGACTTCTCGACCCCCGTCAACCCGGGCGAGCCGTGGACGGACGAGAGCCTCGCCGCCGCCTACCGCAGCGCCTACGGCGGCTTCCTCCAGAAGCTGCGGGCGCGCTACGGGCCCGCAACCACCGTCCTGGCCGTCGGCACCGGCCCGTTCGCCGGACACGTCGAGCAGGTGGTCGAGGAACGCAGGGGCGCGGGCGACCGCGGGGTCCGCTACTGGCGCCTCGACGACACGGGCCTGGACCACACCGGCTGCCACTGGCACTACTCGGCCCGTGACAACCGCCTGCTCGCCGACCGGCTCACCGCGTTCATCAGCGACCTGCCGATACGGTGGTGACATGTCGTAGCCGGTTCTCACCGCAGCGCGTAACGTGACGAACCATGAAGATCTCCACCCGGGGGGACGGCTCGTCATGAGAATCCTCATCAGCGCCGACATGGAGGGCGCCACCGGCGTCACCTGGCCGGACGACGTCATGCCCGGCGCGTCCCAGTGGGAGCGCTGCCGCTCGCTCTTCACCTCGGACGTCAACGCCGCCGTGCTCGGCTTCCACGACGGCGGCGCCGACGAGGTGATCATCAACGAGGCGCACTCGACCATGCGCAATCTGCTGCTGGAGCAACTGGACGAACGGGCCCAGCTGCTCACCGGCCGGCACAAGGCGCTGTCCATGGTCGAGGGCGTGCAGCACGGCGACGTGGACGGCATCGCGTTCGTCGGCTACCACGCGGGCGCCGGCATGGAGGGCGTCCTCGCGCACACCTACCTCGCGAACCAGATCACGGGCGTGTGGCTGAACGACGTACCCGCGAGCGAGGGGCTGCTCAACGCCCATGTCGTCGCCGAGTTCGGAGTGCCGGTCGTGCTGGTCACCGGGGACGACGTCGCCTGCGAGGACGCGCTCGGGTACGCGCCCGAGGCACTGAAGGTCGCCGTGAAGGACCACGTCTCGCGGTACGCGGCCGTGTGCCGTACGCCCGCCAGGACCGCGGCCGACATCCGGGCGGCGGCCAAGGAGGCGGCGTCACTGGCGGTGCGTCATGAACCCGTGCGCGGCGGTCCGTTCACCGTCGCCGTGGAGTTCGACGCCGAGCACCTGGCCATGGCCGCCACCGTCGTGCCGGGTGTGGAGCGGATCGGGGAGCGGAAGGTGGCCTACACGAGCGAGACCATGTACGAGGGCATCCGCGCCTTCAAGGCGGTCACCACGATCGTCTCGGCCGCGGTGGAGGAGCAGTATGGCTGAGCAGGCGGACGGGCAGGCGCTGGAGGAGGTCGTGACGTTCACGTCCGACCTGATCCGGATCGACACCACCAACCGGGGCGGGGGCGACTGCCTGGAGAGGCCCGCCGCCGAGTACGCCGCCGCGCGGCTCGCCGAGGCCGGGATCGAGCCGACGCTCCTGGAGCGCACCAAGGGCCGCACCAACGTCGTCGCCCGCGTCGAGGGCACCGACCCGTCGGCCGACGCGCTGCTGCTCCACGGCCATCTGGACGTCGTACCCGCCGCGGCGGCCGACTGGAGGGTGCACCCGTTCTCCGGGGAGATCCGCGACGGGGTCGTCTGGGGGCGCGGCGCCGTCGACATGAAGAACATGGACGCGATGATCCTGGCCGTGGTCCGCGCCTGGGCACGCCAGGGCGTCCGGCCCCGGCGGGACATCGTCATCGCGTTCACCGCGGACGAGGAGGCCAGGGCCGAGGACGGCTCCGGGTTCCTCGCCGCCCAGCACGCCGCGCTGTTCGAGGGCTGCACCGAGGGCGTCAGCGAGTCGGGCGCCTTCACCTTCCACGACGGCGCCGGACGGCAGATCTACCCCGTGTCGGCCGGTGAGCGGGGCACCGCCTGGCTGAAGCTCACCGCGCGCGGCCGGGCCGGGCACGGCTCCAAGGTGAACAACGACAACGCCGTCACCCGGCTCGCGGCCGCGATCACCCGGATCGGCGAGCACGAGTGGCCGCTGCGGCTGACCCCGACCGTGCGCGCCGCGCTCACCGAACTGGCCGCGCTGTACGGCATCGAGCCCGACCTCACCGACGTGGACCGGCTGCTCGACAAGCTCGGACCGGCCGCCCGGCTCGTCGAGTCGACCGTCCGCAACAGCGCCAACCCGACCATGCTGGACGCCGGTTACAAGATCAACGTGATTCCCGGTGAGGCCGTGGCGCACGTGGACGGCCGGTATCTGCCCGGCGGGGAGGACGAGTTCCGCGACACCCTCGACCTGCTCACCGGGCCGGACGTGGAGTGGGAGTTCCACCACCACGAGGTGGCCCTCCAGGCGCCGGTGGACTCGGCGACGTTCGCCCGGATGCGGGCCGCCGTCGAGGAGTTCGCCCCGGAGGGGCACGTGGTGCCGTACTGCATGTCCGGCGGCACGGACGCCAAGCAGTTCTCCCGCCTCGGCATCACCGGCTACGGCTTCACACCGCTGAAGCTGCCAGAGGGCTACGACTACAACGCCATGTTCCACGGCGTCGACGAGCGGGTCCCCGTCGAGGCGCTGCACTTCGGTGTCCGCGTGCTCGACCGGTTCCTGCGCACGGCCTAGGCGAGGGGGAGACGGTGCGGACACTGGCGTACGGGTCGTGGCCCTCGCCCATCGACGCGGCCCTGGCCGCCGCGCACGACGGGCACCCGGAGTACGTGGGGTTCGTCGGCGACGAGGTGTGGTGGACCGAACCGCGCCCCGCCGAGGCGGGCAGGCGCACCCTGGTGCGGCGGCACGCCGACGGCAGCGAGGAGTCGCTGCTGCCCGCGCCGTTCAACGTGCGCAGCCGGGTCATCGAGTACGGCGGACATCCCTGGGCCGCACTCCCGGGAGAGAACGGCCCGCTGGTGGTGTTCGTCAACTTCAGCGACCAGCGGCTGTACCGGTACGAGCCGGGCGGCGAGCCGCGTCCGCTCACGCCCGTGTCCGACGTGGGCGGGGGCCTGCGCTGGGCCGAGCCGCAACTGCGGCCCGAGCGGGGCGAGGTGTGGTGCGTGCTGGAGGAGTTCACCGGCGCCGGGCCCACCGATGTGCGCCGCGTCCTGGCCGCCGTACCGCTGGACGGCTCCGCCGCCCGGGACCGGGACGCCGTACGGGAACTCACCGACGACCGGCACCGGTTCGTCACCGGGCCGAAGCTGTCGCCCGACGGGCGGCGGGCGGCCTGGCTCGCCTGGGACCATCCCCGCATGCCGTGGGACGGCACCGAGTTGCTCCTCGCCGACGTCGGCCCGGACGGCACCCTGCACGGCGCCCGGACCGTCGCCGGCGGGCCCGGCGAGTCCGTAGCCCAAGCCGACTGGACCCACGACGGCCGCCTGCTGCACGCGAGCGACCGCAGCGGCTGGTGGAACCTCTACCTCGACGGGGAGCCCCTGTGCCCGCGCGAGGAGGAGTTCGCCGGGGCGCTGTGGAAACTGGGCATGCGATGGTTCGCGCCCCTCGACAGCGGCCTGATCGCCGTCGTGCACGGCCGGGGAGCCACCGCCCTCGGCATCCTGGACCCCGAGACCGGTGAGGTCGTCGACGCGGCCGGGCCCTGGACCGAGTTCGCCGCCACCCTCGCGGCGCACGGCGAGCGCGTCGTCGCCGTCGGTGCCAGCCCGCGCAGCGCCTACGAGGTCGTCGAGCTGGATGCCCGCACCGGCCACGCCCGCGTCATCGGCGCCGAACACGACGACGCCGTGGACCCCGCGTACTACCCCGAGCCGCAGATCCGCACCTTCACCGGTCCCGACGGGCGCGACATCCACGCCCACATCTACCCGCCGCACCACCCCGGCTGCGTCGCCCCCGCCGACGAGCTGCCGCCGTACGTCGTCTGGGCGCACGGCGGGCCCACCGGACGCGCGCCGCTCGTGCTCGACCTGGAGATCGCGTACTTCACCTCGCGCGGCATCGGCGTCGCCGAGGTCGACTACGGCGGGTCCACCGGATACGGCCGCGCGTACCGCGAACGGCTGCGCGAGCAGTGGGGCGTGATTGACGTCGAGGACTGCGCCGCCGTCGCCCTGGCCCTCGCCGACGAGGGCACCGCCGACCGCGACCGGCTCGCCGTCCGGGGCGGCAGCGCGGGCGGCTGGACCGCGGCCGCCTCGCTCACCACGACCGACGTCTACGCCTGCGGCACGATCAAGTACCCCATCCTGGACCTCACCGGCTGGGGCACGGGGGAGACCCACGACTTCGAGTCGCGGTACCTGGAGAGCCTGATCGGGCCGCTCGCCGACGTGCCCGCGCGCTACACGGAGCGCTCGCCCGCCACCCACGCCGACCGCCTGGACGTGCCGTTCCTGCTGCTCCAGGGCCTGGACGACGTGATCTGCCCGCCCGTCCAGTGCGAGCGGTTCCTGGCCCGGCTCGGGGACCGGCCGGTGCCGCACGCCTACCTCACCTTCGAGGGGGAGGGGCACGGGTTCCGCCGGGCGGAGACCATGGTGCGTGCCCTGGAGGCCGAACTCTCCCTGTATGCCCAGGTGTTCGGACTGACCCTACCCGGCGTCCCGACCCTGGAGCTGGCCAAGTGAGACCGCTGCTGCGACCGCCCCGACTCGCCCCCGGCACCCGCGTGGCCGTCGTCGCGCCCAGCGGGCCCGTGCCGGAGGAGCGGCTCCAGGCCGGGCTCGACGTCCTGCGCGGCTGGGACCTCGACCCCGTGGTGGCGCCCCATGTGCTCGGTCGCCACCGTGAGTTGGACTACCTGGCCGGCACGGACGCCCAGCGGGCCGCCGACCTCCAGAACGCCTGGTGCGACCCGACCGTCGCCGCGGTGCTGTGCGCCCGGGGCGGGTACGGGGCGCAGCGCATGGCCGACCTGCTCGACTGGGAGGCGATGCGGGCGGCGGGCCCGAAGGTGTTCGCCGGGTTCAGTGACATCACCGTCCTGCACCAGGCGTTCGCCACCCGGCTGGGACTGGCCACCCTGTACGGCCCGGCGGCGGCCGGTGTCGACTTCATCAAGAACGCCCGGGCGCAGGAACATCTGCGCGCGACCCTCTTCGACCCCGAATCCGTGCGGACCGTCACCGCCGTGCCCCCGGGTGGCACCGCACTCGTACCCGGACGGGCCCGGGGCGTCACGCTGGGCGGCTGCCTCAGCCTGCTCGCGAGCGACCTCGGAACCCCGCACGCCCTCGCCGGCGCCCGGGGCGGGCTGCTGCTGATCGAGGACGTGGGCGAGAGCCCGTACCGCGTCGACCGGTATCTGACCCAACTCCTGCGTACCGGCTGGCTGGACGGGGTCGCCGGGATCGTGCTCGGGTCCTGGGCGGCATGCGGCCCGTACGAGGAACTGCGCGCGGTGCTCGCCGACCGGCTCGGCGGCCTCGGTGTCCCGGTCGTGGAGGAGTTCGGGTTCGGGCACGGCGAGGGCGCGCTGACGATGCCGCTCGGGATCCCGGCCGAACTGGACGCCTCCACGGGCACGTTGGCGTTCGACGTGCCGGCCCTGAGCTGAGCACGCCGCTACTGAAGCCCTGTCAAGAAACCCTCGTTTCGGTGATTGACGCCCTCTGACACGTGTCACACCATGACTACCGGCCTGTACCTACTGGTCGGTATCCGGGTTGTCAGGTTGTTGCCGTTGTCGTCACCCCTCACCGTGGAGGTCCGTGTGTCCCGACACGTGCCCAGATCCCGCGCACCCCTCGCTCTCGCTCTGGGCGCCGCCCTGGCCGCCCCCCTAGCCATCGGCCCACCCGCCTCCGCGGCCGATCCCTACACCGTCACCCCGCTGACGTTCACCGTCCAGGCCGGCGGCCGTTCCTGCACGGTCGACGCCGACCTGTACCGTCCCGCGGGCGTGGACCGGGAACACCCGGCACCCGCCGTGCTCGGCACGAACGGCTTCGGCGGCAGCAAGTCGGACGGTTCGACGGACACCATCGGCAAGGCCTTCGCCCAGCGCGGCTACGTCTCCCTCGTCTACTCAGGGCTCGGCTTCGGCCGCAGCGGCTGCCTCATCTCCCTCGACGACCCGGACATCGACGGCGCCGCCGCCGCGCAGCTCGTCGACTTCCTGGGCGGCAAACGCGCCGCCGACGACGGCACGACCGCCGACTTCGTCACCCTCGACGCCCCCGGCGATCCACGCGTCGGCATGATCGGCGGCTCCTACGGCGGCGCCGTCCAGCTCGCGACGGCCGCCGTCGACCACCGCCTCGACGCGCTCGTCCCCATGGTCACCTGGCACGATCTGGCGTACTCGCTGGCCCCCAACAACGCCGTCGGCGGCAGCGGCGTGCCCGGAGTCTTCAAGTGGCAGTGGACCAACGGCTTCTATCTCATCGGCGAAGGCCAGCCCCTGCTCCAGCCCAGCCTCGACCCCTCCCGCATCAACTCCCTGGCCTGCCTGCACTTCGTCACCGAGGCCTGCCGGACCGTCCACACCCTCAACTCCGGCAGCTACCCCGCCGACCGGACCGCCGAGCTGCTCGCCTTCGCCCACCGCGTCTCCCCGGCGTCCTACCTGCACCGCGTCAAGACGCCCACCCTGCTTGTCCAGGGGCAGGCCGACACCCTCTTCAACCTCAACGAGGCCACGGCGACGTACCGGACGCTCCGGGCCCAGGGCACCCCCGTGAAGATGATCTGGCAGTCCTGGGGGCACAGCGGCGGACTCACCGGCCCGGCGGCCGCCGGTGAGTTCGACCTGTCGAAGGGCAACCTGGAGACCAGCTACGTCGGCCGGCGCGTTCTCGCCTGGTTCGACCGCCACCTGCGCAAGCAGACGCACGTCGACACGGGACCGGCCTTCGCCTACTACCGCGACTGGGTGACCGACCCGAACCGCACCTACGCCACCGCCGACCACCTCCCCGCGCTCAACCGCACGCTGTACCTCTCCGGGGACGGCAAGCTCGTCGACAACCGCAACAAGGTGGCCCGCGGCACGCGCGGCTACACCAACTGGCTGACCCCCACGAGCCATTCGGAGAGCTCGCTGGCCGGACTCATCGGGCTGCGGGACTCACCACCACACGACACCAAGGGCACCTACCTCGACTGGACCAGCGAGCCGCTGGACCGCCCCCTCGACGTCGTGGGCGCACCCCGGGCCACGCTCAAGGTGCACTCCCCGAAGGCCGAGCGCACACAGAACTCCGGCGACGCGGCCGACAAGCTGGTTCTCTTCGCCAAGATCTACGACGTCGCCCCTGACGGCACCCGTACCCTCGTGCGCCGCCTGGTCGCGCCGGTCCGGGTGCCGGACGTGACGAAGAGCTTCACCGTCAAGCTGCCCGGCATCGTGCACCGGTACGAGACGGGGCACCGGCTGCGGTTCGTGATCGCGGCGAGCGACGACGCGTACTTCGGCAACCGGGGGATCAAGCCGGTGACCGTGGTCGGCGGACCGCGCGAGCCCGGGGTGCTCCAGCTGCCGGTCGCCGGGTCCTGAGCCGGACACAGCCGGCGCGGTTACTGTGGCGGGATGCCGCACGACGCATCCCGCTACCTCGCCGAAGGCCCCCGGGTGGGCATACGCCACTTCGCCTACGAGGACGCCGCCGAGTTCACCTCCCGCGCGCGGGAGAGCAAGGACCTGCACCACCCGTGGCTTTTCCCGCCCGACACCGCCCCGGCGTACACCGCGTACGCCGGGCGGCTGATCGAGGATCCCTCCAAGGCCGGGTTCCTGGTCTGCGAGGTGAGCGACGGGGCCATCGGCGGCTTCATCAACGTCAACAACATCGTCGAGGGCGGCTTCCAGTGCGGAACGCTGGGCTACGGCGCCTTCGCCCACGCCGCCGGGCGCGGGCTGATGCGCGAAGGGCTGGACCTCGTCGTGCGGTACGCGTTCGGGCCGATGCGGCTGCACCGGCTGGAGATCAACGTCCAGCCCCTGAACGCCGCGTCGATCGCCCTGGCCCGCAGCTGCGGATTCCGCCTGGAGGGCTTCTCGCCGAAGATGCTCTTCGTCGACGGCGACTGGCGCGACCACGAGCGCTGGGCGATCACCGCCGAGATGATCACGGAGCCGGGGCGGCGGCGCTGAGCCCAGGGGGTGTCCGTGAAGTCCCGTCGTTCGCCCGGAGGGCGGGCCCTGCGGCGTTCGGTGCGTGCTCTCGGCGTGCCGGGCGTCGCGGGGCAGGCGGGACTTTGCGGACACCCCCTGGCCCCGGCCGGGATCACGCCTGGCGGTCCACGTACTCGTAGACCGACCCGTCCGGATGCAGGGCGATCAGGTTGCGGCCCGCCGGTGAGGCGATGGGGCCCGCGATGATGTGGGCGCCCACCTCGGTCAGCACCTTGTGGGTCTCCTCGACATCCGTCACGGCGATCGTCGCGGCCACCTTGCGCAGTACCTCCAGTTCGGCCGGGGGCCCGCTCATCAGCAGGAAGCAGCCGATCGCCGCCACCTGGACACCGCCCCGTTCGAAGCGCTGGGCTCTGCCGCCCGCCAGCCGCTCGTAGAAGGGAATCGCGGTCTCGAGGTCGTCGACGCAGACGCGCAGTGTGGCACCCAGAATCTCCATGGGGACGAGCCTAGTTACGCGCGAGGGGCCGAGGGTACCCGGCCGGGTATGAAGCCGCTGGATCACCTGGAGCATCTGGACAAGCATCTGGTCGACGAGCTGGCACAGGTGGCGCGCGAGACCGTCCGGGACGAACTGCGCGAGCAGACGCGCAAGCAGCGCCGCAAGGCCGCGCTGTACGCCGCGTCCGGCGCCCTCGCCCTGTACGCGGGCGCGGCCCTCGCGCTCGCCGTGGGACTGGCCCTGGCCCTCGGCCTGCCCGACTGGGCCGCCGCGCTGATCACCGCCGCGATCCTGGGTGTCGCGGCGTACGTGCTGCGCGGCATGGCCCGGCCGTCCGCGCCCCGGCCGGGCCCGGCGCACGCGGCCGGCATGACGCCGGGACACGAGAGCACCACCGGCCCGGGCACCGCAGTGCCCGGCGGTGTGCCGCCCGTACCGCCGGCCCCGCCCGTCGCCGGACCGGTCGCCGGAGCCGCCGGCGGACCCGCCCCGGGCGTCGTGCCCCCGCGGTCGGCGGACGACCCCGACGTGCCTCCCCGCAGGGCGTGATCCGAAGTGAGCACGACAGAAACACCCCACGGCCGTGTCGTCGTGGTGACCGGGGCCAGCGGAGGCGTGGGACGGGCCACGGCCCGGGCCTTCGCCGCCGGGGGCGACCGGGTCGCCCTGCTGGCCCGGGGAAGCGAAGGGCTCTCCGCCGCGGCCGACGAGGTGCGGCGCGCCGGGGGCGAGGCCCTCGTCGTCGGCGTGGACGTCTCCGACGCCCAGGCCGTCGACGACGCCGCCCAGCAGGTCGTCGACACGTTCGGGCCCATCGACGTCTGGGTCAACAACGCCTTCACCGGGGTCTTCGCGCCCTTCACGGAGATCGGCCCGGACGAGTTCCGCCGCGTGACCGAAGTGACCTACCTGGGCTATGTGTTCGGCACCCGGGCAGCCCTGCGCCACATGCTGCCGCGCGACCGCGGCACGATCGTGCAGGTCGGCTCCGCGCTCGCCTACCGGGGCATCCCGCTCCAGTCGGCGTACTGCGGGGCCAAGCACGCGATCCAGGGATTCAACGAGTCCCTGCGCTGCGAGCTGCTGCACGCGCGCAGTGGGGTGTGTACGACGATGGTGCAGCTGCCCGCCGTCAACACCCCGCAGTTCGAGTGGGTGCTGAACCGCATGCGGGGCCGGGCCCGGCCGGTCGCGCCCGTGTACCAGCCGGAGGTCGCGGCCCGGGCGATCGTGTACGCGGCGTCGCACGCGGGGCGCCGGGAGTACTGGGTGGGCGCCTCCACGGCCGCCACGCTCATCGCCAACGCCGTCGTCCCCGGGCTGCTGGAGCGCTATCTGGCGCGCACGGGCTTCTCCTCGCAGCAGGACGAGGACCGGCACGACGAGCCGGCCAACCTGTGGGCCCCGGCGGACGGGCCGCAGGGCCACGACTTCGGCGCGCACGGGCGGTTCGACGACGAGGCCGTGCACGACAGCCCTCAGCAGTGGATCTCACGGAACCGGCGGCGGATGGGCGCGGCCCTGACCGTGGGGGCGGCGGGGGTCCTGGCCGCACGCAAACTGGCCGGGCAGGCCCGCCGGTAGGCTCACCTCGGCCGACATAGCCGACATACCGGAGGCTCACCGGAGGCTCTGGGCGAGCGACCCCCACGCCTTTGGGGCAGTGGGGAGCGTCGCGTCGATCCGGGGGCAGTCGAGTCCGGCCTTCCGTCAGACGGCCTGCTGGAGCTGCGGCAGCACCTTCGTGCGGTAGAAGTCGAAGAAGCCGCGCAGGTCCGGGCCGATCTGGTTGACGTAGACCCGGTCGAAGCCCGCGTCGGCGAACTGCTTCAACTCCGCCACGTGCTCGTCCACGTCGTCGCCGCACACCCGGTTCTCCCGCACCATGTCCTCGGTGACCAGCTGCTGCGCCTGCTCGAAGTGAGCCGGCGAGGGCAGCACCTGGCCCAGCTCGCCGGGCAGCTGCTCATTCGCCCAGAGCCGGTGGACGGTCTTGACGGCCTCGTCCTTGTCGGTGTCGTAGCAGACCTTGGTGCCGCCGCTGACGAGCTTTCCGCCGCCCCCGCCCTTGCGGTACTGCTCCACCATCGCCTCGTCCGGCTGGATGGTGATGTAGCCGTCGCCGACGCGGGACGCGAGCTGGGTGGCCGCCGGGCCGAAGCCGGAGATGTCGATCGGGATCGGCTCGTCCGGGACCGTGTACAGGCGGGCGTTCTCCACCGTGTAGTGCGGGCCGTGGTGGTTGACCTCCTCGCCGGTGAACAGCCGGCGCATCACCTGGATGGCCTCCTCCAGCATGTCCAGACGGACGTGGGCCGGAGGCCAGTGGTCGCCCAGGATGTGCTCGTTGAGCGCCTCGCCGGAGCCGACGCCGAGCCGGAAGCGATTGTCCGTCATCACCGCGCTGGTCGCCGCGGCCTGCGCCACCACTGCCGGGTGCATCCGCACGGTCGGGCAGGTCACCGCCGTTTCGATCGGCAGGGACACCGCCTCCGACAGCGCGCCGATCACCGACCACACGAACGGGCTCTGGCCCTGCTCGTCGTTCCACGGGTGGTAGTGGTCCGAGATCCACAGCGCCTGGAATCCGGCCTGTTCGGCCATTCGCGCCTGCTCGATCAGCTCGGCGGGTCCGTACTGCTCGCACGAGAGGAAGTAACCGTACTCGGGCATGGGGGAGTGCCTCCGCGACGTGGGCGGTCCGTATCCCGCACCGGGTACCCGGGCGCCGGTCCGGAAACCGGCGGCGCCCGGCCGAGAGGACCCCGGCGGACGTTTGGGTGCCCTGGCCAGGGGGACGCGGAAGGCTCCCGAGCTACGCGACAGCGCCGGAGGCGAACCGTGAGTCGACCCCGCATCGTGATCGTCGGTGCCGGCTTCGCCGGGTACCGCACGGCACGCACCCTGTCCCGGATGACCCGGGGCCGGGCGCACATCACCCTGCTGAACCCGACCGACTACTTCCTGTATCTGCCCCTGCTGCCCCAGGTCGCCGCCGGGGCCCTGGAGCCGCGCCGGGTCACGGTCTCCCTCTCGGACACGCTGCCGAACGTACGGCTGGTGCTGGGCGAGGCCGACGGTATCGACCTCGACRGACGGACCCTGCACTACACCGGCCCCGAGGGCGACGGCGGCACGCTCGCCTACGACCGGCTGGTGCTCGCCGCCGGCAGCGTCAACAAGCTGCTGCCGATCCCCGGCGTCGCCGAGTACGCGCACGGCTTCCGGGGGCTGCCGGAGGCGCTGTACCTGCGCGACCACGTGACCCGGCAGGTGGAGCTGGCAGCCGCCGCCGACGACCCCAAGAGCTGCGCCGCCCGGTGCACCTTCGTCGTGGTCGGCGCCGGCTACACCGGCACCGAGGTCGCCGCGCACGGGCAGATGTTCACCGACGCGCAGGTCCGCAAGCACCCGCTGCGGCAGGGCATGCGGCCGCGCTGGATGCTGCTGGACGTGGCGCCGAGGGTGCTGCCCGAGATGGACGAGAAGCTCTCCGCCACCGCCGACCGGGTGCTGCGGCAGCGGGGCGTGGACGTGCGAATGGGCACCTCCGTGAAGGAGGCCACGCCCGACGGGGTCGTGCTGACCGACGGCGAGTTCGTCGAGACCCGGACGCTGGTGTGGTGCGTGGGCGTACGGCCCGACCCGCTGGTCGAGTCCCTCGGGCTGCCGATGGAGAAGGGGCGGCTGCTGGTCGACCCGCACCTCCAGGTGCCGGGCCGGCCCGAGCTGTTCGCCTGCGGTGACGTGGCCGCGGTGCCGGATCTGGAGAAGCCGGGGAGCTACACGCCGATGACCGCGCAGCACGCCTGGCGGCACGGCAAGGTCGCGGCGGAGAACGTCGCCGCCTCGCTCGGCCTGGGCGGTGCGCGCAAGCCCTACCGCCATCGCGACCTGGGCTTCGTCGTCGACCTGGGCGGTGCGAAGGCCGCCGCCAACCCGCTCGGCGTGCCCCTGTCCGGGGTGCCGGCGGGTGCGGTGACGCGGGGCTACCACCTCGCCGCGATGCCCGGCAACCGCGTCCGGGTCGCCGCCGACTGGCTGCTGGACGCCGTACTGCCGCGCCAGGCCGTGCAGTTGGGGCTCGTCCGGTCCTGGTCGGTGCCGCTGGACACGTCCTCGCCGGAGCTGGCCCGGGTACCGGGCGGGCCGGAGCGGCGGCAGGAGACGAGCGCCCGGTCGGGGCCGGGGGCGGCGATCGAGGCCGACACACACGACGGGGGGACCGGCGCCGGATCCTCGCAGGGCCGGGCCGGAGCAGAACCCGCGAAGGGGCAGCCCGGATCCGAGGCGACGCAGGACCGGCCCGGATCCGGGACCGCACAGCGCCGATCGGAAGAGGAGCTGGCCAAGGGCCGCCCCGGCGGTGAACCGACCGGGAACTGGCCGACCGACGAGCCTGCCAAGGGACCGGTCGGGGGCGGGCCGGCGAAGGGGCATCTGGGTGGTGAGCCGACCAGGAGCCAAGCCAGGGGTGAAGCCCCGCAGGGGCGGTCCGATGGTGAACCGGCGAGTAACCAGCCCGCCAGGAACCAGCCCGGCGGTGAGCCCGCCAGGAGCCAGCCCGGGGGTGCGTCCGCGAAGGGGCAGCCCGGTGCTGAGCCCGACAGGAACCAGCCCGGCGGCGAGCCCGCCAGGAATCAGCCCAGGGGTGCGTCTGCGAAGGGACAGCCCGGTGCTGAGCCGGCCAGGAACCAGCCCGGGGGTGCGTCCGCGAAGGGGCAGCCGGGTGGTGAGCCGGCCAAGAACCAGCCCGGCGGCGAGCCCGCGAAGGGGCAGCCGGGTGGTGAGCCGGCCAAGAGCCAGCCCGGCGCCGAGCCCGCCAAGAACCAGCCCGGGCCCACCCCACACTCCCCGGCCGACCAGCCACCCCCGGGTCCCGACACCGCCCCCGGCCCCGTCAAGCGATCCGACGTCCCGGACGACTCCGCGAAAGGAGACTCATGAACACCGGTGAACTCGCCGACCTCGGACAGCAGCTGCGTGTGGACAGTGTCCGCGCTGCCGCCGCCGCGGGCTCCGGGCACCCGACGTCATCCATGTCCGCAGCGGACCTGATGGCCGTCCTGCTCGCGCACCACCTCCGCTACGACTTCGACCGTCCCGCCCACCCCGGCAACGACCGCTTCGTCCTCTCCAAGGGACACGCCTCGCCGCTGCTGTACTCCGCGTACAAGGCGGCCGGCGCCATCGACGACGAGGAACTGCTCACCTTCCGCAAGCTGGGCAGCCGCCTCGAAGGGCACCCCACGCCCCAGCGTCTGCCGTGGGTCGAGACGGCCACCGGCTCGCTCGGGCAGGGCCTGCCGGTCGGGGTCGGCATCGCGCTGGCCGGCAAGCGGCTTGACCGCACCGGCTACCGCGTGTGGGTGCTGTGCGGCGACAGCGAACTGGCCGAGGGATCCGTGTGGGAGGCCGCCGAGCACGCCGGGCACGAGCACCTGGACAACCTCACCGTGATCGTCGACGTCAACCGGCTCGGCCAGCGCGGCCCGACCCGGCACGGCCACGACCTGGACGCCTACGCCCGCCGCTTCCAGGCCTTCGACTGGCACACCATCGAGGTCGACGGGCACGACGTGGACGCGATCGACCGCGCCTACGGAGAGGCCGCGTCCACCAAGGGCCAGCCCACCGCGATCCTCGCCCGCACCCTCAAGGGCAAGGGCGTCGAGGGCGTCCAGGACCGCGAGGGCCTGCACGGCAAGCCGCTGCCCGAGGCCGACGAGGCGATCACCGAACTCGGCGGCCCGCGCGACATCCGCCTCCGGGTGCAGGAGCCCCCCGCCGCCCGCATGCTGCACTCGGTCCACACCGGGAACTTCGAACTGCCGACGTGGGACAAGGGCGAGGAGGTCGCCACCCGCAACGCCTTCGGGCAGGCGCTGGCCGCACTCGGCACGGGCCGCGGCGACATCGTCGCCCTGGACGGCGAGGTCGGCGACTCCACCCGGGCCGAGTTCTTCGCCAAGGAGCACCCCGACCGCTACTTCGAGTGCTACATCGCCGAGCAGCAGCTGGTCGCCTCGGCGGTCGGGCTCGCGGCCCGCGGCTGGGTGCCGTACGCCGCGACCTTCGCCGCCTTCCTGACCCGGGCCTACGACTTCATCCGGATGGCGTCCATCAGCGGCTCCGGCATCAACCTCGTCGGCTCGCACGCGGGCGTCGCCATCGGCCAGGACGGGCCCAGCCAGATGGGTCTGGAGGACCTGGCGATGATGCGGGCGGTGCACGGCTCGACCGTGCTGTACCCCTGCGACGCCAACCAGACCGCGCGGCTCGTCGGTGCGATGGCCGGTCTGGAGGGCGTCCGCTACCTGCGCACCTCGCGCGGCGAGAGCCCCGTGATCTACGGCCCGGACGAGGAGTTCCCGGTCGGCGGGAGCAAGGTGCTGCGCTCCTCCGACCGCGACCGGCTGACCCTCGTGGCGGCGGGCGTCACCGTGCACGAGGCGCTGGCCGCCGCCGACGCCCTGGAGGGGGAGGGCATCCAGGCGCGGGTGATCGACCTGTACTCGGTGAAGCCCGTCGACCGGGCCGCCCTGCGCCGGGCCGCCGAGGAGACCGGCTGCCTCGTGACCGTGGAGGACCACCACGCGGAGGGCGGCATCGGCGACGCGGTCCTGGAGGCCTTCGCCGACGGGCGCCCCGTACCGCGCCTGGTGCGGCTCGCCGTGCGGAGCATGCCGGGCTCGGCGTCCCCGGACGAGCAGCTGCACGCCGCGGGCATCGACGCCGAGTCGATCGCCGCGGCCGGGCGGCTGCTGGTGGAGGAGGCGGTCGTGCCGTGAGCGGCGATGACGGCACGCGCAGGGTGCGGGCGGGCCGCCGCACCGTGGAGGTCCACCGGCCGGACAAGGTGCTCTTCCCCGGCGGCGGCGACGCCAAGGAGTACACCAAGGGCGACCTGGTGGACTACCACCGGGCCGTCGCGCCCTTCATGCTGCCGCACCTGCGTGGCCGCCCGCTGATGCTGGAGCGGCACCCGGACGGGCTCGACGGCCCGCGGTTCATGCAGAAGAACACCCCGGAGCACTACCCGGAGTGGATCACCCGCGTCGAGGTGGCCAAGGAGGGCGGCACCGTCCGCCACGTCGTCTGCGACGACACCGCCACCCTCCTCTACCTGGCCGACCAGGCCGGCATCACCCTGCACCGCTGGCTCTCGCGCGCCGACAGCGTCGACCACCCCGACCGGCTGGTCTTCGACCTCGACCCGGCGCAGGACGACTTCGACGCCGTGCGCGAGGCCGCCCGGCTGCTGGGGGAGCTGCTGGACGAGCTGGAGCTGCCCTCGGCGCTGATGACCACCGGATCGCGCGGGCTGCACGTGATCGTGCCGTTGAACGGCCGGCACGACTTCGACGAGGTGCGCTCCTTCGCCCGGGACGTCGCCGACACCCTCGCCGACGCCCACCCCGACCGGCTCACCACCGCCGCCCGCAAGAAGGACCGCGGGGAGCGGCTCTACCTCGACATACAGCGCAACGCCTACGCGCAGACCGCCGTCGCGCCCTTCACGGTCCGGCCCCGGCCGGGCGCGCCCGTGGCCACCCCCGTCACCTGGGACCAGCTGGACGACCCGGAGCTGCACGCCCGCCGCTGGACCATCGCCGACGCCGTGGAGCAGGCCCGCACCAACCCCTGGTCGGGCCTGCTGAACCGCGGCCGGGCATTGGGCCCGGCCCGGCGGCGGCTGAACGCCCTGCGCGGCTGAGCCACACCCCGTGGCCGCCGGCGGGTGGCAGATGCATGCGCCCGTAGAGGTTTGGCGAACACTCTTGCGGCCACACGGAGGGGGAGGTGGCCATGTCGAACACAAGAAACACCCAAGAGTCACAGAGTTCACAGAAGGCTCAGGACTCTCAAAATTCCGGCA
The DNA here is from genome assembly GCF_002148965.1 of Streptomyces swartbergensis. GTDB lineage: Bacteria > Actinomycetota > Actinomycetes > Streptomycetales > Streptomycetaceae > Streptomyces > Streptomyces swartbergensis. The sequence continues at coordinate 17,140 of NZ_NGFN01000003.1, read as the reverse complement.
AATCTACTGACAACGCGGCCGACGACCGGCCGAGCCCCATGGAGGTGCTGCGCCAGGCGCGCAGTCAGCTCGCGGAGCTCACCGGCATGACCGCCGAGTCCGTGTCGTCCTTCGAGCAGACCGAGCAGGGCTGGGCGCTGGAGGTCGAGGTCCTCGAACTCGAGCGCGTGCCCGACACGATGAGCCTGATGGCGAGCTATCAGGTGGAACTCGACGCCCAGGGACAGCTCACGGGTTATCGCCGCGTCCGCCGCTACGAGCGGGGGCGGTCCGACCCGCGAAGGACCGGCGGTCACTAGGCCGCCCGAGCGGACCCGCACCCACAGACAAGGAGGGACATCCGGCATGACAGTCGTACCGGCACAGCAGACCGGTGGCGGAGGCGGCAGCAGCGGTCTCTACGACGTGCTTGAACTTGTTCTGGACAGGGGGCTCGTCATCGACGCATTCGTGCGAGTCTCCCTGGTCGGCATCGAGATCCTCAAGATCGACGTTCGCGTCGTCGTCGCCAGCGTCGACACCTACCTGCGCTTCGCCGAGGCGTGCAACCGGCTCGACCTGGAGGCCGGGCCGCGCAAGGACCCGGGCCTGCCCGACCTGGTCGGGGAGATGACCGAGTCCGGCGCGCGCGGTAAGTCCAAGGGGGCGCTGTCCGGCGCCGCCGAAACCATCTCCGACGCCTTCAAGCAGGCGCGTTCCGATGGCTCCGAGCAGGAGACCGAGTCCCGTCCGCGAGCCCGCAAGAGCACGTCCGCCCGCCGGAAGGAGGAGCAGGAGTGAGCACCTACGTCTACGGCATCGCCGCGAGCTCGCACCCCGGGCTCCCCGAGGGCATGGGCGGCGTCGGTGACCCGCCACGCCCGGTGCGCATCCTGCGCGAGGGCGACCTGGCGGCCGTCGTCAGCGAGGCGCCCGAAGGGCTGCGGCCCAAGCGCAAGGACCTGCTCGCCCACCAGAACGTGCTCAGCGAGGCGGGCGCGGCCGGCTGTGTGCTGCCCATGCGGTTCGGCAGCGTCGCCCCGGACGACAACTCGATCACGGCGGTCCTCGCCGAGCGTGCCGAGCACTACAAAGAGCGCCTGCGGGCCCTGGACGGCCGGGTCGAGTACAACGTCAAGGCCAACCACGTCGAAGACGCCGTACTTCACCAGGTGATGGCCGAGAACCCGGACATCCGCGGTCTCGCGGAGGCCAACCGGCAGGCCGGCGGCGGCAGTTACGACGACAAGATCCGGCTCGGCGAGATGGTCGCGGCCGCGGTCAAGGCCCGGGAGGCCGAGGACGCCGCCGCACTCCAGCGCCTCCTGGAACCGTCCGCCGATGCCGTCAGCGTGGGCCCCGAGTCCACCGGCTGGCTGGCCAACGTGTCGTTCCTGGTGGACCGGGAGACCGCCGAGAACTTCCTGGTGGCCGTGGAGGAGGCCCGCAAGGAACTGCCGCACCTGGAGGTGCGGGTCAACGGACCGCTGCCGCCGTACAGCTTCGTCGAGCCGGGCCCGACCGAGCCGGCCGGCACCGTGGCGAGCGGCACGGACACCGGAGCGGGGTGACGACGTGGGCCTGATCTCGGAGGTGCTGCTGCTGCCGTTCGCACCGGTGCGCGGCAGCGCCTGGGCCATCAGACAGGTGCTCCAGGAGGCCGAGCGGATCTACTACGACCCCGCCACGGTCCGGGCCGAACTGTCCCGGCTGGAAGAGCAGTTGGAGGCCGGTGAGATCACGGAGGAGGAGTTCGACCGCCTTGAGGACGAACTCCTCGACCGGTTGGAGATCGCTTCGCGCGGGAGCGCGGGAACGGGCAACGGGACAACACAATGAACCGAGTGGGACTGGGTCTTGCCGTGGGGGCCGGATACCTCCTGGGACGGACCAAGAAACTCAAGATGGCGGTGGCCGTCGGCGGCCTGGTGGCCGGGAAGAAGATGAACCTGAGCCCGCGCATGGTCGCGGACCTGGTCCAGCAGCAGCTGCGGAACAACCCGCAGTTCAAGGAGATCGGCGACCAGCTGCGTCAGGATCTGCGCGGTGTCGGCAAGGCGGCCTCCGGTGCCATGGTCGAGCGGCAGCTCGACGCTGTCGCCGACCGGCTGCACAGCCGCACGGCCCAGGTACGCGACCAACTGTCGGGCGTGGTGCCCGGCACAGGCGACACCGACGCCGAGGAGCCCGAGGACACCGACGCGGAGGAGCCCGAGGACACCGAGGACGAGGAGCCCGAGGACTCCGGGCCGGAGGAGGAGGACGAGGAGCCGGAGCCGGCCCCACAGGACGCGGCGAAGAAGGCCCCGGCCAAGAAGGCACCCGCGAAGCAGACGGCGAAGCAGGCATCCGCCAAGAAGGCCCCCGCGAGGAAGGCCCCCGCCAAGAAGACGGCGGGCCGCAAGGGGGCGGCGAAGAAGACCACGGCCGCGAAGAAGGCGACCTCAGCCGGGAACAGGGGCGGCAGCTCCCGGACCCGGCTGCCGAAGGGAGGCGGTGAGGGATGACCGACACGCTCGGATCAGCGACCTCCGCCGCAAACGGAGCGGCGAAGAACCCGCTCACCGACGTGGCCCACAGCGAGGCCGCCGACCGGCTGAAGGCCGAGTTGCAGGAGTATCTCGCCGCCCAGGCGACCCGCATGCTCACCGGTGTGGGCCGCAAGCTCGGTGAGACCACCAACAGACTCAACGACATCGCCGAGGGCAACAGCCCCGGCTTCGCCAAGCTCGCCCTCGACGGCGGCCGCAAGCTCGCCGAGGGCAAGGGCCCGGTGCGCGCCGCAGTGGAGACGGGTGGCTCACGCCTCAAGGACAAGGTCACGGGCGCCCTGAAGAACCTGGGCGGCGGCAAGGGCAAGCGCTCGGCGGGCAAGAAGCCCACCGTCATCATCGAGCACATCGACGTCGGGGTACCACTGCGCACGGCGTACGACCAGTGGACCCAGTACCAGGACTTCAGCACGTTCGCGAAAGGTGTCAAAAGCGCGAACAAGGGCGACGAAACCACGTCGGACTGGCAGCTCAAGGTCTTCTGGTCCAATCGCAGCTGGAAGGCGAAGACGACGGAGCAGGTGCCCGACGACCGCATCGCGTGGACGTCGGAGGGCGCCAAGGGCACCACGAAGGGCGTGGTCTCCTTCCATCGCCTCGCCGACAACCTCACCCGGGTCCTGCTGGTCATCGAGTACTACCCCACGGGGCTGTTCGAGAAGACCGGCAACATCTGGCGCGCCCAGGGCCGCCGCGCCCGGCTCGACCTGAAGAACTTCGTCCGCTTCGTCACGATCAAGGGTGAGGCGGAGGACGGCTGGCGCGGCGAGATCCGCGACGGCGAGGTGGTCCGCAGTCACGAGGACGCGCTCGCCGAGGAGGAGTCCGAGGAGGAGTCCGAGGAGGAGCGCCCCGAGGGCGAGGAACCCGAGGACGAGTACGCCGAGGACGAGGAAGAGAACGGCGAGGAGGAACCCGAGGGCGAGTACGAGGACGAAGCCGAGTCGGAGTACGACGAGGAAGAGCCCGAGGAAGAGCCCGAGGAAGAGCCCGAGGAAGAGGCCGAGGAAGAGCCTGAAGGCGAGTACGAGGAGACCGAGGCCGACGAGGACGAGTACGCCGAAGGCGGGAGCCGGCGATGACGACGCCCAGCAGGATGCCCGAACCCTACGGCCATGGAAGCGGCGCCAACCTCGCCGACATCCTGGAACGGGTGCTCGACAAGGGCATCGTCATCGCGGGCGACATCCGCATCAACCTGCTCGACATCGAACTCCTCACCATCAAGCTGCGTTTGATCGTGGCCTCGGTGGACAAGGCGAAGGAGATGGGCATCGACTGGTGGGAGACCGACCCGGCACTGAGCTCGCGGGCCCGCCGTGACGAACTGACCCGTGAGAACGCCGAGTTGCGCGAGAGGCTGGCCCGGCTGGAGGAACTGGAGCCCAGCCGGGCGCAGGAGAAGGAGGCACCGTGACCGGACTGCGGTACGTCTACGCCGTCTGCCGCCCCTTCGGCACGCCGCTCCAGTCCCAGCTGACGGGGGTGGCGGGTGATCCGCCCAGAGCGCTGAACCACCACGGCCTCGTGGCCGTGGTCAGCCACGTACCGGAGCGGGACTTCGCGGAGGAACCGCTCCGGGCCCATCTCGAGGACCTCGACTGGCTCACCGAGACCGCCCGCGCCCACCAGGGCGTCATCGACGCGCTCACCACCGTCACGACCCCGCTGCCGCTGCGGCTCGGCACCGTCTTCCGGGACGACAGCGGCGTGCGGACGATGATCGAGGCCCGTGAAGAGGACTTCCGGCGCACCCTCGACCGGCTGGAGGGCCGGGTCGAGTGGGGCGTGAAGGTGTACGCCGAGTCCGAACCGCAGGAGAGCGCCCGGCCCGCGCAGAAGGCCACCTCGGGCCGCGACTACCTGCGGCAGCGGCGTATGCAGACCAGGTCGCACGAGGAGATGTGGCAGAAGGCGGAAAGCTTCTCGAACCGACTGCACGAGAAGCTCTCCGCCTTCGCGGAGGATTCCCGGCTGCATCCCCCGCAGAACCCCACGCTTTCCAAAGCGACCGGGCGGAACGTATTGAACGCCGCCTATCTCGTGCCGCGCGCGCATTCCGAGGAATTCGTGGAAATGGTGGACCGCACGAAGGGCGAGGTGCCCGGAATGCGCGTCGAACTCACCGGCCCCTGGGCGGCCTATTCGTTCGCCGGGGAGGCCACATGACCGACGGGGAAAAGCCGTGACCGTAGACGGGGAGAAGCCGTGACCGTAGTGGAACGCCGTGAGGTCGCCCTCGTGGACCTGCTCGACCGGCTGCTCGCCGGCGGCGTCGTGATCACGGGGGACATCACCCTGCGCATCGCCGACGTCGACCTTGTCCGTATCGACCTCAACGCGCTCATCAGCTCGGTGAACGCCCAGGTGCCCTCCCCGTTCGAGGAGTTGCTGTGACGTCGTCCGACCAGCCCGCGCAGGATCCGCGGCCGCGCCGCAACCGGCTGGACCTGGAACCCGACACCGTCGAGCGTGACCTGGTCAAGCTCGTGCTCACGGTGGTGGAACTGCTGCGCCAGCTCATGGAGCGCCAGGCGCTGCGCCGGTTCGACGTCGGGGATCTCAGCGAGGAGCAGGAGGAGCGGATCGGGCTCACTCTCATGCTGCTGGAGGAGCGGATGGCGGAACTGCGCGACCGCTACGGACTGCGGCCCGAGGACCTCAATCTGGACCTCGGGCCGCTCGGACCGCTGCTCCCCCGGGACGGGGGCTAATTCACCACCTGTACCACCGGCCCCTGCCTCCGGTCGCCGACGTACCACGGACGAAGAAACCCAGCAGCCACAGAACGAGGACCGCCAACGCGATCCACCAGAGTACCTTTACTGCGAATCCGGCGCCGAAAAGGATCAAAGCCAGAAGCAGTACCAGCAGGATGGGAACCATAATTCGAACCTCCTGCTTTCAAGGGTGTCCCCGAATCCGTATTTCAGGCGTCCTTTCGGCAGAGAATTTCTCCGTGCAGCACGCTGAACCAGCCGTCCTCCCGCTCCCCCCACTGCCGCCAGGCGTCGGCCACGGCCCGCAACCGCGCCTCGCTCGCGTGTCCGCCCAGCCGGGCCCGGTCCGCGTACGCCGACGCCAGCGTCCGGTCGGCCCACAGCCCGCTCCACCAGGCCCGCTCCTCCCGCGTGGCGAAGGTCCAGGTGCCGGAGGTCGCCGTGACGTCCGTGAAGCCGGCGCGCAGCGCCCACGCCTTCAGCCGGCGCCCGGCATCGGGCTCACCGCCGTTGGCCCGGGCGACCCGGCGGTAGAGGTCCAGCCAGTCGTCGAGCCCCTCGGACGCCGGAAACCAGGTCATGGCCTCGTAGTCGGCGTCCCGCACGGCGACGAGACCCCCGGGCTTCACCACTCTCCTCATCTCGCGCAGCGCCCGCACCGGATCGCCCACGTGCTGAAGCACCTGGTGTGCGTGCACCACACAGAAGGTGTCGTCCGGGTAGTCCAGGGCGTGCACGTCGGCCACCGCGAAGTCGACGTTGGCCACACCCCGCCCGGCAGCCGTGGCGCGCGCCCGCTCCAGGATCTCCGGCTCCCGGTCGACGCCGGTGACATGTCCGTCGGGCACGAGCGCGGCCAGGTCGGCGGTGATGGTGCCCGGCCCGCATCCGACGTCCAGGATCTTCATGTGGGGGCGGAGCGACGGCACCAGATACGCGGCCGAGTTGGCGGCGGTGCGCCAGGTGTGCGAACGCAGCACCGACTCATGGTGCCCGTGCGTGTAGACAGCGGTCTCCCGTGGTTCCGGCATGGCGGATCCCCCCTCTTCCGTTCGGGTCGGCAGGGGATCACCGTACGCGGTCCGGCCGCATGGTGAGACCGCATTCCCGGCATATGGACTGACGGTACGTCAGCTGGAGGGGATCGGCCGGTAGACGGTCAGCGCCTCGGGCAGCTTCTCCAGGGTGACGCGGCCCTCCACCTCGATGACCTCACCGTCGTAGGCGAGGAGCGTGCCGGGCGCCACGTGGTCCAGCCGCAGCCGTCCCACCTGGACGGCGGCGTGGGCCGGGGAGCGGGTCAGCGGCCCCGCGAGGGCGGCGGCGAGCAGCCGGACCGCCGGCCGGCGTCCACCGTGCACGACACGCACGTCGAGTTGCCCGTCCGCGAGGTCCTTCCGGCGCCCGGAGGCCAGCCCCAGGCGGTGATAGGTCCCGTTCCCGGCGAACAGCAGCCACAGGGGGCGCGTACGGCCCTGGAACTCGGCCTCCAGCGGATGGCCGTCGGCCCGCAGCACGCGCAGGGCCGCGAGCACGCCGGCGGGCCAGCCGCCGATCCGGTGCGACCAGCGCTCCCGCTCGCGCACCAGCTCCGGGTAGACGCCGACACTGCACGTGTTGAGGAAGACGCCGTGCTTCCCGCCGCAGGAGTACCGGCCCACGTCCACGCGCACGGCCTCGCCCGCACGCAGCGCGCGGACGAGATCGCGTACGTCCTCGATGCCCAGGTCGTAGGCGAAGTGGTTCAGCGTCCCGCCCGGCAGCACCGCGAGGGGCAGGCCGGAGCGGAGCGCGACGCGGGCGGCGGCGTTCACCGTGCCGTCGCCGCCGCACACGCCGAGGACCCGGGCGCGGGCGGCCGCCTGCTCCAGCTCGGCGGCCACGTCCCCCGGCTCGCACTCGACGACCTCGGCCCGAGGAAGGGCGTCCCGCAGGGCGCGGGCACGCTCGGCGCTCCCCGCTGCGGTGTTCGCCACCAGCACGAGTCCCTCGCCGTCCGGCAGCGCCGGGACCTCGGCGCGGGGGCGGGCCGGCGGGGCGACCTGGCCCCGCGTCGGCACCATGCCCCGTAGCGCGAGCGCGGCACCCACACCGAGGGCGGCGCCCGTCATGGCGTCACGCGGGAAGTGCGCGCCGGTGTGGCCGCGGGAGAGGACGACGGAGGCGGCCACCGGGCCGACGACCGTGCCCCAGGCGGGGGACTCCAGGGCGACACCGGTCGCGAAGGCGGCGGCCGACCACCACCTCGTTCCCCTCCGGGCACGCGGAGTGCGGGTCGCGGCGAGGGCGGCGGCGGCCGCGAACCACAGGGCGCCGTGGTTCGCGCCGCGGCTCAGGCGGGACAGGACGGGGTCCGGGGCGGCGGGCGTCATGGGATGCGGGTACCCCGAGGGGGTGGACACACCGGCCGTCCACGGGCAGGCTCGGAGTGATCATCGTGACCGAAGAGGGGGATCCGAGGCATGAGCGGGCTAGTGACGGCGGTCAGCAGCAACGGGGAATACTCGTTCACCAAGCCGAACCGGGACAGCATCAGGCTGCTCGCCGGTCTCGGGGTGGAGGGGGACGTGCACGCCGGAGTGACGGTCAAGCACCGTTCGCGCATCGCGCAGGACCCCACCCAGCCGAACCTGCGCCAGGTGCACCTCATGCACGAGGAACTCTTCGCCGAGGTCGGTGAAGAGGGGTTCAAGGTGGCGCCCGGCGAACTCGGCGAGAACATCACCACGCGGGGCATCGACCTGCTCGGTCTGCCGGTCGGCACGCTGCTGCGCATCGGCGACACGGCGGTCCTGGAGGTGACCGGTCTGCGCAATCCCTGCATGCAGATCGACACCTTCCAGGACGGGCTGCTGAAGCGGGTCGTCGGCCGCGACGAGGCGGGGAACGTCGTGCGCAAGGCCGGGATCATGAGCGTGGTGCGGGAAGGGGGCGTGGTGCGTCCCGGGGACACGATCGAGGCGGAACTTCCCACCGGTCCGCACCGGCCTCTGGACCGGGTCTGAGACGCTGCCCGGTGCTTCCGGTCTGCGGTGTCGTTTCAGAAATGCGTTTGCCCGGCGCACCGTCGCGGCCGCAGAATCGCGCCCATGGGCCACCTTGAAGCCGCACACCTGGAGTACTACCTGCCGGACGGAAGGGCGCTGCTGGGTGATGTCTCGTTCCGGGTGGGGGAGGGGGCCGTCGTCGCCCTCGTGGGGCCCAACGGGGCCGGGAAGACGACCCTGCTGCGGATGCTCGCCGGTGAGATCAAGCCGCACGGCGGAACCGTCACCGTCGGCGGCGGACTCGGCGTGATGCGGCAGTTCGTCGGATCCGTACGGGACGAGACGACCGTACGGGACCTCCTCGTCTCCGTCGCCACCCCCCGCATCCGCGAGGCGGCCCACGCCGTGGACACCGCCGAGCACGCCCTCATGACCGTCGACGACGAGGCCGCCCAGCTGAAGTACGCCCAGGCCCTCGCCGACTGGGCCGAGGCCCGCGGCTACGAGGCCGAGACGCTGTGGGACATGTGCACCACGGCCGCCCTGGGCATCCCGTACGACAAGGCACAGTGGCGGCTCGTCCGCACCCTCTCCGGCGGCGAGCAGAAGCGGCTCGTCCTGGAGGCGCTGCTGCGCGGTACCGACGAGGTGCTGCTGCTCGACGAGCCGGACAACTACCTCGACGTTCCCGGCAAGCGCTGGCTGGAGGAGCGGCTCAAGGAGACGCGCAAGACCGTGCTGTTCGTGTCGCACGACCGGGAGCTGCTGGCCCGCGCCGCCGAGAAGATCGTGAGCGTGGAGCCGGGCCCGGCGGGCGCCGACGCCTGGGTGCACGGCGGCGGGTTCGACACCTACCACGAGGCCCGCCGACTGCGGTTCGAGCGTTTCGAGGAACTGCGCAGGCGCTGGGACGAGAAACACGCGCAGCTGAAGAAGCTGGTGCTGACGCTCCGTCAAGCCGCGGCTGTCAGCCACGACATGGCCTCGCGATACGCCGCCGCGCAGACCCGTCTGCGCAAGTTCGAGGAGGCGGGTCCGCCGCCGGAGCCGCCGCGCGAGCAGGACATCAGGATGCGGATCAAGGGCGGCCGCACCGGCGTCCGGGCCGTCACCTGCGAGAACCTGGAGCTGACCGGTCTGATGAAGCCCTTCGACCTGGAGGTCTTCTACGGCGAACGCGTCGCCGTCCTCGGCTCCAACGGCTCCGGCAAGTCCCACTTCCTGCGCCTGCTCGCCGGCGACGACGTGGCGCACACGGGGAACTGGAAGCTCGGGGCCCGGGTCGTCCCCGGCCACTTCGCGCAGACGCACGCGCATCCGGAGCTGGAGGGCCGCGCGCTGCTCGACATCCTGTGGAAGGAGTACGCACAGGACCGCGGCGCGGCCATGTCGCGGCTGCGCCGCTACGAGCTGACGAACCAGGCCGAGCAGACGTTCGAGCGTCTGTCCGGCGGCCAGCAGGCCCGCTTCCAGATCCTCCTGCTGGAGCTCCAGGGCGTGACGGCGCTGCTGCTCGACGAACCGACCGACAACCTGGACCTGGAATCCGCGGAAGCGCTCCAGGAGGGCCTGGAGTCCTTCGACGGCACGGTCCTCGCGGTCACGCACGACCGCTGGTTCGCCCGCTCCTTCGACCGCTACCTCGTCTTCGGCAGCGACGGCCGGGTCCGGGAGACCCCGGACCCGGTCTGGGACGAACGCCGGGTGGAACGGGCCCGCTAGGGCACCGCCCCCCGGCTCACTTCCAGCGGAGCAGCGCCCCGAGTCCGCCCGTCGGAACCTCCCGCTCCGCAACGGCCAGCGCCGCCGCGTCCGTCGCCACCGCCGAGCGGATCAGCGCGTCGTCCGCCCGGGCCGGCCAGGAGTGCTGCTCGCCGAGGATCTTCAGATCCGTACGCCGCACCGCCACCTGGTCCGGGTCCTCGCCGATCCACACCTCGCGGTGCGCGTCCGGTCCGTCCGGCCTGATCAGCAGCTCGTCGATGCGGTGCTCGCGCGCCGCCTCGACCAGCGCGGGCACGCCCTCCACGGCCCCGGCCCTTCCCTCGTCGTCCGGGTTCCGGGCGGCCCGGAACCGCTCCAGCTCGGCCTCGGCCTGCCGCGCCACATGCTCGGCGCGGGCCCGCTCCACGTCCTCGTCGAGGAGCCGGCTGCCGCTGCCGTGCGGCGCCTCGACGACGAGGTCGTGCAGCCGCTTGGGCAGCCGCTCGTGCACGGACCGCCGCTCACGATCGTCACCGACGAGAATCAGCAGGTCGGCGCGGGTCTCCTCCTGGCACACGGCGAGCGCGTCGGCGATCTCCGCGGCGTTGTGCTCCCAGGTGTTCTCCACCCGCAGCTGGAAATGCCGCTCGGACCAGTCCACGGAGCTCGTCCGGTGCACCGGCCACTGCCGCCCGGTGACGCTCCCGGCCTGCTCCCGGCCCAGCGCGCTGCGCAGCTCGAAGTCCGCGCCCTTGCGGTCGACGTACGCCACCACGCACACCGGGTCCTCGCCGGCCAGCTCCAGCAGCGGTGTGACACGCGGCAGCGGGGCCCATTCGGCCCAGTCGCCGCCCTGCGGGGGACGGGCCAGCGGCGGGTCGAGGATCACCTCGCCGGCGCGGGCGAACAGGGCCCGGCCGTGCGGTTCGGAAGAGTGCCGCAGATCCTCGATGGCGCTCTGTACGGCCCGGCAGGTCGCCTCGTCCGCGCCCTGGTCGGCGAGCTGCTTGGCCATCGCCCGGGCCGTGAGCTGACGCTCGTGGGGGGTGTCCTCCGTGTGCCGGGAGGTGTCGACGTACACCGAGGCCCAAGGCCCGGGGTGTTCGTAGAGTGGGTGCAGAAAGGCGAGATCCATGGCTCCCTCCCGGATGCCGCTCGGGGGTAGTGCTCAGTTGCTCCCCGGGCGGGTACCCGGACCGCATGAACGAACACGACGAGCGGGGCGACACCATGACCGGAGTGGACCCTGACCGGCTGGACGACCAGCAGCTCATGAAGGAGCTGGAGACCATCCACCGCACGCGCCACGACACGCTGCTGTACGGCTCGAACGACGCGCTGCGGGCCCACAACGAACGCATGGCGCAGCTCGAGGGCGAGTTCCTGCGCCGCAACCCGCGCCGCCCGGTGGCCGCGGGCCGCACCCGCGAAGGGGCCCGGGAGCGGGGGAGCGGCGAGTCGACGACTCCGACGACCCCCGGCACCTGAGCCCCTCACAGGACAGCACCGGCACAGCGCGAAGCCGGGCCGCGCAGGCACAAGCCCGGTGCGGCCCGGCTCAGCGCCGCAACGCCCCCGATGCCGGTGCGCCGCGATCGCGTCGACGAACGCGTTCAGGAACCCCTCGCGTCAGGCGGTCTCCTTGGCGAAGACGTCGAGGAAGGTCTCGCAGAACGCCTTCAGATCGTCCGGCTTACGGCTGGTCACCAGCTTGTTGGCGCCGTGGTCACAGACCTTCACCTGCTCGTCGACCCAGGTGCCGCCCGCGTTGCGGATGTCGGTCCGAAGGCTCGGCCAGGAGGTCAGCACCCGGCCGCGTACGACGTCCGCCTCGACCAGCGTCCACGGCGCGTGGCAGATCGCGGCCACGGGGCGGCCCTGCTCGAAGAAGTCCCGGACGAACGCGACGGCCTTGTCGTCCATCCGCAGGAAGTCCGGATTGGCCACGCCGCCCGGCAGCACCAGAGCACCGAACGAGTCCGGTGCGCTCTGGCCCACGACCTCGTCCACGGGGAAGGTGTCGGCCTTGTCGAGGTGGTTGAACGCCTGGATCTCCCCCTCCTTCGTCGACACCAGCACGGGTTCGTGCCCGGCGTCCTTCGCGGCCTGCCACGGATCGGTCAGCTCGACCTGCTCGACGCCCTCGGGTGCCACCAGAAATGCGATACGCATGCTGCTCAACGTCCTTTCCCGGAGCGCGCGGCACTCCAGCGCGCCGCCTCGCTCCTCACGTTCTTGTCGTTCTCAGAGGTGGCGGGTCGGGACGTCACCGACGTCGACGTCCCCCTGCCGCCGGCCGATGCTCACGCACCTCCCCGGGCGTCCGGCTCGGCGCGGCTGATGTCGGCGAGCGCCGACGCGGAGTCCTCCGCCTCGGCCAGGTCGCCGAGGCTCACCATCCCCACCGGCAGTCCGTTCTCCACCACCGGCAGCCGGCGCACCGCGTGCTCGCGCATCAGGGTGACCGCGGTCGTCACCGGGTCGTCCGGCGTCACCGTCACCGGGTCCGGCGTGCACACCGACTGCGCGCTCACCGTCATCGGGTCGGCACCGTCGGCCACCGCCCGCACCGTGATGTCACGGTCGGTGAGCACGCCGACCACGTCCTGACCGTCGGCCACCACCACGTCGCCGATGTTCTGGGTGCGCATCAACTGCGCCGCCTCGACGAGCGAGGCGTCCGGGCGTACGGCGACCACACCCGGGGTCATCACGTCCTTCACCAGCTCGGCCATCACTGAAGGCCCTCCTCTGTTCCCCCTCGGCGGGGGCACCGCGGACGGGCCGACCCGCCCGCGACACGCCCCGGTGCGGTCGCTACGCGTACTCCTCCGGCCCGGTCTCCCGGGCCCGGATCAGGGCCTGGGCCAGCTCCTGGACATTGCCGTAGCGCTCCTGGCGCGGCAGCCGCTCCAGGGCCTCGACGAGGGCGTCGGGCGCCTGATGGCCGCGCAGCTCGCGGACCAGGTCGCGCGCGGTCGCCGGGAACACCCGGCGGCCCAGGATCCGGGCCAGCTCCAGGCGCACCGACTCCAGGGACGTCGGCGCACGGCTCGGCGTCACCGGCCCGTACGCGACCTCGGGGTCGTCCTCGGCGGCCGGCTCCGGGTCGTGCCACTCCTCACTGCGGGTGGGGTGCCCGGACCTGAGCAGCCCCTGGAGTTCGTGCTTCATCTCGTCGTCTCGGTGGACGCTCAGCCGGTCGCTGCCTCGCTGCATGTCTCCCTCCAGACGGTCGGGGGTCCGCACCGCGTACCCGAACACCGGGAGCCGACACGGGTTCGCCGCCCCCGATCGGTGCCGTCCGCACTGGTTTGCGCCACGGCCTGCGGGAGACCCGGATCACACCCCCCACACCTCTCTGGGGAAGGACACGCCATGGCGTTGCTCGCTGTGCTCATTCCGCTGCTCATGCTCGGAGTGGTGCTGGTGCTGGGCCGTTACGAGGAACTGCTGCTGCCACAGGACGACACCGGCCGGCGCGAACCGGCCGGCGTGCCCCACACGGCCGCGGCGACCGCTACTTCCTCCTCTCACGCCCCGGCAGGAACTCCTGCATCTTCGCCTTGAAGCCCTGCTTGACCACCGATCCCCGGTCCGAGTCGCCCTTCAGGATCGACGCGGCGGTCGCCTCCATCTGCTCCCAGGTGGCGTGCGGCGGGATCGGTGGGACGGCCGGATCGGTCAGGAACTCCACCACCGCGGGACCGTCCGCCTCCAGCGCGGCACGCCAGCCCGCCTCGACGTCCTCCGGCTTCTCCACCCGGATGCCGGTCAGCCCCAGGGAACGCGCGAACGCGGCGTACTGCACGTCCGGGATCGCTTGCGACGGCAGGAACTGCGGCGCGCCCTCCATGGCCCGCATCTCCCACGTGACCTGATTCAGGTCCTGGTTGTTCCACACGGCGACCACCAGCCGCGGGTCCTCCCACTGGTGCCGGTACTTCGCCGCCGTGATCAGCTCCGCCATCCCGTTCATCTGCATCGCCCCGTCGCCCACCAGCGCGATCGCGGGCCGGTCCGGGTGCGCGAACTTCGCGCCGATCACGTACGGCACCCCGCAGCCCATCGTCGCCAGCGTGCCGGAGAGCGAGCCCCGCATGCCCGGCCGCATGGTCAGGTGCCGCGCGTACCAGTTGGCCGTCGAACCCGAGTCGGAGGCGATGATCGCGTTGTCGGGCAGCAGCGGGTCCAGGGCGCGGGCCACGTACTCCGGATTGATCGGATCGGCGTCGAGTCCGGCCCGGCGCTCCATGACGTCACGCCAGCGCGTCACGTTGGCGCATATCGTGTCGTACCACTCGCGCCCGCGCCCCTCCTCGATCAGCGGGATCAGCCGCTCCAGCGTGGCCTTCGCGTCACCGACCAGGTTCACCTCGTACGGGTAGCGCATCCCGACCATGTGCGGATCGATGTCGATCTGCACGCCCCGCGCCTTGCCGAACTCCGGCATGAACTGCGTGTACGGGAACGACGACCCGATGGTCAGCAGCGTGTCGCAGTCCCGCATCAGCTCGTACGAAGGACGCGTGCCCAGCAGGCCGATCGAGCCGGTGACGTACGGCAGTTCGTCGCTGAGGACGTCCTTGCCGAGCAGCGCCTTGGCGACACCGGCACCGAGCAGCTCGGCGATCCGCTCCACCTCGGCCCGCGCACCGGCCGCGCCCTGGCCGACCAGGATCGCCACCTTGTCACCGGAGTTGAGGATCTCGGCGGCCCGGCGCACCGAGTCGTCGGAGGGGACCGCCGTCCACGAACTGCGGTCCAGGCTGGAGGGCACCATCTTGAACTCGTGCGTCGGCGGCGAGTAGTCGAGTTCCTGCACATCACCGGGGATGATGATGGCGGTGGGGCAGCGCCGCGCGTACGCGGTGCGGATCGCCCGGTCCAGCACGTTCGGCAGCTGCTCCGGCACCGTCACCGTCTCCACGAAGTCGGAGGCGACGTCCTTGTACAGCGTGTGCAGATCCACTTCCTGCTGGTAGGAGCCGCCCATCGCGCTGCGGTGCGTCTGGCCGACGATCGCCAGCACCGGAACATGGTCCAGCTTCGCGTCGTAGAGGCCGTTCAGGAGATGGATCGCGCCCGGCCCGGACGTGGCCGCGCACACCCCGAGACGGCCGCTGAACTTGGCGTACCCGACCGCCTGGAACGCCGACATCTCCTCGTGCCGCGACTGCACGAAACGGGGCTCGTTCTCGGCCCGGCCCCATGCGGCGAGCAGGCCGTTGATGCCGTCGCCCGGATAGCCGAAGACCTGCTCGACCCCCCATTCGCGCAACCGCTCGAGGACGTGGTCGGAGACCTTGGTGCTCATGTACGACCTCCCGGACGTATGGGGACAGAGCCATCGGTACGAGTCACCCTGCGCGACGGCGGAAAACCTCTCCGGGTTTGCGGTCGGGGGCCGGGGGCAGGCGCACCTCAGTGCTTCGGACAGGAGGCACGTCCGTGGGAGCGGCCGATCGCGCCGCCACCGGCGCTCCTGGTCCGTGCAGGTGATGCGCTCCCACGGTGACCGTCCAACCCAGAGCACCTTCAAGGGAATTGCGACGCACATCATGCCGATCCACACCAGCGCGAAGCCGCACCCCCACGACGACGCCCCCGACACCGCCGAGGCCTTCCGCAGGCTCGCCACACTCCCCGCCGGGCCCGAGCGCGACGCGCTCCGCGACGAGATCGTCGAGGCCTGGCTGCCCATGGCCGACCGCCTCGCCGGACGCTTCCGCAGCCGCGGCGAGAGCTTCGAGGACCTGCGCCAGGTCGCGGCCCTCGGCCTGGTCAAGGCCGTCGACCGGTACGACCCCGAGCTCGGCAACGCCTTCGAGAGCTATGCCGTGCCCACCATCACCGGCGAGATCAAGCGCCACTTCCGGGACCACATGTGGACCCTGCACGTACCTCGCCGGGTCCAGGACCTGCGCAACCGCGTCCGGTTCGCCTCCCAGGACCTGTCCCAGACCATCTCCGGCCGGCGGCCCACCGTCGCGGAGATCGCCGAGCACGCGAAGATGAGCGAGGAGGACGTCAAGACCGGCCTGGAGGCCCTGGAGAGCTTCACCGCCCTGTCCCTGGACGCGGAGCTGCCGGGCAGCGAGGACGGGTACTCCCTGAGCGACGCCCTCGGGTCGCCGGATCCGGCGCTGGACACGGTCGTGGACCGTGAGGCGGTGAAGTCGCGGCTGGCGGCGCTGCCGGAGCGGGAGCGGGCGATCCTGTACATGCGGTTCTTCGGGGACATGACGCAGAGCCGGATCGCCGAGGAGCTGGGGATCTCGCAGATGCACGTGTCCCGGCTGATCAGCCGGTGCTGCGGTCGGGTCCGGGAACAGGTCATGCGGGATGTCGCGTAGCGCCGAGTTGCTCCGATTCACCTGATGGGGTGGCACTGTCCCGCGAATGGGGCACGGCCGCGCGCGGCGTCGTAGCGGGCTGGCTGTGATGGCAGAAGGGCTTTTCCGCCGTCGCCCGAAGGAGCTCGCTCCATGCGCCGCACCCGCCACGCACTCTCCGTCGCCGTCCTGGCCGGCTCCGCCCTGGTGGGCTTCGCGCCGGTCGTGTCCGCCGAACCGGCCGCCGAGGTCAGCCCGGCCACCGTGGAGCCCGGGGGGACGCTCACCATCTCGGTCAGCTGTGATCCGACCGGGGGGCCGCCGCCCGACAGCATCGACGCGACCTCGCAGGCCTTCGACGAGGGCACGGTCCCGTTGCGCAAGGTGACCGGCAACGACGACGAGGTGTCAGGCCCGGCCTACCGGGGGACGGCCCGTATCGCCCCCGCGGAGAACTTCGAGGGCGACCCGGATGCCCTCGGCGAGGACTCGGCGTGGACCGTCGACGGCACCTGCCCGGCCGCTCCCGGTGGGGAGGGCAAGGAGTGGAGCGCGACGTTCACGGTGGCCCACGGCGGTGGCCACCACAAGCCCTCGCACAAGCCGACGCACAAGCCCTCTCACCATCCCACCCACGAGCCCTGCCCCGAGGAACCACGCGACGAACCGCGCGACCACCACACCGAGTGCGGCGGAGCGGTCGTGCAGCGTGGGGTGCGCGCCGGCGACGGCGGTGCCTTCACCGACTCCGTGCCCGCGCTCGTCGCGGGCGGGGTGCTGATCGCGGGCGCGTTCGGCGCCGCCGTGCACCGCCTGCGCCACCGGGAGAGCGACCCGTACCGCTGACGCGCGGCGCGCACCAC
>NZ_NGFN01000299.1 GCF_002148965.1 Streptomyces swartbergensis | reverse complement strand
CCGACAATGCCTGGGCCTACACCAAGAACACCTGGCGGGACACCTGCCGTGAGCTGGGCATCGGCCCGCGCTGGACCCGGCCCTGGCGTCCGCAGACGAACGGCAAGGTCGAGCGCTTCCACCGCACCCTGCTCGATGAATGGGCCTACCAGCGGCCCTACACCTCAGACACCGAACGACAGACAGCGTTTCCCGACTGGCTGGACTGGTACAACTACCACCGACCCCACACCGGCATCAGCGGCCAAACACCAGCCAGCCGCGTCACCAACCTGTCCGAACAGCACACCTAGGACCCTGCACCACATCGCCAACCGCGTCCACAAAAAACCCGCGCCTGGCAGACCTCGCCACTGAGCAACTGCACGCGGCCACCGACGCCCTCGTGAACCGCGGCCAACTGCTCAGCCAGCCAGCCAGGCAAGCCGACGACCACGGTTTTGATGGCCGCGTCCTAAGACGGTGTCCTACGTGGTGAGGCGGAGCAGTCGTTTGTAGCAGCACAGGGCCGCAGCGAGGCCGAGAAAGGCCAGGTAGTTGCGTGGATGGCGTTCGTAGCGGGGCTGAGTCTGCGGTAGCCGGACAGCCAGGAGACCGTGCGCTCGATCACCCAACGGCGACGGCCCAGCCGTTCGCTGGACTCGATGCCCTTGCGGGCGATGCGCACGCCGATGCGCTTGCCGTGTAACCATTTCCGCAGGTGGGGAATGTCGTACGCCTTGTCTGCATGCAGGCGTTGGGGCTTGAAGTAGCGGCCGCGGTGGGGGTCGTGTCTCATTTGGTGACCCTCGACCATGGGCTTCAGTGCTTCGCTGTCGTGGACGTTGGCGGCCGAGACGCCGACGACCAGGGGGCAGTCCGTTCGCGTCCGACAGGACGTGCATCTTGGAACCCGGCTTGCCCCAGTCCACGGGGCTCGAACCTGTGTGTTCGCCCCCTTTTTAGCCCTGACGTGGGCGGAGTCGAGGACAACCCGGGTGACGTCGACCAGGCCGGCGTCGTCGAGCAGGTGCAGCACCGCTTCGTGCAGGCGGCCCCAGACGCCGGCCCTGGACCAGATGAGGAACCGGCGGTGGGCTGTGGACTTCGAGATGCCGAAGCACGGTGGCAGCGCCCGCCAGGCACAGCCACTGACCAGCACATAGATGATGGCCGCGAACAACGTCTCATCAGGGGTGTCCTGCGTCCCCCCGCCCTGCGGCCGCACCTTCGACGGCGGAATCAGCGGCTCCGCGATCTCCCACAGCCCGTCCGGAACAATCCAACTCCACGTACCCCGCCCCATGACCCATTCAACGAGCCAGCGCCACATAGGACACCGTCTAAGTGCTCCAACACCCCCAGGCCCCAGCGCTGAACCGGTCCAGGAATGAGGAACAGAAGCATCCCAACCAGGACCAACCATGGGGAAATCGCGACGAGAAGACCGACCGTGGACACGTGGACAGTCTCACTCATCCCAACGACAGCGGGATCTCTGAGAGCGACGGGCCCAGCACGGTCACCGACGCTCTCGACGCGGCGTCCTCCGACCGAGTCCCCCTCGAGACCGACGGGCTCTTCGCTCGCTATGGAAAACGTCCGGCCCGACCAGCAGACCTTGCCGACGTCGTAGCTCACCTCGCCCCCATACTGGACTGATAAGCGCAGGTCAGCCCATCCACTCCTGATCCGAAATACCCCTTTTGGGCACCACGTGCTGGCCGTCTCGGACTCGACTGGGCGACGGCGTAACCGCGCGGGAAGCTGCTTCCCGGTTCGTCCCGGACGCAGTCGGCACGAACCCTCCACGCGCGGGTGCGCGGCCACTTGACCGGAACGGGCCGCAACCGGCAACGGGTGCCGGGCTGTCCTGTTGATCGTGAGACTCTTCATGCCCCGGCGCCGGGCTGAACGGCGCGGCCTGCGCCTGTGGCACGTCTGGATCGTCCTGCCCCTGGCCTTCGTCACCGCGATCGCTATCGCCGCCAGCGTGTTCTTCGCCGGGTGGGACCTGCTCGGCGCCCGGGAACTCAAGCCCGAGCACCGCATCGACTCCAAGACGCTCTTCGACCTGGTCAAGCTCTCCTTCGGAGTGGTCGCCGGAGCCGGAGCTCTGGTCGCTCTGGTCGTGGCCTACCGACGCCAGCGGGTCGACGAGGACGGCGCCCTGCGCGACGCCACCCGCCTGCACACCGAGCGCTTCACCACAGCCGTCTCCCAGCTCGGCGAAGACTCCGCCGCGGTCCGCCTCGGCGGCGTGCACGCCTTGGCCGGCCTCGCCGACGACGCCCCCAACCGCGAGCTCCGCCAGACCTGCATCGACGTCCTGTGCGCCTACCTCCGCCTGCCCTACACCGCCGAAGCCGACCTCCCGGCGGACGACGCGGGAGCCCGGCACACCTACCTGGCCCTGCGAGAAGTGCGGCACACCGTCATCCGGCTCATCCGCGACCACCTCCGCCTGTCGCACCCACACCCGCACTCCTGGCAGGGGCACGACTTCGACTTCACCGGCGTCACCTTCGACGGCGGAGACTTCTCCGGTATCACAGTCTCCGACGGCACGCTCAGCTTCGTGGCAGCGAGGTTCCCCAACGGCCAGGTCGACTTCACCAGGGCGACGTTCTCCGGCGGCCGGGTCGACTTCGGCGGGGCGACGTTCGTGGGCGGACAGGTGGACTTCGGCGAGGCCACGTTCTCCGGCGGCCAGGTCGACTTCGGCGGCCGGGTCGGCATCGGCAGGGCGACGTTCTCCGGCGGCCAGGTCGACTTCGGCGGGGCGACGTTCTCCGGCGGCCAGGTCACATTCGGCGGCCGGACCGGCATCGGAGGGGCGAAGTTCTCCGGCGCCCAGGTCACCTTCGAGTGGGCGACGTTCTCCGGCGGCCAGGTCGACTTCGGCGGGGCGGAGTTCTCCGACGGGCAGGTCGACTTCGAGTATGCGACGTTCTCCGACGGCCAGGTCACCTTCAGCAATGCACGGTTCACCGGCGGCACGGTCACCTTCAGCGGGGCGACGTTCGTGGGCGGACAGGTCACCTTCAGCACGTCGAGGTTCACCGGCGGCACGGTCACCTTCAACGGTGCTTCGGGGACAGTCCCGGACGGCCTGCCGTCGAGCGGATCTCCTCTGCCGCCTGGGCTGAGTCTGCCTCCCACCTGGTAGCTGACCCACAGGGCGGCGTTTCCCACTGGAGGCTAGATGGCGCCAAACTTCCCGGACTTGTGCGCCCATTGGCTGTGCGCAATCGTCACGAGCGTCATAGGCCGGCGTGTCGTTGCTCGCCGAAGAAGCGACGGGCTCGTACCTTGTGCACAAGGGCTGGGACAGCCCCAAGGCTTGCGGTTCGCCCGGGCGGACAGGCGGTCGGCCTCAAGGGTGTGATGCCCGGTCCCCCGCGGAACCCCATTCTCCAGCGTGCTCTCCGTCAGTCGGCCGCTGCCCGGGCAGTCCTGCCGCTGAAGGACGTCATGTCACCCCACACGAACGATCTCGCGATCCGTCGTGCATGCGAGGAACTGCTCTACATCGACGCCCGGGCGACCCCACGGACCCGGTCCCGCCGGGTCCAACTCGACTGGGCGACACCGACACAGCAGATTCTGCAAGCCATGCTCATCACCTGCCTCATGAGTTCGTCGAAAGCTCCCCACCCCGTGGAGCACCCCAACAAGAGGTGCCTCAGCGGCATCCAGGGCTACCTCAACATGATCCTCTCCCGGCCGGACGTGCTTGAGGTACACACCAACACCGCGTGCAGAATCGCCTCACGGCCGGACGCAGCCGGCACGGACCCTCTGCGCGGTGCGCGGCCAGGTGACCGGATCGGGCCTCCACCGGCAACGGGTGCCGGGCTGTCCAGGCATGTGAGGTCAGTGGCGCCTTTCGAACCTGCCTCACAAGCACCCGAGGGCTCGTCAGGCACGTACGCCGACGCTCGAAGACGGACGCGCGATCCCGGCCGGGGATCCGAGACGGCCGCCCTGCACGGCAACCGCGGAGCCTTCCCCCCTCCCCACCCGGTGGCCCGGCGCTTTCGCGGTCCGGGCGAGGCTGGGGAAGGGGAAGGCTCCGCGGTTCCCGCCGGCGGTATCGACGCGCCGCCGGGCGGCCCCTATCGACCGGCGGGTTCCTCAGCCTTCCTCCTCCCAAGTGAGGATGATGGGACGGAGGATGATGTCGTCAAGGGTGACAACGTCAACGCCCTCGTCGCTCCCTTGATTATCGAGAATGCTGGATTCCTCGGTGGAGAAGGGCGGGTCGGGTTCGGCATGAGCGGCTGTTGTGCCCACCCCGATCGAGAGGGCACCCGCCAAAGCTGCGGCTGCGGCGATGGTAGGTAGACGCATTGGTCGTCTCCTTGTGTCGACGGTAGGGACCTGTCCAGCACATCGGTCACTCCCGGAGCCCGCATGCGCAGTTACGCCGCCAGGGGGCGTCTGCACTCGTCCGACCCGCCCCGCTTGCGTTGTGCGCAAGACCCTGAGGGGACGATCGCGGGCCCCTGCCGGGCACGGGATGAAGACAGAAACGGCTGGCCGGTCAGCGACCCGCGTACAGGCTTCCGTCTGCGTGCCTTACATGCCTGCATCCACGATCATGCCCTTGGCCAGGGGAGATCCCCCCGCCCCCTAGATAACGCACGCGGCCGCGGGCGCCTCCAGGCAGTCCTTGCACACGCCGTCGACCGGAGGGTGCTGGGGAACGGCCCCCACGGCGCTCAGGGCGCCCGGACGCCGAAGCTGCCGGCGGCGGCACTGCCGCGCAGGGCCGGCGCCGTCCTGGAGTTTGCTCTGCGCTTGTCCGGAAGCGGATGGAAGCAGCGGGCGTGCGGGGTAAATTCAGGCGCGTGCGGTGGTGAGCAGCAGTGGGGGGTGGGTGCGTTCCGCGTTCCAGGTGCTGCTGAGCAGCAGGGCGGGGTCGGTGGCGGGGTCGGCTTCCGCCTGCGCGACGGTGGGGTGGTGCTGGCCGATGCCGGTGAAGCCCGCCTGCTGCAGCAGGCGTGGGTAGGTGTCGGCGGGCCAGTAGACGTTGGGGAAGGTCTGCCAGGTGTCGTYGTCGTAGCGCAGCCGGACCGGCAGCGTGTCACCGGGCCGGTAGGCGGCGCCGGGATCGCCGATCTGCTGGCAGGTGTAGCGGATCCCTGCCCGGGCCGGGTCTGTGGTCAGGGCGGCGAAGGGGGCGCCGGGGCGCAGCAGGCGGCGGATCTCCTGGAAGGCGCGCAGGAGAGCGTCTTCGGTGGGCAGGAGGGCCAGGACGTGGTTGCACATGGCGGCATCGGCGCAGGCGTCGGGCAGGTCCGGGATGTGTTGGTCGGTGACGCGGTGGTAGGAGGCGTGGGGGATGGGGTGGTTGCGGGCGTGGGCCAGCATGGCGGGTGAGACGTCGGCTGCCAGGACGCGGACTCCGTAGTGGCGGGCGGCGTGGCCGGCGACGGTGGCCGGGCCGCAGCCGTAGTCGAGTAGCACCTCGCCGCGTCGCCCGGCGAGGTTCAGGGCGCGGAAGACGAAGGGGTGGCCCAGCAATTGGTTCATGCGGTCGTCGCGCGCGGCGTACCAGGCGGCGGTCTGCGGGCTGTCGTAGGCACCCTCGAGCGCGGACTGCCGCCGCACCGGGTCTGTTTCGTCCATACCGCCACAGTTCACCGCAGCGCGTACGGCCACGCGGGCCGCCCGGTGCCCTCACCCGGATGCCGCCGCACACCGGCGAGCGCCTTCCCCCCGCCCCGGGGCCGCGCGGGGCACAACTTCCGCTGCCTGTGTGTCACTCCCGTGCGCGCAGGCCGATGTAGCCCTGGCCCGGGAAGGCCCGGTGGGTGCCGCCTTCGGTGAAGAAGTACTGGAAGTGCGCGGACGGTTTGCTGTAGGCGGTGACCGCTTGCGAGGTGTTGAGGATGCCGACGGCGTTGAGAACGAACGGCAGGGCCTTATCGGTGTGGACCAGTCCGGTGTCGATCTGCGCCTCGGTTGGCTCCCAGCCGGCGGGCATCCGCGCGGCGAGGGCCTCCCGGGTGCCCTGACGGTACAGCGCCCGGTAGGCAGGGTCGTCCAGGGCTTGTCGGGCGTAGGCGCGGGCTCGCTGGTATTCGGGGTGGCCGCTCCACCGCCCGAACTCGCTCACCCACAGCTCCAGGTTCCCTGCCGCGTCGCGGGCGCGGCGGATGCGCGAGGCCATCTGCCGCATGTCCGCGCGCGCCTTCCTGTACGCCTCGCGCTCGGGGCGGCCTTGGGCGAGGTAGGTGGCAGCGGTCGACTGGTCCCATGCCGGCAACCCGGCGGCGGAGACGGAGATGCCTCCGGGGGAGGAAGACTGAGGAACCCGCCCGGTCGATAAGGGCCGCCCGGCGGCCGGCGATAACGCCGGCGGGAACCGCGGAGCCTTCCCCTTCCTCAGCCTCGCCCGGACCGCGAAGCTGCCGGGCCGGGCTCGCGGTCGACGAGGCTGATGGAAAGGGCGGGCGTGAGGAAAGCAGGCGGGTGGGTCCCCCTGAAGGGGACCCACTGAGGCGTGTCCAGCCTGTCAGCGCCGGAAGGCGTCCTTGATCTTCTCCTTCGCCTGACGTACGTCGCCCTTCGACTTCTTGGTCTGACCCTCAGCCGCGAGACCTTCGTCGCCCGTCGCGCGGCCCRCGGCACCCTTGGCCTTGCCCTTCGCCTGCTCCASTTTGGCCTTYGCCTTCTGCTCCTCAGCCACCGCTCATCACTCCCAGTCCCAGTCCCACTCAACATCGGGGCTACGAAGTCGAGTGACCTCCTACGGTTGGTGTAAACAGCAAGGGAAAGCATGCCCAGGGCGCGGCGCTGCCCGATGTTCTTCCCGGGGAGCTGCAGGCAGCGCTGGCCGCCGCGCCGCCGGCTCACGCCCCGTCTGATCGGGGGCGGCCGCGTCGTTCTACCGGGGTTGGCGTCCGGCGATCGCGCCGCCGGCATCGTCCATGAGAGCGATGCGGGCGGTGATGCGTTTGCCGACCGGCTCCCGCTGCGCCTCGAAGCCCTGGGCGACGGCCATGACGATCTCCAGACCGTGCTGTCCCACCCGCCCGGCGTCGGCGGCCCGGGCCACCGGCAGCACCGGATCACAGTCCCACACCACTACCTCGACGGTGTCGCCGGTGATGCGCAGATCCGAAGCCGTCACCGAGGCCGGCGGCTGGCTGCGCCTGGCCGGCCCCGCCGGATCCGTGCTGCGCATACTGCAGCTCGTCGGCGTCCGGAGGGTCACTGGCCTGTCGGTCGAGGTGATCGCTGAGCTCGTCGCCGAGGTCGGCCCGCTATGGCACGAACGGCACCAGGCAAAGCTCACATCCCGGCCGCGGAAGTGGGCCGTGGGCGCCGGTGCGAAACACAAGCCGCGCCGTCAGCGAGGTGCGGCCCCTGTGGATGCCTGAGCGCTCGTGGGCCGCTCTGGCCAGTCGGCCCCACAGCTTCTGAAGGAGGTGCCTCACCGCTCAGCGAGCCGTCGGGGACGTCTACTCGATCAGCATCCGGTACGTGACACTTTCAACCCTCAACCAACTAGCCCCATTTTTCTCATTAGTTGCGTTTCGCCCCTTTCGTTGTGGGTGAGTCGGAGGGGTGTCAGCAGCACGGCCGGTGCCGTGCTGAGGCGCAAGGACACGAAGGGAGGTGACGGTCGTGGATGAGCGTCTCTTCATCGACTCAGAGCCGCAGGTCTACGAGCCGCCGCGGCTGACGGACGCCGGTGATTTCACCGAGGTCACGTTCGGCTCGCGTGACGGCAACCGGCTCGACGCCGGCAGGCCCCCGTGGATCTGGCGTTACTAGTCGGACTGGGGGCGGGGTCGGCGGACGCCTGGCCAGGCGTCCGCCGACCTGGGTTGCCTGCGGGCGACGCGCAAGGGATCTGGTGCCGATGCGATGGGTGCTGAGGTGAGTGATGGAGCAGAACTGGTGGGTGATGCTGCCCGATGCGGACGGGGCGGCTCGGCTGGTGGAGCCGCTGCGGGACGGGCCGGTGGAGTGTGTGGCGCATGCCTCGGGCCGGCCGTGGCTGGTGGGCCGGTGGCGCACGGACCAGGTGATGCTGGCCCAGGCGGGTGGGGTGCGGGTGGCGGTGCTGGGCCGGTGCGGCCTGACCGCCGGCCAGCTGCACGGCCGGCTGGGCCGGGTGCGTGATCTCGCCACGGTGGAGGCCGCGGTGGCCGGGGTGGCGGGCAGTTTTCATCTGCTGGCCTCGGTAGGCGGCCGGACGCGGGCGCGGGGGACGGCCTCGGGCGCGTGCCGGGTGTTCACCACGGTGGTGGCCGGGATACCGGTGGCCGGGGACCGGGCCGATCTGCTGGCACGGCTGGCCGGTGCCGGGGTGGATTTCGAGGCGCTGGCCGTGCGGCTGCTGGACCCGGCGGTGGGACATCCTCTGGACGAGCGCACCGTGTGGCAGGGGGTGCGCGCGGTGCGGCCCGATGAAGCCCTGGTACTGGAGCCGGCCGGCGGCGCCGGGCGGACCGTGCGCTGGTGGCGGCCACCGCAGCCGCAGACGCCGCTGCCGGTGGCGGCTGGGCGGGTGCGCTCCGCGCTGCGCGAGGCGGTGGACACCTGCACCGCAGGGGGCGGCACCCTTAGCTGCGACCTGTCCGGGGGGTTGGACTCCACGAGTGTGTGCTTTCTTGCGGCTCAGGGCCCGGCCCATCTGGTGACCTGGCACTGGCAGGGGGAGGATCCCCGTGATGACGACGGGGAGTGGGCGGGTCGCGCGGCTGCCGCCCTGCCCCGGGCCACTCATCTGACCGCACCGGCCAGAAGCGTGCCGGACTGGTTCGCCGGCCTTGCCGACCTGCGGCTGGCCACGGACGAGCCGTGCTTCTGGGTGCGGGACTGGGCCAGGCTGACGGTGCTGCGGCAGCAGATGGCCGCGCACGGCTCCCGGCTGCATCTGGACGGCGGCGGCGGCGATGAGCTGTTCACCCCCGCCCCGGCGTATCTGCGCGACGCGCTGGCGCGACGGCCGCTGCAGGTGCTCGGCCGGGCCCGGCGCCAGCGCCTGCACGAGCGCGCCCGGTGGCTGCCTACGCTGCGCGCCCTGACCGACCGGCGCCGGTTCGCGCACTGGCTGCACGATGTCGCCGCGGACCTGCCCCTGCCACCCCCGCCGGAGGCCGCAGGACGGTACGGCTGGCAGCCAGTCCCGCGCCTGCCGTCCTGGGCCACCCCGGCGGCGGTGGGCATCGTCCAGGACGTGCTGCGCCAGGCGGCTGCCGCGGCTCCGGAGCCGCTGGCCCCCCACCGGGCCATCCACGGCGTACTGCAGCAAATCCGGGAAGGCGGCAACTCCCTCCGGCAGCTCAACCAGGCACTGCCGGGCTGCCCGCAGACGGCCTCGCCGTTCACCGACGACGCCGTGGTCGAGGCCGCTTTGTCGGTCCAGCCCCTGCAGGCCGCCACGCCAGGGCGGTACAAACCGCTGTTGACCGCGGCCATGGACGGCCTGGTGCCCGATGCGATCCTGCAACGGACCACTACCGGCATCTATGACGCCGACTTCTATGCCGCAGTGCGCCGCCAGCGCGGTCAGATCCTGGCCCTGCTGGACGGCTCCCTGCTGCACCAAGCCGGGCTGATCGACGCCTCCCGGATGCGCCACGCCGTGCACTCACAGGCCCCGCTGACTGACCTGGCGCCGATGCTGCAGACCGTGGCGATCGAGGTCTGGCTGCGCTCGCTGCCCACCCCCGTAGCCGCCTGACAGAAGGGAGGACGGTGATGGCCGCTATCACCTTGCGCCCGGAGGTGACCGCCGTGGACACCGGCCAGACCATGGTGCTGCTCAACCAGCACACCGGCCGCTACTGGCAGCTCAACGCCACCGGAGCGCTGATCCTGCGCGCCCTGCTGCGCGATGGCACCCCCACCACCGCGGCCGCCGCGCTGATCCGCGCCCACCCCCAGGCCGCCGAACGCGCCGACCGCGACGTGGACGACCTGCTCACCGCCTTGCGCACACACCACCTGCTGTCCGACTAGACCCCGCGGAGCGCCGCTGCCCGCGGGGCCCGCCCGGGAGACCCGCCATGCCCCACGCCGACGCCCCACCGCGCCCGTCCCTRAAGCTGCGCCTGCTCGCCCTGGTGGCCGTGGCCGCCGCCCGGCCCCTGGCCCGCGCCCGCCCGCACCGCATCGCCACCGTGCTGCAGGCGCTGCGCCGCGGCGCCACCTCAGCCACCGCCGACCAGGCCGCCACTGCTCGCACCGCCGTGGTCACCGTCAGCGCCCGCTGCGCCGCACCCCGTAGCTGCCTGCACCGCTCGCTGGCCACCGTCATCCTGTGCCGCCTGCTCGGAACCTGGCCGACCTGGGCCACCGGGGTACGCACCGACCCCTTCTGCGCCCACGCCTGGGTGGCCGTCGACGGCACACCCGTGGGCGAACCCGCCCAAGACACCGGCTACACCCCGATCCTGACCGTCCCCCCGGCCCAGCCAAGCCA